>NZ_JBEZMR010000005.1:175775-276260 GCF_040652795.1 Micromonospora sp. NPDC048170
GAGGTGGTGCCGTGACGCAGCCCGCCCTGTTCAGCAGCGCGACCCCGGCGCCCCGGGTCGCCGACGCCGGCCCCCGGTACACGCCGGTGGAGCTGGCGAAGCTGCTGCGGCTGCCCGCACCTACCCGGGAACAGGCGGCGATCGTCGCCGCCCCGGTGGAGCCGCTGCTGGTCGTCGCGGGCGCCGGGTCGGGCAAGACCGAGACGATGGCCGCCCGGGTGGTCTGGCTGGTCGCCAACTCGTACGTGCGGCCGGAGCAGGTGCTGGGGCTCACCTTCACCCGCAAGGCCGCCGGGGAGTTGGCGCACCGGGTGCGTACCCGGCTGGACCAGTTGGTGCGGCGGCTGGGGCGGCGGGGGCGTGACCCGCTCGACGACCCGCTGGCCGGGGAGCCGACCGTGTCGACCTACCACTCGTACGCCGGCCGGATCGTCACCGAGCACGGGCTGCGGGCGGGCTACGAGCCGTCCACCCGGCTGCTCACCGAGGCGTCCCGTTGGCAGTTGGTCGACCTGCTGGTGCGCAACTACGACGGCGACATGTCCGAGGTGGACCGGATGCCGAGCACGGTCACCGACGCGGTGCTGGCGCTCGCCGGGGAGCTGGACGAGCACCTGGTCGGCCCGGACGCGCTGGCCGCGTGGACGGGTCGCTTCTTCGCCGAGGTGCAGGCGCGCCCTGGTCGGGTCTACGCCGACGTCCGCAAGGCGCTGCAACTCCAGCAGACCCGGTTGAAGCTGCTTCCGCTGGTGCGCGCGTACGCCCGGCGCAAGGAGGACTTCGAGGCGATGGACTTCGCCGACCAGCTTGCCCGGGCGGCCCGGGTGGCCCGGGACCACCCGGCGGTCGGCGAGATCGAGCGCGACCGCTACCGGGTGGTGCTGCTCGACGAGTACCAGGACACCAGCCACGCCCAGGTGGTGCTGCTCAACGCGCTCTTCGGCGGCGGGCACCCGGTGACGGCGGTCGGCGACCCGTGCCAGTCGATCTACGGCTGGCGCGGGGCGAGCGCCGGCACCCTGGACCGCTTCCCCACGGAGTTCGCCCGCGCCGACGGCACGCCGGCCGAGGTGCTCAGCCTCACCACGAGCTGGCGCAACCGGCCCGAGATCCTCGGCGTCGCCAACGCCCTGGCGACCCCGCTGCGGGCCGCCGGCGCCCGGGTGCCGGAGCTGCACGCGGCGATGAGCGTCAAGGATCCGGTGCCGCACCGTAGCGCCCGCGGCGCCGCCGGCGGCACCGTGCACTGCGCCCTCCTCCGGACGTACGCCGACGAGGCCGACTGGATCGCCGACAGCGTGCTGCACGCGTGGCGGGGCGCGGCGGGGATGCCCGGCGTGCTGCCCGAGCACATCCCGGTGCCGCTGCGGCCCACGACCGCCGTGCTCGTGCGGCTGCGCAGCCAGATCCCGGCGATCGAGTCGGCGTTGCGCGAGCGCGGCCTGCCGGTCGAGGTGGTCGGCCTGGGCGGCCTGCTGGACACCCCCGAGGTGCGGGACGTGGTGTGCACGCTGCGCGTGCTGGCCGACCCGACGGACGGGGCCGCGCTGCTGCGGCTGCTGACCGGCGCGCGTTGGCGGATCGGGCCCCGTGACCTGGTGGCCCTGCACCGCCGGGCGAAGGGCATCGCGGCGGCCCGGCGCCGGCTCGCCGACGACGGCAGCCCCGAGATCACCCCGGACCTGCTCGACGAGGCGACCCTGGTCGAGGCGCTGGCCGACCTGGGCCCGGCCCAGGCGTACTCGGCGGAGGGCTATGCGCGGCTGCTGGCGTACGCCCGGGAGCTGGGCCTGTTGCGCTACCGGCTGGACCAGTCCCTGCCGGAGCTGATCGCGGACATCGAGCGGACGATCGGGCTGGACGTGGAGGTGGCGGTGCGGGCCGGCCGGGACGGGGCCGGCGACGCCGGCCTGGCCCGGGGCCACCTGGACGCGCTCGGCGACGTGGCCGCCCGGTTCAGCGGCGAGACCCCGGGGGCCACCCTGTCGGGGTTCCTGGCCTACCTGGCCGCCGCCGAGGACGAGGAGCGCGGCCTCACCCCGGGCGAGGTGGAGGTGGTCGAGGGCGCGGTGCAGATCCTCACCGCGCACGCGGCGAAGGGTCTGGAGTGGGACGTGGTCGCGGTGGCCGGGCTGAGCCGGGGCGTCTGGCCGGGGCCGGTGCGCAACTCCGACCACTGGCTCGGCGGGCTGGGCGTGCTGCCGTTCTCGCTGCGCGGCGACGCCGACGGGCTGCCCGAGCTGGCGCTGGCCGATGCCGGGGACCAGCGGGAGGTGGCCCGGGCGCTGGAGGACTTCACCGACGCCTGGCGGGCACACGACGAGCGGGAGGAACGCCGGCTGGCGTACGTGGCGGTGACCCGGCCCCGGCGCCTGCTGCTCTGTTCCGGCTACTGGTGGGGGGAGGGCACGAAGCGCCCGCGCGGCCCGTCGGTGCTGCTGCGGGAGGTGCACGACGCCTGCCTGGACGCCCGTGCGGGGCACCTGGTCGACGAGTGGGCGCCGGAGCCGCCGGGCGACGCCGTCAACCCGACGACCGAGGTGGTGCTGCGCGCCGAGTGGCCGGCCGATCCGCTGGGCGCCCGCCGGCCGGCGCTGGCCGAGGCGTCGGCCCTGGTCCGCCGATTCCTCGCCGACGGCGACGGCACCGCGGAGGGGGGCACGGATCGGCCGGCCGACGACGTGGACGTGGTGCGGTGGCGGCGGGAGGCCGACCTGCTGCTCGCCGAGCGGGCCGAGCTGACCCGCCAGTCCGGCGCGGTCGAGGTGGCGCTGCCCGGCCAACTGTCGGTGACCCAGTTGGTGGCGCTGCGCCGCGATCCGGCGGCGTTGGCCCGCGCGCTGCGCCGCCCGGTGCCCACCGAGCCCAATCCGTACGCCCGCCGGGGCACCGCCTTCCACACCTGGCTGGAGCAGCGGTTCGGCGCCGACCGGCTGCTCGACCTGGACGAGCTGCCGGGTGCGGCCGACGCGGACGCGGCGCCGGACGAGGCGCTGGCCGAGCTCCAGGAGCGCTTCCTGGCCAGCGAGTGGGCCGACCGGGTGCCGGTCGAGGTGGAGGTGCCCTTCGCCACAGTCGTCGCCGGGGTGGTGGTCCGGGGGCGGATGGATGCCGTCTTCGCCCGGCCGGGCGGGCGGTTCGACGTGGTCGACTGGAAGACGGGCCGGCAGCCCGCCGGCGTCGCCGCCGACGTGGCCGCGGTGCAGCTCGCGGTCTACCGGCTGGCCTGGGCGGAGCTGGCCGGCGTGCCGGTGGAGCGGGTCGGCGCGGCGTTCCACTACGTGCGGGACGGGGTCACGGTCCGCCCGGCGGACCTGCTCGACGTGGCCGGGCTGACCGCGTTGATCGTCTCCGTGCCGGAAATTCCGGCAGACGGTGGTCCTCCGTCGAATCCGTGATAGGTTGGTCGCGTTGCAGTTATGGTTCCCAGAGACTCTGTGTGCGCCTGGAGGATTGTGGCCCCAGGCGCTCTTTGTTGTGTCCGGAGTTCTCCGGGCGGGGCGACCAGAAGCGACAAGCGAGCCAGGCAGTTCCGCGTGGCGCGCTCCTCTTCGGGCCCACAACAGGTGTGGGCTCGACGTTCCGTCAAGGAGACGAAACAAAAATGGCTATTGGCACCGTCAAGTGGTTCAACGCTGACAAGGGCTTCGGCTTCATCACCCCGGACGGCGGCGGCGCCGACGTCTTCGCCCACTTCTCGGCCATCCAGACCTCCGGCTACCGGAGCCTGGACGAGAACCAGCGGGTCGAGTTCGAGGTGACCCAGGGCCAGAAGGGCCCGCAGGCGGAGAACATCCGCCCGCTCTGATCTTCGGATCTTCAGGTAGCACCCACCGCGCCCTCCGGGTGCGGTGACGGGACCGGTCCGCCCCACCGTCGACCTGCGTACGCAGGCAACGGGTCGGCGGCGGGCCGGCCCGTACCCCTTTCGGTTCGTGCTTGTGAGTCACCCGCGGCTCGGTCCGCCGGTGACAGCGCCGCATTCGGCGCCCTCCCTCGACACGTGCCGCCGTCGAGGAAGGCTTCCGCATGACCACTGTCGTTCCGTCGTTCGCCCATACCGGGCTGGCCCCGGCGCTGCTCGCCGAGTTGACCGCCCAGGGCATCACCGAGCCGTTCCCGATCCAGTCGGCGACCCTGCCGGATTCGCTGGCCGGCCGGGACGTGCTCGGCCGGGGCCGTACCGGCTCCGGCAAGACGCTCGCCTTCGGGCTTCCCCTGCTGTCCCGCACCGCCGGCCGGCGGGCCCGGGCCGGCCGCCCGCTGGCCCTGGTGCTGGTGCCGACCCGCGAGCTGGCCCAGCAGGTCACCACCGCGCTCGACCCGTACGCCCGCGCGGTCGGGCTGCGCTGCGCCACCGTCGTCGGTGGCCTGTCGCTGCAACGCCAGGCGGACGCCCTGCGTGCGGGTGCCGAGCTGGTCGTGGCCACCCCCGGTCGGCTGCACGACCTGATCAACCGCGGCGACGCCCGGCTGGACCAGGTCGGCATCACCGTGCTCGACGAGGCCGACCAGATGGCCGACATGGGCTTCCTGCCGCAGGTGACGAAGCTGCTGGAGCAGGTCGCCCCGAACGGGCAGCGGATGCTCTTCTCGGCCACCCTGGACGGCGGCGTGGACAAGCTGGTCCGCCGCTTCCTCAGTGACCCGGTCTCGCACTCGGTCGACCCCGGCACGGCCACCGTGACCGCGATGACCCACCACGTGCTGCACGTCGACGCGGTGGACAAGCCGACCGCGCTGACCTGGATCGCCGCCCGCGAGGGCCGGACCATCCTGTTCATGGGCACCAAGCACCGCGCCGACCGGGTCGCCCGGCAGTTGCTGGCCAAGGGGGTACGCGCGGCAGCCCTGCACGGTGGCAAGTCGCAGCCGCAGCGCACCCGGATCCTGGAGCAGTTCCGCACCGGGCAGGTGACGGCGCTGGTCGCCACCGACGTGGCGGCCCGGGGCATCCACGTGGACGGGCTGGACCTGGTGGTCAACGTGGACCCGCCCACCGAGGCGAAGGACTACCTGCACCGGGGTGGGCGTACCGCCCGGGCGGGGGAGTCCGGCACGGTGGTCACCCTGGTCCTGCCGGAGCAGCGCCGGGACGTGTCCCGGCTGATGTCGACCGCCGGCATCCGTCCCGAGACCGTCCAGGTGCGTCCGGGCGACGTGGCCCTGGCCCGGGTGACCGGTGCCCGGGAGCCGTCCGGCGTACCGGTGACGATCGCGCCGCCCCCGCCGCAGGCCGCCGCCTCCGGGGCCGCCGCCGGCCGCGCCGGTGAGGGCGGCCGGACTCCGCACCGCGCCTCGGGCCGGCCCCGCCGTTCCCGGCGCCCGCGCACTCCGCGCGCCTCCTGACCGACCTTTCCCCGCTCCGCGCACCGGTCCCGGGCGCCGGTCCCCGGCCCGGCGGCTGAGTCCGGAATCAGCGAACGTTGCGTCCGATCGGCGACTGTCTGCGCCGCCGCGGGTGGTGGAAGCTGGGGGCGGGGGAAGAACCGGGCGGGAGCGCCCGGCGTGGGAGGGGTGACCATGGCGGGCGACGCCGGCTCGGGTGCGGCGCGGGAACTGTTGCTGGTGCTCGCGGTGGCGCTCGCCGGGCTGTTGCTCGCCATGGTCGCGGTCTTCACGCCGTGGCACGCCACCCCGGACGGGGCCGCGCCGGCCGCTCCGGTCGAGCTTCGCAGCCCGACGGAGCAGCCGGCTCCCACCGCTGGCTGAGCGTGCCGCAGCGGCGGTCAGCGGGTGCGGGTCTCCCCGGCTCCGGCCGGGCGGTGGCCCGCTCCCAGCAGGTCGGCGAGGGTGGTCCGGTCGACCACCAGGGCGATGGCGCCGTGCACGGCCAGCCAGACGTCCCGCAGGCCGGCCGCCACGCCCGCGTAGCCGGCCCGCTCGGCGGGCAGGCCACGCACGGTCGTCAGAGACCCACCGACCGCGCGGAGGACGTCGCCGACGCTGATCTCCACCGCAGGGCGGGCCAGGGCGTACCCGCCCTCGGTGCCCCGGTGGCTCACCAGCAGGCCGGCCCGGCGCAGGTCGACCAGGATGCCCTGGAGGAAGCTCAGCGGGATGTCCTGGCCGTCGGCCAGGGCCCCCGCCTTGACCAGCACGCCGCCGCCGACCGGGTCCGCGGCGGCGACGGCGAGCATGGCCCGGAGCGCGTAGTCGCTGCGCGCGGAGACGTACACGTCACTGACCCGCCTGGTCCAGCACGCCCCAGCGACGCCGGATCGCCTTGTCCGCCGCCCCGAACGCGGCATCGACGACCAGGCCCAGCACCAGGATCACGATCATCGTGGAGATCAGCCAGGGGGAGTCGGAGAGTTCCCGCGAGTAGGTCAGCTGCGCGCCCAGCGAGGTCTGCGAGATGCCGACCACGATCAGCTCGCCGGCCATCAGGCTGCGCCAGGAGAACGCCCAGCCCTGCTTGAGACCGGCCACGATGGCCGGCAGCGCGGCGGGCGCGATGACGTACCGGTACAGGTTCAGCCCCCGGGCACCGAGGTTGCGGCCGGCGCGCAGCAGCAGCGGCGGCACGTAGTCCACGCCGGCGATCACGCCGTTGGCGATGGACGGCGCGGCGCCGAGCACCACCACGAAGAAGATCGCCTCCTCGCTCAGCTCGAACAGCAGGATCGCCAGCGGGAACCAGGCGATCGACGGCATGGTCTGGAGCGCGGTGATCATCGAGCCGATCGCGGCCCGCAGGATCCGCGACCGGGCCACCGCCAGGCCGAGCAGCAGGCCGACGGCGACCGAGAAGAGGTAGCCGACGGCGGCCCGGCGCAGGGTGGTGGCCAGCCCGTCCCAGAGTTGGACGCCGCTGACCTGCCGGACCAGTTCCTGGCCCACGGCCGCCGGGCCGGGCAACGAGTACTCGGGCTTCCACCCTGTCCAGACCACGACCTGCCACACGCCGATGGCGATGGTGAGGGCGGCCAGCTTGGGCCAGGTCGCCGCCCAGAGCCGGCTGGCCCGGGGGCGACGTTCGCCCCGGCCGGCCAGTTCGAGGGCGTCCAGTCCGGAGATCTCCGTGTCGGTACGCGGGACGGTGGTGAGGGTGTCACCGGCCATGGCGACCCACCTCCTTGCGTAGGCGGCCGGTGACCTCGGCGGCGATCGCGGCGACCTCGGGGGAGTCGATGCGGCGCGGCCGGGGCACGTCGACCGGGGTGGACCAGATGATCCGGCCGGGCCGGCTGGAGAGCAGGATGATCCGGTCGGCGAGCCGGGCCGCCTCGCGGACGTTGTGCGTCACGAAGAGCACGGTGAGCCGCCGCTGCGTCCAGATCCGTTCCAGCTCGTCGTGCAGGATGTCCCGGGTCATCGCGTCGAGCGCGCCGAACGGCTCGTCCATCAGCAGCACCGGCGTGTCCAGGGCGAGGGTGCGGGCCAGCGCCACCCGTTGGCGCATGCCGCCGGACAGTTCGTGCGGGCGCTTGCGGCCGAAGTCGGCCAGGTGCACCGTGCCGAGCAGTTCGGCGACCCGGTCCCGCCGCGCGGCCCGGGGCAGCCCGCGCAGCTTCAGCGGCATCTCGACGTTGCCCTCGACGGTCAGCCAGGGAAAGAGGGCCGGCTCCTGGAACATCAGCCCCGGGTCGACGCCCTCGTCGAGGGCGATCCGCCCGCCGCTGGGCCGGTCGAGGCCGGCGACCAGGTTGAGCAGTGTGCTCTTGCCGCAGCCGGAGGCCCCGACCAGGCAGACGAACTCGCCGGGCGCGACGTCGAGAGAGACCCCGTCCAGGGCGGGGACGGCGGTCGCCCCGCGCCCGTACACCTTGGTGACGCCGTGCAGCGCGACCGAGCCGGTCGCGCTGCGTGGCGTCGTCGCGGTCGACGTCATGGTTGGACGACCTCGGTCTTGCCCTGACCCTTGAGCACCTCGTTGAGGTGGGTGAGGTCGTAGAGCCCGTCGAGGCTGACCGGCTGGGTGAGCTCGACCGCTACGGCGTGGTCGAGCCCGGTCTTGAGCGACGAGGCGATCGGGTCGTTGGTGAACTCCAGCGTCGGCCAGGCCTGCTTGATCAGTTTGAGGTCCAGCGGCTTGCCGCTGATCTTCCCGATGTGCTCGGAGATGGCCTGGTGCGCCTCGTCGGGCCTGCCGTTGACGAACTCGTTCGCGGCCACCTGGCCCTCGACCAGCTTCTTCACCACGTCGGGGTGGGCCTTGAGGAACCTGGTGCTGACGATCAGGTTGGTGATCACGAACTTCCGGTCCGGCCAGAGGTCGCGCTCGTCGACGAGCACCTTGCCGCCGGCGTTGACCAGCCGGGACACGAATGGCTCGGGCACCCAGGCGCCGTCGATGGCCCCGCTGTTGAACGTCTCCACCGTCTGGGCGTTCTCCTGCGGGATGATCTTGACGTCGCCGCCGCCCTCCTTGGTCGTCGTGAGGCCCTTCTCCTTGAGCCAGTAGCGGATGGCCACGTCCTGGGTGTTGCCCAGTTGCGGGGTGGCGATCTTCTTGCCCCGGAGTTGCTCCACCGAGGTGATCCCGGGCTTCACGACGAGCGCTACGCCGCCGGAGGCCGCGCCGGAGATGACCCGGACGGCCTCGCCCTTGGACTTCGAGAAGGCGTTCACGGTCGGGTTCGGGCCGATGTACGTGGCGTCGAGCGCGCCGGAGAAGATCGCCTCGATCGCGGCGGGGCCGGCGTTGAAGGTCTTCGTCTCCAGCTTGACGCCGCTGCCGAGCTTCTCGGCGAAGATGCCCTTTTCCACGCCGACCACGGCCGGGGCGTGGGTGATGTTGGGGAAGTAGCCGAGCCGCAGGGTCGTCGGGCCGGAGCCGCCGCCCGCGCTCTCACTGTCGTCGCCGCAGGCGGCAGCGCTGCCCAGGGTCGCCGCGCCGACGACGGCGAGGGTGGCCAGGGAGACCCACCGACGCAGGGGTAGCCGTCTCATCGTCCATCCAATCCGCAGTATTCCTACTTAGTTGGTAGGAAGAGTGGGGCAGGTGGTGAGCTGGCGTCAAGGGCCAACCACATCCCGGGATGTGCGTCCCGCAAATAGGGGTAACTCCTATTGGTTGGATCGGCTTTGCGGCCCGTGTCGTCCGGGCTGCCCCCGGCCGCCGGGGAAGGTGGGCGCGGCGCGCCGGGCGCCGGACGGGGCCGCTGGGGAAAGGTCGCCGGTCACCGGGGCGACGACACGCTAGGGTCGATCCCGTGGCGGCGCGGAGATCGAGAATTCCAGCGACGAAGTACCCGGTCGAGCGGTTCACCCTCGACAACGGCCTGCGGGTGGTCCTGACCCCCGACCGCAGCGCCCCGGTGATCGGGGTGGCGGTGGTCTACGACGTCGGCATCCGCTCCGAGCCCGAGGGGCGCACCGGCTTCGCCCACCTCTTCGAGCACCTCATGTTCCAGGGGTCGGAGAACCTGGAGAAGCTGGCCCACTTCCGGCACGTGCAGGGGGCGGGCGGCACCTTCAACGGCTCCACCCACCTGGACTACACCGACTACTTCGAGACCCTGCCGAGCAACGCCCTGGAACGGGCGCTGTTCCTGGAGGCCGACCGGATGCGCGGCCCCCGGCTGACCGAGGAGAACCTGCGCAACCAGGTCGACGTGGTCAAGGAGGAGATCCGGGTCAACGTGCTCAACCGCCCGTACGGCGGTTTCCCCTGGCTGACCCTGCCGCCGGTGATGTTCGACACCTTCCCGAACGCCCACGACGGCTACGGCTCCTTCGTCGACCTGGAGTCGGCCACCGTTTCGGACGCCGCCGACTTCTTCCGCCGCTACTACGCCAGCGGCAACGCCGTGCTGTCGGTCGGCGGCGACATCGACGTCGCCGAGGCGACCAGGCTGATCGAGCGGCACTTCGGCGACGTGCCGGCCCGACCCGCGCCGAAGCGGCCCGACTTCGCCGAACCCGACCTGACCGAGGAGCGGCGCACCTCGTACACCGACGCGCTGGCCCCGCTGCCGGCGGTGGCCGGCGCCTGGCGGGTGCCCGACCCGATCACCGACTTCGCCGCCTACCTGCCGTACGTCGTGCTGGCCGAGGTGCTCACCGACGGCGACGCGTCCCGGCTGGTCGAGCGGCTGGTCCAGCGGGACCGGGCGGTGACCGGCCTCGGCGGCTACGTCGGTTTCATGGGCGACCCGTTCGACGTGCGGGACCCGACGGCGCTGCTGCTCCAGGCGCACCTGCCACCCGGCGGGGACGTGGACAAGGTGCTGCGCACCATCGACGAGGAGCTGGACCGGCTCGCCACCGACGGGGTCGCCGAGGGGGAGCTGGCCCGCACCCAGGCCCGCATGGCGACCCACCTGCTGCGCGACACCGACGCGGTGCTCGGCCGGGCGTTGCAGATGGCCGTGCTGGAACAGCAGCGCGGCGAGCCGGGACTGCTCAACGACCTGCCCCGGCTCGTCGGCGAGGTCACCGACGAGCAGGTCCGCGCCGCCGCGGCCACCCTGCGGCCCGAGCGCCGCGCGTCCATCGAGGTCATCGCCGGAGGGGCCAAGTGAGCGCGAGGAGTGAGCCGGGGTTGCGAGCCCCGCAGTCGCGAACGAGGGTGGGCCGGTGAGCGCGAGGAGTGAGCCGGGGTTGCGAGCCCCGCAGTCGCGAACGAGGGTGGGCCAGTGAGCGCGAGGAGTGAGCCGGTGTCGCGAGCCCCGCAGTCGCGAACGAAGAAGGACCAGGCGGCCGCGCCGGCCGCGCCGCGGGCGCTGCCGCCGCTCGGCCCCAACCGCAGGTTCAAGCTGCCGAAGCAGGCCGAACGCACCCTGGGCAACGGGCTGACCGCGATCGTCGTACGCCGGCCGTCGGTGCCGCTGGTGGAGCTGCGACTGTGGATGCCGTTCGGCCGTACCCACCTCGCCCGGGGCGCCATGCTCGCGCAGACCCTGCTCTCCGGCACGCGCACCATGTCCAGCGTGCAGATCGCGGCCGAGTTGCAGAAGGTCGGCGGCGGGCTCTCCGCCGGGATCGACCCGGACCGCCTGATGCTCTCCGGCGCCGGGCTGGTCACCGGGCTGGACCGGATGCTGGAGATCCTCGCCGAGGTGCTGACCGGCGCGACCTACCCGAACGAAGACGTCGCCACGGAGCGGGACCGACTGGTCGACCGGATCCACGTGGCGCGGAGCCAGCCGGCACACCTGGCCCGTACCGCCCTGCTCCGGCGGGTCTACGGCACGCACCCGTACTCGGTGCAGACCCCCGAACCCGAGGCGGTCCGGGCGGTCCGGCCGGGAGTGCTGCGGACCCTGCACGCCCAGCGGGTGCACCCCGCCGGCGCGGTGCTGGTGCTGGTCGGCGACGTGCAGCCGGAGCGGGCTCTCGACGCCGTCGAGAAGGCACTGTCGGGGTGGCAGGGCGCCGGGCACACCGGCGACCTGCCGGCTGCTCCGCCGCTGGAGCCCGGGCCGCTGCTGCTGGTCGACCGCCCGGGAGCGGTGCAGTCCTCGCTGCGGATGGCGCTGCCGGCGGTGCCCCGCACCCACCCCGACCACGCCGCGTTGCAACTGGCCAACCTGATCTTCGGCGGCTACTTCTCCTCCCGCTGGGTGGAGAACATCCGCGAGGACAAGGGCTACACGTACGGGCCGCACTCGCTCGTCGAGCACTCGGTGGCCGGGTCGGTGCTGGTCGCCGCCGCCGAGGTGGCCACCGAGGTCACCGGGCCGGCGCTGCTGGAGACGACGTACGAGCTCGGCCGGCTGGCCAGCCTCCCGCCCGGGGAGGAGGAGCTGGAGCAGGCCCGCCAGTACGCCCTCGGCACCCTCCAGCTCGGGATGTCCACCCAGGCCGGGCTCGCCTCGCTGACCAGCGCGTACGCCGGCAACGGGCTGCGTCTGGAGTTCCTGGCCGAGCACGCCGCCCGGCTGGCGAAGGCGACCGTGACCGACGTGGCCGAGGCGGCGGCCCGCTACCTGGCCCCGGCCCGGGCGGTCACCGTGGTGCTGGGCGACGCCGAACGCATCGGGCCGCAGTTGTCGGCGCTGACCCCGGTCGTCACCGAGCCGGCCCGGCCGTGAGCGGGGAGGCCGCACCACCGCTGGCCCGTTCCACCCTGGACCGGGCGGCCCACCGGCGCACCGACCCCGGGTGGCTGGCGCAGGCGTGGAGCCAGGCCCGGGTGCTGGTGCTCGACTCCGCCGACGGGGGCCGGGCGTTGGTGCGTACCGACACGTCGCCGCCGACGCTGGTGCTGGTCGACCGGGCCGGGCTGCCGGCGTCGGTGACCCCGATGTTCCTCGGCGTCGAGCCGGACGGGATGCCGGTCTTCGCCGTGGACGCCCCGCTGCCGGCGGTGCCCGGGGCCCGGGCGGCGCACCTGCGCGAGGTCGGCCACCTGCTCGGCGACCGGGACGCCGGGCTGTTCACCACCGCGCTGGCGCTGGTCAACTGGCACCTGCGACACCGCTACTCGTCGGTCACCGGGCACCCGACCGAGGTGGACGAGGCCGGCTGGTCCCGGGTCGACCCCGCCGGGGAGCGGATCTGGCCACGTACCGATCCCGCCATGATCGTGCTGGTGCACGACGGTGTCCGGGGCCCGGACGGGCGGTGCCTGCTCGGCAACAACGCCACCTGGCCGCACACCGCCGGCGAGCGCCGGTTCTCCTGCCTCGCGGGCTACGTCGAGCCGGGGGAGTCGGCCGAGGCCGCGGTGCTGCGTGAGGTCCGCGAGGAGGTCGACGTCCCGGTCGAGGACATCGCGTACGCGGGCAGCCAGGCCTGGCCGTTTCCCGGCTCGCTGATGCTCGGCTTCCTCGCCACCGCCGACCCGGAGCATCCGGTGCGGGTGGACGCGACGGAGATCGCGTACGCCCGGTGGTTCTCCCGCCGGGAGATCGGCACGGCCCTGGCGGGGCGGCCGGTGGACGTGGGGGGCGCCTCGCTGGTACTGCCGCCGCCGTCGTCGATCGCGCTCTTCCTGATCCACCGCTGGCTCGACGGACACTGCTGACCCGCCCCGCCCCGCCCCTCCCCTCCCCTCCGCCCCGTCCCTCCGCGCCCCGCCCCTCCACGCCTCCGCGATCTTGCAGTTCCTGCCCGGGCGAATGCCATTAAAGGGGCGCAACGGGGGCCCTAAGTGCAAGATCGCGGGGGCGGCGGGCGGCGGGCGGCGGGCGGCGGGCGAGGGGGCGGGCGAGGGGGCGAGGGGCGGGCGGGGCGGCGGGGGTGGTCGTGCGGCCCCCGGTCCGTGGCCGTCGTTGCCGCGACGGTCACGGACCGGGAACCCGGGCCGCCGTGGTCGGCTGGGGCAAGGTGCGCGGCGGGGGAGCCGGTCCGACCACGGCGGACGTCTGGGTGCGGGTCAGCTGCCGCGGTCGCCGGGCGTGGCCCGGCGGCCGAGGCGCGGCTCGTCAAGCGGGAGCACCTTGACCCGTTGCTTTCCGGCGCGGACCGCGCCGACCGTGGCGAGGGCCCGGGCCAGCAGCAGCGCGGCGTCGCGCTCCTCGGCGTGCACGATCTGGCGGCGCGGTTCGGGTGTGGTGGTCTCGTCCCGCAGGCGGTCACCGCACGCCCACGCGGCGGCGATGTCCACGTCGGCGACGGCGCGGATGTCGGTGCGAACGATCAGGAAACGCATCTGGGTCTCCGGATGAATCGCGACGGTCGAGAACGGGTGGAAGTTCTACGTCACTCTGCGCTCATGTTACGCCGCGCGGTCGTCTCATCAAGTGAAACGCGACGATCGGTCCGCACCCTCGTCCGATCAGCGGATGCCTGGTCGGCGGGGTGGCAGGGCGCAGACGCGACGAGGCCGCCGGCATCGTGCCGGCGGCCCCGCGACGGTCGGCGGATCAGTTCAGATCGAACTGTCCGTTCTTCGCGCCGGCGATGAAGCCCAGCCAGCCCGCCCGGTTGAACAGCAGTACGGGACCGTTCTGGTCCTTGCTGTCCCGCAGGGCCACCGCGGCCGGCCCGGTCCTCAGTGGTGCGACCTCGACGCAGTTCGAGGTCTGGCTGCGCGTGCTCTTACGCCACGGGGCGTCCGTGAGCTGGGCGAATGTGGACGGCGTGTTGCGGATCTCGTTCATCGTGCCACTCCTGACGTGAACTGCTCCGATGGACGAGTGGCGCCGCACGACCCGACGGTGGTCCCCCGTGGTCACCATTCCGTCAGGCGCCCGGAGTGCCGGCGGCGCTGGCCCGGCGCCGTTGCCGATCCGTACGCCACCGTGGACGCGGTCGCCGTGCCGGGCAGCCGCCCCGTCGCCTCGATCAGCCAGGAGAGGGTGTCCGATTCGGAGAGCGCCGCCGTGCATAGCCACTCGAACACCACTTTATAGCGATTTAAGGCGTTTGCCTCGGTCGACATGACGTCGGTGAACCCCCCTTCGATCGCCAGCGTCTCCGGATCGAGCGGATCCGCGAACCGGTACACCGAGAACGCGGTCGGCGGGAGGTACCAGTCGCCGATCTGGGTGTCGCGCGGCAGCACGTGCAGCGTGATGTTCGGCAGCATCGCCAGGTCGCAGAGCTGCACGAGCTGCTCGCGCAGCACCTCCGGCGGCCCGGTCCGGCCGCCGAGCGCCGCCTCCTCCAGCACCGCCGTGTAGCGGGGCGCGTCGGTGGCGCGGGTGAGCAGCGACTGGCGGGCCAGCCGGGCCCGCACCTCGATGTCGATGTCCTCCCCGGCCTCCGGGTCGCCGGCCTCCTCGCCGACCTGCCGGGCCGAGGCGATCCGCACCGACGCGTACTCCGGCGTCTGGAGCAGGCCCGGCACCAGGACCGGGTTGTATTCCGAGATCTCCGCGCAGCCCGCCTCCAGTTCGGCGAAGCTGCGCTGCTGCTGGGTCATCACCGGGTAGTTCCGCAGCCAGCCGCGGATGTCGCCGGCCTCCTGGGTGATGCCGAGAAGTTCCCGGCGCAGCGCCTCGTCGGCGCCGTAGAGATCCAGCAGTACGTGGACGTCGTCCGGGTCCGGGCGGCTGCGGCCGTTCTCCAGCCGGGACAACTTGGACGCGGACGCCCAGCCGATCCGCTCGATGACATGGTCTCCCGTGAGACCCGCGGCCTCGCGCAGCCGGCGCAGTTCGGTGCCCAACCTGCGGCGGCGCAGGATCGGGCTGGGTGAGGCAGGAGGCACGACGTCCTCTTTCCCGTGGACCGACGCGGACGCGACGGTAACTGTATGAAATTCACCCCCCACGGTCAGTATGGACGGCGCGACTCCCGTCGGAGGTTCCGGTGGGGGCGTGTCTCGCAGAAAGAGGACCGTGGAGGGTACGGCGTCCGGAGCGGCGCCGTCGGCCCGCCCGCGCCACCCCCACCCGCGCCATACCGCGCACCACCCCCGCCGGAGGGACCCCCATGCGCACCGTCCTGCGCCGCCCGGAATTCCGCCTGCTCTTCGGTGGCCTGCTCGCCAGCATGGCCGCCGAGTCGATCCTGCTGCTGGCCCTCGCCATCTGGGTGAAGGACCTGACCGGGTCGGACGGGCTGGCCGGTGCCACCATCTTCGCGGTCATCGCCCCGATGACCCTGGCCCCGCTGGTGGGATGGATCGTCGACCGCTACCCTCGGCGTCCGTTCTTCGTGGCGGCGAACCTGGTCACGGCCGTGCTGCTCACCCCGCTCCTCGCGGTACGGGACCGG
Organism: Micromonospora sp. NPDC048170; assembly: GCF_040652795.1. Classification (NCBI taxonomy): domain Bacteria; kingdom Bacillati; phylum Actinomycetota; class Actinomycetes; order Micromonosporales; family Micromonosporaceae; genus Micromonospora; species Micromonospora sp. NPDC048170. The sequence continues at coordinate 191,331 of NZ_JBEZMR010000005.1, forward strand.
ACCGACGTGTGGATCATCTACATGGTGGCCGCCCTGTACGGCCTGTCGTACATCACGCTCAGCGCGGTGCTCAGCGGCCTGATCCGCCAGCTCGTGCCGGTGGAGCTGCTGGCCGAGGCGAACGGGGTGCTCCAGACCGTGCGCCAGGGGCTGCGGCTGATCGGCCCGCTGGCCGGTGCCGGGCTCTACGCCGCCGTCGGTGGCTGGATCCTGGCCGTGATCGGGATGGCCGGCTTCCTGTCGGCAGCCGTCGTGGTGAGCCTGATCCGCGCGCCGGAGACGCCGCCCGCCGGGCCGGGGCTACGCTGGCCGGCCGAGCTGAGCGCCGGGCTGCGGCACCTGGCCGGGGAGCCGGCGCTGCGCCGGGCGCTGCTCGGCTACGCGCTGGGGTCGCTGGCGATGGGCTTCAGCGAGTCGCTGATCTTCGCGTACGTCGACCAGGGGCTCCGCCGGGACGCCGCGTTCGTCGGCGTACTGGTCACCGTGCAGGGCATCGGCGGACTGGTCGGCGGGCTGCTCTCCCCGGCCGTGGTACGCCGCGCGGGCGAGGTGGGGACGCTCGCCGCCGGGGTGGCGTTCTTCGGGCCGGCCTCGCTGGCGCTGGTGTATCCGAACCTCTGGCTCGGCTTCGTCGCGGTGCTGCTGGCCGGGGTGTCGCTGCCGCTGACCATGGTCGGGCTGCACACGCTGATCCAGCGGCGTACCCCGCCGGGGCTGCTCGGCCGGGTCGCCGCGGCCTCGGAGGCCGTGGTCAGCGGCCCGCAGGCGCTCTCCATCGGCGCGGGGGCGTTGGTCGTCGGGGTGCTGGACTACCGCTTCCTGTTCGCGTTGATCGGGGTGGCCACCCTGCTCGCCGGCGGCTACCTCTGGCACGGCCGCACGCTCAGCCCGCCGCCGCCCGCCCGGATCCCCGCCCCCCGCCGGCCGGCCGCCGGGCCCAGCCCCGCCGACCGGGCCGACACCGCGGGCCAGGAGGTCGTCGGTACGACACCGCCGAGCCCGGGAGGGTGAAGGACGGACCGGGGACCGTCGGCGCGTCGGGCGGACGGCAGGACGCGACGAGCGGCCGGCCCGGGTGGGCGGCCGCTCGTCGGTGGATGGCGCGCGGGTCAGGCGTCGATCGTGGTCAGGTGCTGCTTGACCTGGGTGATCGAGGGGTTGGTCAGGGCGCTGCCGTCGGCGAAACGCAGCGTCGGGACGGTCTGGTTGCCGCCGTTGACGCTCATCACGAATTCCGCGGCCTTCGGGTCCTGCTCGATGTCGACCACCTCGTAGCTGATGCCCTCCCGGTCGAGCTGCGACTTCAACCGGTGGCAGTAGCCGCACCAGGGGGTGGAATACATCGTCAGCATGCTCAGATCCTCCAACGGTCCACGGCGGCTTGCCGGTCAAGCCCAGGCTAACCGCTGCAACGTCCGGCGGAGCTGAGACAATTCCTCGCTGTGGTGGTTCACTCAGCATCCGAACGCGTGCTCGCCGGGCTCGACCCGGAGCAGCGCTCGGCCGTGACCGCCCCCGCCGGTCCGGTCTGCATCCTGGCCGGCGCCGGCACCGGCAAGACCCGCGCGGTCACCTCCCGGATCGCCCACCGGGCACTCTCCGGGGAGATCTCCGCCCGGCACGTGCTCGCGGTGACCTTCACGGCCCGCGCCGCCGCCGAGATGCGGGCCCGACTCGCCACGCTCGGGGTGGGCGGAGTCCAGGCGCGGACGTTCCACGCCGCGGCGCTGCGCCAGGTGCGCTACTTCGCGCCCCGGCTGCTGGAGGGGCGGGCGATGCCCGAACTGCTGGACAGCAAGGTCCGGCTGGTCACCCTCGCCGCGGCCAAGGCCGGCCTGCGCGCTGACCGGGCGGCCGCCCGGGACCTCGCCGGTGAGATCGAGTGGGCCAAGTCGTCGCTGGTGGAGCCGGGGGAGTACGTCGTCGCGGCGGCCAAGGCGATGCGGGACACCCCGCACGAGCCGGCCCGGGTCGCGGAGGTCTTCGCGGCGTACGAGCGGCTCAAACGGTCCAACGGGGTGATCGACTTCGAGGACATGCTGCGCGCCGCGGTCTGGGGCATCGAGGAGCACCGGGACGTCGCCGAGCAGGTCCGCGCCCAGTACCGGCACTTCGTCGTCGACGAGTACCAGGACGTCAACCCGCTCCAGCAGCGGCTGCTGGAGGCGTGGCTGGGCGGGCGGGACGACCTGACCGTGGTCGGCGACGCCAGCCAGACGATCTACTCGTTCACCGGGGCCACCTCGTCCTACCTGGTCGACTTCCCGCGCCGGTACCGGGGGGCGACGGTGGTCCGGCTGGTCCGCGACTACCGATCCACCCCGCAGGTCGTCGGGCTGGCCAACGCGGTGATCTCCCAGGCGCGGGGCGCCGAGGCGCGGCTGCGCCTGGAACTGGTCGGCCAGCGCCCGCCCGGCCCCGATCCGCAGGTGCGGATCTTCACCGACGAGCCGGCCGAGGCCAATGCCGTCGCCGCCCGCTGCCGCACCCTGGTCGACGCGGGCACCCCGGCGAAGGAGATCGCCGTGCTGTTCCGGACCAACGCGCAGTCCGAGGCGTACGAGAAGGCGCTGACCGAGGCGCAGGTGCCGTACGTGGTGCAGGGGGCGGAGCGGTTCTTCGAGCGTGCCGAGGTCCGGCAGGCGATGGTCGCCCTGCGGGCCGCCACCCGCTCGATCCCCGGGGAGACCCCGCTGCCCGCCGCCGTGGTCGAGGCGCTCGCCGCCGTCGGCTGGGCCCCCGACGCCGCCCCGGCCGGTGGCGCCGCCCGCGAGCGGTGGGAGGCGCTTGCCGCGCTGGTGCAACTCGCCGAGGAGTACGCGGCCACCCCGCAGGTGCTGCCGATCGGGCCGGCCGCCTCGGTCGAGCGCCCGGTCACCCTGGCCGACTTCAACGACGAGCTGGCCCGCCGGGCCGCCGCACAGCACGTGCCGACGGTCGACGGGGTGACCCTGGCCTCGCTGCACTCCGCCAAGGGCCTGGAGTGGGACGCCGTCTTCCTGGTCGGTCTCTCCGAGGGCACCCTGCCCACCACGTACGCCAAGACCGTCGAGCAGGTCGAGGAGGAGCGCCGGCTGCTCTACGTCGGCCTCACCCGGGCGAGGGAGTGGCTCTGGCTGTCGTACGCCTCGGCCCGTTCCCCGGGCGGGCGGGCCCGGCGGCCCTCGCGGTTCCTGCCGCAGCTCGACCGCTCCGGCGGGACGGAGCGGGCCGGGGCGACCCCGGCGGCGCGCCGCCCGGAGCGTCGCCGGACCCAGATCGTCTCCTGCCGGATCTGCGGCGCCACCCTGCTCGCCGGGCCGGACCGTAAGCTCGGCCGCTGCCCGACCTGCCCGTCGGACATCGACGAGGAGCTGCACGAACGGCTGTGCGAGTGGCGCCGGCGGGTGTCGGGCGGGCAGCGGGTACCGGCCTACGTGGTCTTCACCGACGCCACGCTGGTCGCGCTCGCGGAGCGGCGCCCCGGCCGGGCGGAGGAGCTGATCGCCATCGCCGGTATCGGGCCCCGGAAGCTCGGCCTCTACGGGGAGGCGGTGCTGGCGCTGGTGGCGGGCGCGGCGGTCGACGACATCTGCCCTGAGAAAACTTTCGAAATCTCGCCGTAAATTCGTTTGCCCTCGCCCGGTGGCGAGGAATAGCCTCATGACACACCTCGCGAGCGGCGCCATTCGGGCTGCTCACGAGGGGTAGAGACCGTTTCGGCACGAGAGAACGTCAGAGGAGGTGGCCCCCATGGAGATCGTCTACAACTGCGAGCGTCCGGCGGCGCTGCCCGCTGTCGTCGCTCCGCTGTCGGTTGTCCGGGTGGCCCTCGCCGCTGCGCGACCGTCGGTTTCCCAGGTGCACCAGGTCGAGGTTCAGGCCGAGCTGATCCTCGCCACCGCGCCAAACGGGATCCAGGGCACCAGTGGCTTCACGGGCAAGGGCGTCGATGTCGCCAAGCGGCGTATGGACGTCCGCGGAGTTCCACCTCGAGGTAGACCGGTCTGATCTCAGACCACCGGCTCACCTCGAGGCCGCGGAACCCGCTACCGGGATCCGCGGCCTCAGTTTTTTGCCCGCCAAAAGTACGTCGGAAATGCGATCCACGAGATCGAAGTGAGAGAGAGGTGACCGGGCGATGAGTCTGGCGTTGGCCCCGCTCGACGTGAGCGTCGAAGTGGAGGCGAACCTGCCCTGCCGGAAGTTCGACCCCGACCTGTGGTTCTCCGACTCGCCCGCCGAGCTCGAGCTGGCCAAGTCGCTCTGCGGGGACTGCCCGCTGCGCGTCGAGTGCCTGGCCGGGGCGGTCGAGCGGGCCGAGCCGTGGGGCGTCTGGGGCGGCGAGATCTTCGAGCGTGGCGCGGTCGTCCCGCGCAAGCGGCCCCGTGGCCGCCCGCGCAAGGAGGACCTCGCCCGCGACGCGGCGCTCCGGGTCGAGGCCGAGGCCCGACTGGCGGCCAGTGGGCTGTCCGAGTCGCGCACCACGGTCCGGCTGGCGGCCTGACATGCACCCGATCCATCCCACCCACGCCGGTGCCACGCCGGCGACGAGAGAGCTGACCACGATGCTGAACGTTCTGGACGGAGTCGCCGAGATGCAACTACTTCACGAAGCGTTGTCCCGGGCTCGAATGCGCCGGCCTCAGGCCGGTCGTACCACCACGAGCACTGAGGCAACCCTTTCCGCCCGTACCGTCGCCATGAACAGCCGCAACCGAGCGGCGCGCGACCTGGGCGTTCTCTAGTACCACCGAGATGCCGAGGGGCGGTGGCCGGAATCCGGCCACCGCCCCTCAGCGCGTTCCGTGCCCCGTCCCGCCAACCGCCGCCTGCCGGACACTCGTCCCGTTCGGCGCACAGCCGGCGTGACCGCCGCCCGTTCGACGGGCGCTCAGCCGACCGGGGCGAAGCCGGGCAGCCAGCGCTCCAGGATGCCCCGGTAGGGGGCCTTCGCCTCCAGTTGGCACAGCACGCCGATCGACCCGAGCGTCACCCGGTGGATGAGCAGGTACGACGGCGGCAGGTTGAGCTGCCGGCTCAACTGGTACGCGGGGGAGCGGGGGCTGGCCAACCGGGTCGCCTCCGCGCGCAGCCAGGCCCGGCTGAACCGGAACTCCTTGGCGGCGATGGGCTCCAGCATCGGGCGGAGGAAGTCGAGCACCGCCTGCGCGTCGATCTCCTCGGTGGAGCCGATGAAACCCTCCGCCCGCAGGCCCGCCACCACCTCGTCGGCGTCGCCCCGCAACGCCGTCGCGGCGATGCGGCCGATCGGCTCGGGCGTGCCCTCCGGCATCCGGGCCACCGCGCCGAAGTCGATCACGCCGAGCCGGCCGTCCGCCAGCAGCCGGAAGTTGCCCGGGTGCGGGTCGGCGTGCAGCAGCCCGGCCCGCTGCGGGGCGGACAGGTGCAGGATGGCCATCAGCCGGCCGGCCTCGTCGCGCTGCTCCTCGGTGCCCTCGCGGATGATGTCCGCCAGCGGGGTGCCCTCGACCCATTCGGTGACCAGCACCCGGGGCGACGCGGAGACCACCGCCGGGATGTGGATCTCCGGATCGTCGGCGTACGCGGCGGCGAAGGCGCGCTGCGACTCGGCCTCCAGCTCGTAGTCGAGCTCCTCGGTGATCCGTTCGCGCAGCTCCACCAGGAGCGGCTTGACGTCCAGCCCGGGCTGGATGGCCCGGAACATCCCGCCGAGCCGGGAGAGCTGCTTGAGGTCGGTCAGTAGGGCGTCTCCGGCGCCCGGGTACTGGATCTTGACAGCCACGTCGCGGGTGTGCGGTTCGCCGGAGGGGCCGTAGCCCGGCTCCCGCCAGACCGCGCGGTGCACCTGGCCGATGCTGGCCGCGGCGGCGGGGGTGTCGTCGAACTCCACGAACCGGTCCTGCCAGTCCGGGCCGAGCTGCTCGGCGAGCACCTTGTGCACGCTGGCCACCGGCAGCGGCGGCGCGGCCTCCTGGAGCTTGGTCAGCGCCTGCCGGTACGGGGCGGCGATCTCCTCGGGCAGGGCGGCCTCGAAGACCGACAGCGCCTGGCCGAACTTCATCGCCCCGCCCTTGAGCTGCCCCAACACGCTGAAAAGCTGCTCGGCGGTGCGTTGCTGGATCTCTGCGGAGATCACGTCGGAGGCGAGCCCGGTGACGCGCTTACCCATGCCGAGGACGGTCCGACCGGCGAAGCCGAGCGGCAGAGCGGCGAGCTTGGCGGTCCGGGACACGGCCCGGCGCGGGATGTCGGTCACCCGGTCATTGTTACCGACTCCGGGGGCCCGCGGCTGCTCTGCCGCCGGGCTGGGTGCCTGTCCCCGCCTCGGAGGGCTGTCACCGGCGTCGTCGGGAGCATCCGCAGGAGGGATGTGGCGGCCACGTCCGGCGGCGGAACCGCCCCGCCCCGGCGATCTCCACCGCGCAGCCCAGGGTCTCCGGGGTGCCCCCGTCGAGCTGGGTCAGCGCCTCGGCTGCCGCGTACGCCCCGGCGGCCAGGAGGGTCGCGGTGGCGCACGCCTGCTCGCCGGCGCCGGTGGCGAGCTGGGCGGCCAGCGCCGGCCAGTCCGGGTCCCGGTCCGCCCGGTGCAGGTCGAGGCAGTTCAGGCAGGGGCCGGCGGGCGGGCGGACGAGGGGACCGACCACGGGCACGCCCTCCCGGAGGCTGAGCAGCAGGTGCGGCTGGCGGCGTTGGGTGTGACCGGCGGCGAGCAGGGCGGCCGGTCGGTCCGCACCGAGCTGCACGACCAGGTCGACCCGACCCCGCCGGAGGGGACCCGTGCCGGTGCCGGGGGCGGTCCGCTCGACGGCGTCGCGTACCGCAGGGGCGAGCGGGCGGCCGAGCGCGGCGGCCGGGATGCCGGTGCCGACCAGGTCCGCCGGTCGCACCGGGCCGGCCAGGTCGGGGTGCACGTGCCCGACTCCCGCCTGGGCCAGCGCGAGGGCGACCGGAGCGCCGAGGTGGCCGGTGCCGCTGACCACCACCCGGGCGGCGAGCCGACGGCGCAGCACCTGGGCGGGCGTGCCCGGCAGTCGGGCGGCGGCCAGGGCGAGCGCCCCGGCCTCGGCGGTGAGCCGGGCCCGGGGCGGGCCGGCCAGGTCCTTCGGCAGCAGGGTGTGCGCGGGTACGACCAGGCCGGCCGCGCGCAGGGCGTCGAGCAGGGCGCGGGCCTCGTCGGGGGCCACCTCGGCGGCGACGGCGTGCGCCAGGACGAGCCGTTCGCTGCGGGTGCCGTCGAGCAGGTCGAGCAGCCGGGCGGCCCGGGGGTCGGTGACCTCCAGCAGCACGGCGCGACCGGCCTCGACACCGAGTTGGAGGGTGTGGCGGTCCCGCCAGAGTCTGGTGAGGCCCGGCAGCAGGGTGGGTCGGGGCAGTGTGACACGGGGCATGACACGAACAGTGACCGTGCCTGCGCTCACCGTCGATCGTTGTCCACAGGTGCGCGGTGCCCTGTCCAGGGCTGTCCACAGGACTTTCCGGGGATATCCACAACCGGCTGGTAACCATGTCGGCGAGCCGACAGTTGGCGGCGGGCGCGCTGGCGCGAGGGCGGGGTGCGCCGGCCGGGCGGAGGGCGGGGCGCCGCCGGTGGTCGGGCGAGCGGCGGATCAGGTGTGGTCGTGCCGGAGGGGGCGGCCGACGGCCGCCCCCTCCGACGCATCCGTACGCGTCAGACCTTCGCCTTACCCAGGATGCGGTTCACTGTTGTGCCGCACACCGGACACTTGCCCTTGGCCATGTTCATCCCGGTCTTCGAGACCTCGACGCGGCCCTCGAAGTCCCGCTTCTCCTTGCACTTGACGCAGTAACCGTTGTAGGTCTGGGCCTGGTCGGCCACGGTGCCCTCCTCGTCTCGTCCGCCGGCCGATGCCGTCCCGGCGGGGTTCCCGGCGGCGGGCCACTCGGGCGCCGGCGCTGGGTCGTTCTCCCACGGCCACGCTCGTGACCGCTGGTGCGCGGACCCTACCCAGGTCTGGGCAGTTCCATGTCAGCTGTGCTTCGTCACTGTGAGCAAGTCGACGTCGAGAGTGTGCATGGCGAATTACGTCGGATAAGTCAGTTTCGCGGGGACACGCCGACCGAATCCGGCCAGATGCCCCGTGCGGGGCACCCCGGGGTGCGCTCGCAACGGAGATCACCTACGGTGTGGATGCGTCCCCGTCGTACCAACCGACGGCCGCCACGAAGGGTGACGGCGACGATTCGCCGCAGCCCGGCAAAGATTTTTTCGGGACTCCGGGCGACCAATCACCATTTTCCGGGCGACTGTCGGGGTGTTGACCCTTGCGGACCCCTGGTCAGTACGCATTAGCTTTCCTTCGTGGCAGGAATCCGAGGCTGCGCGGCCCACTGATGGCAGGGGCGCGGAAGCCGGTCGTCGAAGTGCGACGCAGCCAGCGTCGGCGACGCACGGTGTCCGCGTACCGCGATGGTGAGCGGGTCGTCGTCCTCATCCCCGACCAGTTCTCCCGGGCCGAGGAGAGCGAGTGGGTCGACAGGATGCTCGCCCGGCTCGCCGCCCGGGAGGGACGCCTCGCCCGGTCCGACGCCGAGTTGCTCGCCCGGGCGACCCGCCTGATCAAGCTCTACCTCGCCGAGCACGGCACGCAGGCCGTGCCGACGAGCGTCCGCTGGGTCACCAACCAGAACGGCCGATGGGGGTCCTGCACCCCGGCCGACGGCACGATCCGGATCTCGCACCGCGTCCAGGACATGCCCGACTGGGTGATCGACTACGTGCTCCTGCACGAGCTGGCGCACCTCATCGTGCCCAGCCACAACGCCCGGTTCTGGGCGCTCGTCGCGCGCTACCCGAAGTCCGAGCGGGCGCGCGGCTACCTGGAGGGCGTCGCGGCGGTCTCCGGCACCCCGCTGACGGACTGACCCCTCGACGTGCGGTGCCGTGCAGCTCACTCCGGCACATGCCGTCTCTGGCATCCGTGCCGTCTTCGGCGTCCGCGCCGTTGCCGGCACCTGCGCCGTCTTGGGCATCGGCGCCGTTGCCGACACGCGCTGTTGCTGACACGCCCGTTGCTGGCATGCGCGGTTTCCGGCCGGCGCGCGGTCTCCGGCACGCGCCGTTCCCGACATACGTCCGGGGTTGCCGGTGCTTTGACTGTGCCGAAGCGTGGAGCCGGCAAGATCTTGGCAGGAAACGGCCCCTCCAGGGGCATGTTTCTACCAAGATCTCGACACCGCCTCATGATGGCCGCCCAGCCACGCTTCCGGCTGATGGCCCCCACGGTCGGGGTGCCCGTCGTCGCTGGTGATCCCGCGCCTGTCGCTCGTCGTCTCGCGCCCGCACTCGTCGCTCAACCGGCGAGGACCACCGGCTGAGTCAGCTCGTCCCGCCCCGCCCCCGCCCCCGCCCGCCCGCCCCGTGCCCGCCCGTGCCCGCGTCCGCCCGCGCCCGTCGTTCTGCGCTCACGCTCGTCGTCTCGTGCCTGCGCCTGTCGTTCCGCGCCTGTCGCTCGTCGTTCGGCGCACGGCCCCGCCCGCGATAGTCGTTCTGGGCTCGTTGTCCCGCGCCCTCGGTCCGGGCGGGGCCCGGCTAGGGTCGTGGGGTGGCCCGACGTGTGGTGGTGGCGTTGCTCGGACCGGTGGCCTGGGCGCCGCCCGGCGTCGACCCGGTGGACTGGCGGGCCGCGCTCGCCGAGGACGTGGTCGACCTGCTCGCCACGCTCAACGAGGTGGAGACGGCGGTCGCCGTCACCCCGACGGACCGGCAGTTGGCCGACGTGGTGGTCTGGCCGGACACGGCCGTGTACGAGGTACCCGAGGCGACTCCGAACGCCGTCTTCGCCGCCCTAGCCGGCGCCGGCTACGACCAGGTGGCCGTGATCGCCGGCGACGCGCCGGACGTGCCGGGCCTGACCATCGGCAAGCTGCTGCGGCCGCTGACCACCCGGTCGGTCGCGGTCGCGCCGGTCGAGGGTGGCGGACCGGGGTTGCTCGGTGTGGCCACGCGTCTGCCCGTACCGGCGTGGCTGCCGGCGCTGGACATGGACAATTCGCGGCCCGCGGCCGTGCGCGCGGCAGCGCCGCGACCCGGCGACCTGGCGGTCACCCCGGCCTGGCGGCGCCTGCGCGGGCCGGGTGACCTGGCCTTCCTCGATCCGGCGGTGGAGGGCTGGGAGGCCACCCGCGCCCTGCTCTCCGGCACCGCCCGGCCTCGCTGACCCGACCACCGGGCCAGAGTGTCGCCAGACCACTGCCCAGACCACGGTCGGGCGACCGGATCACGGTCAGGCCGCCCGACCCTGGCAGGTCGGGCGGCACCCGCTGCTGGCCGGGTCAGGGGCGCGAGTCGCCGCCGTCGGTGTCGTCCGGACGCCGCTCCGGCTCGCCCGGGGCCTTCTCCTCCGGGCCACCCGGCGCGCCGAAGTCGAAGCTCTCCAGCTCGCTGAGGTCGAATTCGGACATCGCGAAGGCCACCGGGTCGGCGAAGTCGTCGTCCGAGGGGAGCAGGTCGGGGTGGCCCCACAGGGCGTCCCGGCCGGCGATGCCCCGGTGCTCGGTCAGTGCCGCCCAGAGCGCCGCCGCCTCACGCAGCCGGCGTGGACGCAGCTCCAGGCCGACCAGCGCCGCGAAGGTCTGCTCGGCGGGGCCACCGGCCGCCCGGCGGCGGCGGAACGCCTCGCCGAGGCTCACGACGTTGGGCAGCCGGCCGCTCGCCGCGCTGTCCACCACGTGGCACACCCAGCCCTCGACCAGGGCAAGGGCGGTCTCCAACCGGGCCAGCGACGCCTTCTGCGCGGGGCTGTCCTCCGGGGTGAAGATGCCCTCCAGCGCGATCGCCTGCATCGACTCCGGGTCGGTCGGGTCGACCCGGCCCATCGCCTCCTCGATCGCCTCCCGGTTGACCCGGATGCCGGCGGCGTACATCTCGACGGCGTTGAGCACGTGCCCGCGCAGCCACGGCACGTGCTGGAAGAGCCGCTGGTGGGCGGCTTCGCGCAGGGCCACGTAGAGGCGGACCTCGTCCTCGGGCAGCTCCAGGCCCTCGCCGTACGCCCGGATGTTGGCCGGGATCAGCGCGGCCGTGCCGGCCGGGCCGAGCGGCAGCCCGATGTCGCCGGCGGAGAGCACCTCCGCGGCGAGCGAGCCGAGCGCCTGGCCGAGCTGACCGCCGAAGAGCGCGCCACCGAGGGTGGCGACCATCGACTGCATCGGGCCGAGTTGGGCGCGCGCCTCCGGCGGCACCAGGTCACCCATCGCGCCGACCATCCGGCTGGCGACCGGGTCGCAGAGCTTGCGCCAGACGTCGAGCGTCTTGTAGATCCACTCATTGCGGTTCCAGGCCACCGAGGTCTGGATGCCCGAGGGCAGGGCGGAGGCCGGCTCCAGCCACAGGTCGGCGAGCCGCAACGCCTCCTCCACCGCGTTGCGCTCGAAGGGCGACACCGCCGGGTCGCCCGAGGCGGCGAGCTGGCTGGCGGCCACCTGCCGGGCCAGGTCCCAGTTGACCGGCCCGCTGCCCGACGCGGAGAGCAGGTGCTGCAACTGCGACATGAACTGCTGCATCTGCGCGGGATCGTTGGGGTCTGGTGGTTGCCCACCGGGGAGCGCGAAACCGAACGGAATATCAGGCACGACGTCTACGGTACGCGCGCCGCGCCCCAGGTAGCCGCCGCTGGCGTTGCGCTGAGGGCGAAGTCGTGATTCACCCGCCGGAAGCCCCGACCCCGGTCGGTACGCTCTGCCGCATGAGACGTCGCGGCGTGACCGTCCTGCTCGGTGCTCTGCTCACCGCTCTGCTCAGCATCGGCGTGCTCGGCGCGCCCATCCCGTACGTGGTGCTCGGCCCCGGGCCGACCGTCAACACGCTGGGCAAGGAGGACGGCAAGGAGGTCATCCAGATCACCGGCCGGGAGACGTCCACCTCCGCAGGTCAGCTCCGGCTGACCACGGTCGGGGTGCAGCCCACGGTCAAGCTGCGTTCGGCCATCCAGGGCTGGTTCTCCGACGACGAGGCGGTGGTGCCCCGCGAGCTGGTGTATCCGCCCGGCGAGAGCCGCAAGCAGGTCGAGGAGCGCAACGCGGAGGACTTCAAGGTCTCGCAGACCAGCGCCGAGACCGCGGCGCTGCGCGAGCTGGGGTACCCGGTGCAGGTGGTGGTCAAGACCGTCGCCGCCGACGGCCCGGCGGCCGACGTGCTCAAGCCCGGCGACGTGCTGACCTCGGTCGACGGGCAGCCGGTGCCGCTGGCCGCCCGGCTCACGGAGCTGATCCGGGCGAAACCGGCCGGGACCGCGCTGGAGATCGGCTACACCCGGGGCGGCGTCGCCGCGACGGCGACGGTCACCAGCCGGGAGCAGGGCGGCCGGCCCCGCATCGGTGTCGACATCGAGCAGCAGCAGCCGCACCCGTTCACCCTCAGCATCGACCTGGAGGACATCGGCGGGCCGAGCGCCGGCCTGATGTTCGCCCTCGGCATCGTGGACAAGCTGACCCCGGAGGACCTGACCGGCGGGAAGATCATCGCGGGAACCGGCACGATCGACGACTCCGGCCGGGTCGGCCCGATCGGCGGCATCGCCCAGAAGCTGGTGGGCGCGAAGGACGCCGGCGCGGTGGCCTTCCTGGTGCCGGCGGACAACTGCGCCGAGGCCGTCCGCAACCCGCAGCCCGGGCTGCCGCTGCTGAAGGTCGGCTCGCTGGACGAGGCACTGACCGCGCTGGAGACGCTGCGTGCCGGGGGCCAGCCGACCCGCTGCTGACCCCTGCCGTGCGGGCGGTCCCGGCGTGCGAGAGGCGGCGTCCGAGCGGGACGCGTCCATCGACGGCCCTGCCGTCCGGCGTGGCGTCGGGCGCTCGCCGTGTGACCTTGGGCCGAGACGTTCAGGAACACCCCGTACTCTGGGTGCCTGGTCGGAGCCGATCACATCGAGCGTGCGGAGCCAACAGTGGTCATGCGTAGCAGCAGCCCCCTGCCGAGGATGAGCCGACGCGGACGCGTCACGATCGGTGTCCTGGTCGGGGTGTTCGTGCTCTTCACCCTGCTCGGCTGGGGCGTCCAGGCGTGGACGGACTGGCTGTGGTTCGACGAGGTTCGCTACACCGGGGTCTTCACGGGAGTGCTGACGACCCGGGTGTTGCTCTTCCTCGCCGTCGGGCTGGGCATGGCGCTGATCGTCGGCGGGAACCTCTGGCTGGCCCAGCGGCTGCGCCCCCGCCTGCGCCCGCACTCCCCGGAGCAGGCCACCCTGGAGCGTTACCGGATGCTGCTGAGCCCCCGGCTCGGCCTGTGGATCGTGCTGGTCGCCGGCATGGTCGGCCTCTTCGCCGGGCTGTCGGCGCAGAGCCGGTGGAACCAGTGGCTGCTCTTCCGCAACGGCGGGGACTTCGGCGTGAAGGATCCGGAGTTCGGCATCGACGTCGGCTTCTACGTCTTCCAGCTGCCGTTCTGGCGCTACCTGCTGGGGGTGGGCTTCACCGCGGTGGTGCTGTCGGTGATCGGCGCGCTCGCGGTGCACTACATCTTCGGCGGCGTCCGGCTCCAGGGCGTCGGCGACCGGATGACCAACGCCGCCCGGGCCCACCTGAGCACGCTCGTCGCGGTCTTCGTCCTGCTGAAGGCGATCGCGTACGTGCTGGACCGGCGGGCGATGCTGCTGGAGTACGGCAACGGTCCCGTCTACGGCGCCGGCTACGCCGACGTCAACGCGCTGCTGCCGGCCAAGGAGATCCTCGCGTACATCTCCATCGTGGTGGCGATCGCGATCATCGTCTTCTCCAACGCCTGGATGCGGAACCTGGTCTGGCCGGGCATCTCGCTCGCGCTGCTGGGCGTCTCCGCCGTCGCCATCGGCGGCATCTACCCCTGGGCGGTGCAGACCTTCGAGGTCAAGCCCAGCGCGAAGGAGAAGGAGGCGCCGTACATCGAGCGCAGCATCACCGCCACCCGCGCGGCGTTCGGCCTTCAGTCGGCCACCACCACGCCGTACGCGGCGAGCAACCTGACCCCACCGGCGAGCCTGGCCACGGACACCTCCGTGGTGCCGAACATCCGGCTGCTCGACCCGCAACTGGTCTCGGAGACGTACACCCAGCGCCAGCAGGTCCGGCAGTTCTACGACTTCGGCGAGAAGCTGGACGTCGACCGGTACGGGGTCAACGGCAAGGTGCAGGACTACGTGGTCGGTCTCCGCGAGGTCAACTACCGGCAGCTGACCCCCCAGCAGAACACCTGGATCAACCGGCACACCGTCTACACCCACGGCTACGGGCTGGTGGCGGCGCCCGGCAACCGGGTGGTCTGCGGCGGCCAGCCCTTCTTCGTCTCCGGCTTCCTGGGCGACCCGCAGGAGCAGCAGAAGGAGCAGGGCCAGCAGACGAGCGAGCAGTGCGCCGCCCAGACCGAGCAGATCGCGGCGAAGCAGCCCCGCGTCTACTACGGCGAGCGGATGGACTCCAGCGACTACGCGATCGTCGGCCAGAGCAACCCGGAGCGGAAGGCGGAGTTCGACCGCCCGGTCGGCGAGGGCGGCGAGTCCTACACCTACACCGGTGAGGGCGGCGTCGAGATCGGCTCGTTCACCCGCCGGCTGCTCTACGCGATCAAGGAGCAGGAGTCGAACTTCCTGCTCTCCGACGCGGTCAACGACAACTCCAAGCTGCTCTACGTGCGTAACCCCCGGGACCGGGTGGAGAAGGTCGCCCCGTTCCTCACCCTCGACGGCGACCCGTACCCGGCGGTGGTGGACGGCCGGATCCAGTGGATCATCGACGGCTACACCACGGCGGCGACCTACCCGTACGCCGAGCGGGTCAACCTCCAGGAGCAGACGGCCGACGAGCTGACCGGTCGGGGCACCTTCCAGCTCGCCCGGGAGAACGTCAACTACATCCGCAACTCCGTGAAGGCCACCGTCGACGCGTACGACGGCACGGTCAAGCTCTACGAGTTCGACGAGGCCGACCCGGTGCTCAAGGCCTGGAACAAGGCGTTCGGCGGCGACCTGGTGGTGCCGAAGTCGGAGATCCCGGCGGAGCTGGCCGAGCACTTCCGCTACCCGGCCGACCTGTTCAAGGTGCAGCGCAACCTGCTGACCCGGTTCCACGTGACCGACCCGGGCGCCTTCTACTCGGAGACGGACTTCTGGCAGGTGCCGAACGTGCCGGACGCCCCCGACACCGGCCAGAAGCAGCCGCCCTACTACCTCTTCACGCAGTTCCCCGGCCAGGACTCGGCGCGCTTCCAACTCACCTCGGCGGTCACCCCGAACGGCCGGGAGAACCTGGCCGCGCTGATCTCCGGGTCGTACGTGGACGGGCAGCCGAGGCTGGAGGTGCTCGACCTGCCCGACCAGACGCGGGTCTCCGGCCCGGTGCAGGTGCACCAGTCGATGACCAACAACGCGAACATCCGGCAGCAGCTCAACCTGCTCCAGTCCCAGCAGGCCCAGGTGCAGTACGGCAACCTGCTCTCCCTGCCGTTCGGCGACGGCATGCTCTACATCGAGCCGGTCTACGTGAAGACCGCCGCGCAGAACGCGCCGCCGCTGTTGCAGCGGGTTCTGATGTCCTACGGTGACGGCGGCTCGTACGTGGTGCTGGCCAACAACGTGGCCGACGGCATCAAGCAGCTCGTCGAGCAGGGCAAGCAGGCCACCGTCCCGGGCACGCCGCCGCCGGCCGGTGGCACGCCGCCCGGCGGTACCCCGCCGGGCGGGACCGCGCCCCCGCTCACCGGCGAACTGGCCGAGGCGGCGAACCGCGTCCAGACCGCCATCGCGGAGGTCCGGGCCGCGCAGACCTCGGGCGACTTCGAGCGGTACGGGCGCGCGTTGAAGGCGCTGGACGAGGCGCTCACCGCCTTCCAGCAGGCCCAGCAGGCCGCCTCCACCCCGGCCCCCGGTGCCAGCGCCCCGGCCTCCCCGTCGCCCGGCGCCAGCGCGCCGGCGTCCCCGGCACCGGGCGGCAGCGCCACACCCACCCCGGGCGGCTGACCCGCGCCCTTCCCGACAGCGCCCCCGGCCCACGGACCGATCCCGGTCCCGACGCCGGGGGCGCTGTCGCGTTCGCGACGACCGGCCGGGCACCCGCAACCCGCCGCCACGTGGCGCCGTCTCTCCTGCAAGAGGCGGGTACGACCGGGGGAGCGTGGTCGGGGACATGAGAGACGCGACGAGCTTCGACGAGTTCTACCGGAGCACCTCCCGGCGGATGCTCCGCTACGGCTACGGCGTGGCCGGTGACCACACCGAGGCGCAGGACCTGGTGCAGGAGGCGTACGCCCGGGCCTGGCGGCAGTGGGGCACCCTGGCCGCCCACCCGGCGCCGGAGGCCTGGCTGCGGCTGGTGGTCGCCCGGCTGGCCACCGACCGGTGGCGCCGGTTGCAGGGCTGGCGTGCGGCGCTGAGCCGCACCGGGCCGCCCGAGCCGGTGCCGCCGCCGAACGAGGACGCCGTGCTGCTGGCGGGCGCGCTGCGCCGGCTGCCGGCCGCCCAGCGGCAGGCGCTCGCCCTGCACTACCTCTTCGACATGTCGGTGCGGGACATCGCCCGGGAGACGCAGGTGCCCGCCGGCACCGTGAAGTCCTGGTTGTCGCGGGGGCGGGCGCGGCTGGCGACGCTGCTGCCCGGCCTGCTCGCGGAGGAGTTGGAGGCGAACGATGTCGCGTGAACTGTCCGATCTCTACCGGTCGCTCGCCGAGGACGCAGACGGCCGTACCCCGGCCGCCCCTGAGGAGCTGCGGCGGCGCGCCGACCGGCGGGCCCGGCTCCGGGTCACCGGCGCCGTGCTCGGGACGGCGCTGCTGGTCGGGGGTTTGGCGACCGGCACCGGGCTGGTGCTCGCCGAGAGGCGCGGTCCCGTTCCGCCGCCCGCCACCGTTCCGCCGCCCGCCACCGTTCCGCCGCCCGCCGCGCCGGCGTCGCCGACCGCGTCCGCGCCACCGGCCGCCACGACCCCGCCCAGCGGGGTGCCCTCGGCGACGGGCACGCCCGCCGCGACGCCGGGCAGCACCGCCGCCGCGCCGCCGAGGGCACCCCGCTCCGTCCCGGACCGGGCGTTCTTCGTCCAGGCGGCCGGGAACCGGACGGGCATGGAGCCGGCCTTCCGGGACACCGAGGCGCTGCCGGCGCTCTGCGACGCCCGCTACCGCAGTGACGCCGGGATCGTCCAGCGCCGCACCCGCAACCTGGCCTACAAGCTGCCCCAGACCCCGAAGGGGTACGTCCCGGACGGCAGCTACGCGCACACCGTCACCCTCTACCGCCCGGGGCGGGCCGACGAGTTCCTCCGCGAGCTACGGGCGGCGGTGCGGGACTGCCCCACCCAGCCCGGCGTGGGCGGTGGCAACGCGTCGACCTCCCGACTGCGGCTGCTGGCCGACGGCGGCTTCGGCGACGGGTCGGTGCTGTTCGAGATGCGGACCCCGGCCCGGGACGTCGACGGCAACCCCACTGGCGGCGACGAGGTCCGGCTGGTCCGGGCGATCCGGGTCGACGACGTGGTGACCGTGCTCTGGGAACAGGGCTGGGAGGGCACCTCGTCGCCGCGGTCCCAGGTCGACGCCGACAGCCGGCGGGCGGTGGACGCGATCGAGGACTGGCTGCGCTGAGGCGTACGCCGCCCGGGTCGGATGCGGGCCCGGGCGGCCGGCCGCCGGGTCGTTTTGCGGTGACGGGGGTAGGTGGGATACCGTATGGAGACCGACGCGGGGTGGAGCAGCTCGGTAGCTCGCTGGGCTCATAACCCAGAGGTCGCAGGTTCAAATCCTGTCCCCGCTACCACGTCGGAACGGCCCCGAGGATATATCCTCGGGGCCGTTCTGCATTTCCGAGACGCCCGGCCCGGTGTCGTCCGTTCCCGGGTTCCAGGGCACTCCGCTCGCTGAGGTGCCGTCCCTGTCCGGGGTGCGCGGCAGGCCGCTCGGCGTAACAGGGTGTCGTTTGTGCTGGTCAGGGCGGGGGTCGCGGCGGGTTCGGGGGTCCGCTGATCATCGTGACGTCGGGTGCGCTAGAGTTAACGAGCCGACGCGGGGTGGAGCAGCTCGGTAGCTCGCTGGGCTCATAACCCAGAGGTCGCAGGTTCAAATCCTGTCCCCGCTACCACGTCGGAACGGCCCCGAGGATATCTCCTCGGGGCCGTTCCGCATTTCCGGCCTCCGGCGTCGACGTGCGTGCCCGTCGGCGTCCGCGTCGGGACCGGGCCGGCCGGCGGGAAGACTGCCGGACTCGGCGGCGCGTTCCCCGGCCGACCGACGTGCCGAGGTTGCGGATGTCGGCGAGGATGTAGGCATGTCTTCCTTTGGTAAGTGGTGGGGCCGTTTGACCGCTGTCCTCGGTGCGGTCGTGCTGTCGGTGTTCGTGCCCGTCGCGGCATGGGCGTCCACCGGCACGGGTGAGCTCGTGGTGGAGGCCGCACGGCGGCGGCGCGGTGGCGGCTTCGGCTTCATCGGCCTGCTCTGCTGCCTGGTCGTGGTCGCCGGCATCGTCTTCCTGTTGCTGCGCATGATGCGTAACCGTCGGGGCGGCCCGCCGCGCTGAGTGGCGGCACCGCCGCGCCAACCCGAAGCGGTACGCCCTGGCACCACCGCGCCGTGCCGCCCCCGGAACCCACGCGCGCTGCCTCGCGGCGGCTGGCCCTACCTGGCCAGCGCGGCGTTCGCCTGAGTCATGAAGCGGGCCGTGGCCGCCCGGGTGCCGGCCGCGCCGCCCCGGATGCTCTCGGCGGCCTCCAGCAGCAGCGCCCGCACCCGGGAGTGGCCCTCCGGCGGTGGGCCGGGTGCCGGGCCCAGCCGGTCGGCCAGCGCGGTGCCGAGGGCCGCCGCGCGCCGCTGGGCCGGGTCGGTGATGCTGCCCTCGACGTAGCTGCGCACGGCGAGGCTGGGGCTGAGACCGCGTTCGTGACCGAGCACGGTTCCCGCCTCACCGTTGCCGGTCAGAAAGTTGATCACGTCCGCGACCAGGGCGGGGTGCCGGGTGCCGCGGAAGGCCGCCCAGTACATCGACGCCCGGTGCCACTGCGCCTCCGGGGGGCCCGGCAGGGCGGCCAGGCCGAGTTCGGCGGCGGTGAGCCGCTGGAGCTCCGGAAGCTGGTGCGACCAGGCGAACGAGGCGGCCGTGGCACCGGTGACCACGAGCTGCCGGGTCGGCTCGCCGCCGTCGGCCTGCTCGACCAGGGCGGCGCTCGGCGTGGCCCGGCCGGACCGGGCGCGGCGCCACAGCTCGAACCACTCGATCAGTGCGTCCGCGTCGAAGCCGAGCTGTTGCCCCCGGTAGAGCTCGTCGCCCTGGCCACGCAGCCAGAGCCAGAACGCCCGGTAGTCGCCGGACGGGTCCATCGTGCCGGCCACCCGCCCCTCGCCGACCCGGGTGACCTGCCGCGCCCAGGCGACGTACTCGGCCCAGGACATTCCGGTGCTCGGCTCGGGCAGCCGCAGCCGGCGCAGCAGCGTGCGGTCGTAGACCACGGCGGCGGCGGTCTGTGCCGCGGCGACGCCGACCGTGCGCCCGTCGACCTGCCCGTACCGGACCAGGCCCGAGGGCAGGGTACGCAGGTCCAGGCGGTGATCGGCGGCGTACCCGCTGAGGTCCAGGACGATCTCGCGGCGGGCGTACTCGGTGAGCATGCTGTCGTCGAGCTGGATCAGGTCGGGCACGTTGCCGCCCGCGGCCTGGGTCGCCAGCCGGTCGTAGTAGCCGTCGGGGCCCTGCCAGGTGACCCGGAAACCGACCCGGGGGTTGCGGTCGGTGTAGAGCCGCAGCACCCGTTCAGTGAGCTCGGCCCGCTTCGCACCGCCGTACCAGAACACCGACAGCTCGACCGGCCCGCTCTCCACCTGGGCCGCCCGGTCCTCACTGCACCCGGTGAGCCCGCCGATGGCGAGGGCCGGCGCACCCAGCAACGCGGCGAGCACCCGACGCCGGCCCGGATCTGCTCCGGCGCGGGGCAGCGGGGAACGGACAGCGGGCACGGAAACTCCTGGCGGACCGGTGGGGGCGGGCGGCCGGACCATTCACGCAGGCACCGCGGGAGGGTGTCAACGTACGTCCGGCCACACCGTCGCGTCCCAGGCGTACGCATCGATGCCCGCAGCCACCGGCGGCGGCCGTACGCGGCCCACATGGTGTACTAGGGCGCGTGGAACTCCTGCACTCGGGCAAGGTCAGGGACGTCTACGCCGACGGCGCGGACCTGATCCTGGTCGCCTCCGACCGCATCTCGATCTACGACGTGGTGCTGCCCACGCCGATTCCCGACAAGGGCAAGCTGCTCACCGCGCTCTCGCTGTGGTGGTTCGAGCAACTCGCCGACCTGGTGCCGAACCACGTCATCTCCGCCACCGACGTGCCGGCGGAGTTCGCCGGTCGGGCGATCCGCTGCCGGCGCCTGGAGATGGTTCCCGTCGAGTGCGTAGCCCGGGGCTACCTGACCGGCGGCGGCCTCAAGGAGTACCGGCGCACCGGGGCCGTCTCCGGCGTCGAGCTGCCGCGCGGCCTGGTCGAGGCGTCCATCCTGCCCGAGCCGATCTTCACCCCGTCGACCAAGGCGCCGGTGGGTGAGCACGACGAGCCGATCACCTTCGCCGAGGTGGTGGACAAGGTCGGCGCCGATACCGCCGAGCGGCTGCGCCGGATCACGCTCGACGTCTACCGCCGGGGCGCCGAGCTGGCCGCCGACCGGGGCATCCTGGTCGCCGACACCAAGATCGAGCTGGGCTGGACGCCGGACGGCACCCTGACCGTCGGCGACGAGCTGCTCACCTCCGACTCGTCCCGGTTCTGGCCGGCGGAGTCGTACCAGCCGGGCCGGGCGCAGTTCTCCTACGACAAGCAGTACGTCCGGGACTGGGCCGTGGAGAGCGGCTGGGACAAGCAGGCCCCGGCGCCCGAGGTGCCGGCCGAGGTGGTCGAGGCGACCCGGGCCCGCTACGTGGACGTCTACGAGAAGCTCACCGGCAACCGCTGGGACTGAGCCCTCAGGCGGGCGGGCTGGCGCTCACTCCACCCAGTCGAGGGTCCGCTGGACGGCCTTGCGCCAGTTGCGCAGCTCCCGTTCCCGGTGCGCCGGCTCCATCGTCGACTCCCACTGCGCGTCGGAGCGCCACTGACCGCGCAGTGTCGCCAGGTCCGGCCAGAAGCCGACCGCCAGGCCGGCCGCGTACGCGGCGCCGAGGCAGGTGGTCTCGGTGATCCGGGACCGGACCACCGGCACGTCGAGCACGTCGGCGAGGAACTGCATCAGCAGCCCGTTGGCCGTCATCCCGCCGTCGACCCGCAGCCGGCGCAGCGCCACGTCGGAGTCGGCGTTCATCGCGTCGACCACCTCGCGGGTCTGCCAGGCCGACGCCTCCAGCGCCGCCCGGGCCAGGTGCCCCTTCGTGATGTAGCCCGTCAGGCCGGCGATCACCCCGCGCGCGTCGCTGCGCCAGTGCGGGGCGAACAGCCCGGAGAAGGCCGGCACGACATAGCAGCCGCCGTTGTCGTCGACGGTACGGGCCAGCTCCTCCACCTCGGCCGCGGTCGAGATCAACCCGAGGTTGTCCCGTAACCACTGCACCAGCGAACCGGTGACCGCGATCGCCCCCTCCAGCGCGTACGCGGCCGGCTGGTCGTGGATGCGGTAGGCGACCGTGGTGAGCAGGCCGTGGGTGGAGGGCACCGGGCTGGCGCCGGTGTTGAGCAGCAGGAAGCTGCCGGTGCCGTAGGTGCACTTGGCCTCGCCCGGCTGGAAGCAGGTCTGCCCGAACAGGGCGGCCTGCTGGTCGCCCAGCGCGCTGGCCACCGGCACCCCGGCCAGCACCCCGGTGGCCTCCCCGTAGACCTCGGCGGAGCTGCGGATCTCCGGCAGCATCGCCGCCGGCACGCCCATCGCGTCGAGCAGCTCCGGATCCCAGTCGAGGGTCCTCAGGTCCATCAGCAGGGTGCGGCTGGCGTTGGTCACGTCGGTGACGTGCCGGCCGGTGAGTTTCCAGATCAGCCAGCTGTCCATCGTGCCGAAGAGCACCTCGCCGGCCTCGGCGCGCCCGCGCAACCCGTCGACGTGCTCCAACAGCCAACGCAGCTTCGGCCCGGCGAAGTAGGTGGCCAGCGGCAGCCCGGTGCGGGAGCGGAACCGCTCCTCGCCGTACGCCTGATCCAGCTCGCGCAGCAGCGACCCGGTGCGGGTGTCCTGCCAGACGACGGCGTTGGCCACCGGGCGGCCGGTGGCCCGGTCCCAGACCAGCGTGGTCTCCCGCTGGTTGGTGATGCCCACGGCGGCGAGGCCGGCGGCGTCGGTGCCCGCGGTGTGCAGCGCCTCCCGGACCACCCGCTGCACGTTGTCCCAGATCTCCTCGGCGTCGTGCTCCACCCAGCCCGGCCGGGGGAAGATCTGCCGGTGCTCCCGCTGGGCCACGGAGACGATCTCTCCGGCCCGGTCGAAGACGATGCACCGCGAGGAGGTGGTGCCCTGGTCGATGGCGGCGACGTACTGGGGGGTCACGGCAGCACCGTACCCGGACCGGCCGCCCTCCGCCGGCCGACGGGGCCCGGCCCGGCCCCCGCCCGTACGATGTGCGAACGTGCGTGACATCGCCGTATTCAGTGGAACCGCCCACCCCGAACTCGCCGCCGAGATCTGCGCCCACCTCGGTGTGCCGCTGCATCCGGTGCGGGTGTCCCGCTTCGCCAACGACTGTCTGGAAGTGCAGTTGCAGGCCAACTGCCGGGAGCGGGACGTCTTCCTGATCCAGCCGCTGGTGCCGCCCGTACAGGAGAACCTGGTCGAGCTGCTGCTCATGATCGACGCCGCCCGGGGCGCCTCGGCCGGCCGGATCACGGTGGTGCTGCCGCACTACGCGTACGCCCGGTCGGACAAGAAGGACGCGCCGCGCATCTCGATCGGCGGACGGCTCGTCGCCGACCTGCTCACCTCGGCGGGTGCGGACCGCGTGCTGGCGATGACCCTGCACTCGCCGCAGGTGCACGGATTCTTCAGCGTGCCGGTCGACCACCTGCACGCGCTGCGCGAACTGGCCGACCACTTCACCCGTTACGACCTGAGCAACACGGTGGTGGTCTCGCCGGACCTGGGCAACGCCAAGGAGGCGGCGGCGTTCGCCCGGCGGCTCGGCACCCCGGTGGCCGCCGGGGCGAAGCAGCGGTTCAGCGACGACCGGGTCAAGATCAGTGCGGTGATCGGTGACGTGGCCGACCGGGACGTGATCGTGCTGGACGACGAGATCGCCAAGGGCAGCACGGTGATCGAGCTGATGGAGCACCTGCGCGAGCTGAAGGTCCGCTCGATCCGGCTGGCCTGCACACACGGCCTCTTCTCCAGCGGCGCGTTGCAGCGGCTGAGCGAGCAGAAGGGCGTTCTGGAGATCGTCTGCACCAACACGGTGCCGCTCCCCGGCGACAAGCGCGTACCGAAGCTGAAGATCCTCTCCGTGGCGCCGGCCCTGGCCGAAGCGATGCGCCGCATCCACAACGGCGAATCGGTAAGCACCCTCTTCTCCTGACCCAGGCCACCCTCGCCCTCGCCCCCACCCTCACCCCACCCTCGCCCCTAACCTCGCGCTCGCCCCGCTCCGCCCCGTCGATCTTGCAGTTTTTGCCCCGACAAACCACGACAGAACGCCCACATCGCGGGCCCAAAGTGCATGATCGGCGGGGCGGGGCGGGGCGGGGCGGGGAGGGGAGGGGAGGGGAGGGGAGGGGCGCGCGGGGCGGGGCGAAGGAGGTGCCGAGGGGCGCCGGTTCAGGGGTGGCGGCGGCGGACGGTGGGGTGCGGGGCGGCGACGATGGTGCCGATGCGGACCGTCGTGCCGTTCGTGCTGGTCTCGACGTCCATGCTGTCGCTCAGTTCCCGGGCCAGCCAGAGGCCCCATCCACCGGCGGTGTCCGCGGCGGGGCGGCTCCGGTCGTCCAGCCGCTGCGTGCTGATTCCCTGCCCGTCGTCGGAGACCTCGCAGAACAGCTTCCCGGACTGTTGCCACATCCGCAGCGTGCCTCGCCCGCCGCCGTGCCGGACCGCGTTGGTGATCAGCTCGTTGACCGCCAGTACGAAGTCGTCCAGGCGCTGCCCACCCAGACCCGCCGCGTGCGCGCAGGAAGTGACCGAGTGTCGAAGCTCGGTCACTTGAGCCCGGTCGAAGGCTTCGGCGATGAGGAGGGAAGGTTCGATGGGCACAACCGTACGCTGTGCACCGGGTTCCGCATTCGTCATGGCCCCGTCCTGACAGCGGATCGCGGAGGTTTCGCGGCTTTCCCACCGTACGTCAGGTTTCCCGGGTGCATCGGTCGGCCCGCCGGCCGTTCCGTCGGCTGTGGCATCGTGACGGGCGTGTCGACGCCGCCCGGTGGTTTCGAGGTCCCGCTCTGGCGGGCCATCGCCGTGTTCCGGGTCGCCTCCCTGGCGTACGTCTGCGTGCTGGCACTCCGGGACGCCGACCGGTACGCCCATCCGCTCGCGGCCGGCGGCCTGGTCCTGCTGATGGTGGCCTGGACCGGCGTGACCGCTGTCGGCTACGCAGACCCGGCCCGCCGGGGCTGGCCGCTGCTCCTGGCGGACCTGGGGGTCGTCCTCGGCATCATGCTGGCCACCCCGTGGGTGATCGGACGGGCGGCGCTCGCCGCCGGCGTGCCCACCCTGGCGGTGGCGTGGCTGGCCGGCCCGGTGCTGGCCTGGGCGGTTTCCGGCGGCCGGCGCCGGGGTGTCGTCGCGGCCCTGGCGCTCGGCGCGGCGGACCTCGCCACCCGCGAGCGGATCGGCCAGTCGTCGCTCACCGGGGCGATCCTGCTGCTGCTCGCCGGGGTCGTGGTCGGGCACGTCGCCAGGCTGGCCGTGACCGCCGAGGAGCGGCTGCACCGGGCGGTGGAACTGGAGGCCGCCGCCCGGGAGCGGGAGCGGCTGGCCCGGGACATCCACGACTCGGTGCTTCAGGTGCTCTCGTTGGTGCAGCGGCGCGGCGCCCACCTGGACGGTGAGGCCGGTGAGCTGGCCCGGCTCGCCGGGGAGCAGGAGGCCGCGCTGCGCGCCCTGATCGGCGGCGTCGCGCCGGTCGGGGTCAGCATCGACGGTGGGCCGGTGGACCTGCGCGGGCTGCTCGGCCGGTACGCCTCGGCGACCGTCTCGCTGTCCGCGCCGGCCACTGCGGTGCCGCTGCCCGGACGGATCGCCCACGAGTTGGCTGCCGCGACCGCCGCCGCCTTGGACAACGTGGCCCGGCACACGGACGGGCGGGCCTGGGTGCTGGTCGAGGACGAGGGGGAGACGGTGACCGTGTCGATCCGCGACGAGGGGCCGGGGTTTCCGGACGGTCGGCTGGCGGAGGCCGCCGCCGAGGGCCGGCTCGGCATCGCCCGGTCGATCCGGGGTCGCCTCGCCGACGTCGGCGGCACGGTGCGGATCACCTCCGCGCCGGGCGTCGGTACCGAGCTGGAACTGACCGTCCTGAGGGAGGGGGCCCGGTGAGCGGGAGGAGTGAGCCGGGTTTGCGAGACCCGCGGTCGCGAACGGAGGAGAGCCCGTGACAGGTGTGCGGGTGATGGTGGTGGACGACCATCCGATGTGGCGGGAGGGGGTGGCCCGGGACCTCGCCGAGGCCGGTCACACCGTCGTCGCCACCAGCGGCGAGGGGCGGCAGGCCGTCCGGGTCGCCGCCGCCGCGCGGCCCGACGTGGTGGTCCTCGACCTGCAACTGCCGGACGTCTCCGGGGTGGAGGTGATCCACGGGCTGCGGGCCGTGCTGCCGCAGGTACGGGTGCTGATGCTCTCGGCCAGCGGCGAGCAGCAGAGCGTGCTGGACGCGGTGAAGGCGGGCGCCACCGGCTACCTGGTGAAGTCGGCCGCCCCGGCGGAGTTCCTGGAGGCGGTACGCCGAACGGCGGCGGGGGAGCCCGTCTTCACGCCGGGCCTGGCCGGGCTGGTCCTCGGCGAGTACCGCCGGCTCGCGGCCGACCCGGGTGGCGCCGACCCTGCCGCCGGGCGGGGTGCGCGAGGTGCCGGCCCGGCGCCCCGGCTCACCGACCGGGAGACCGAGGTGCTGCGCCTGGTGGCGAAGGGGATGTCCTACAAGCAGATCGCCGAGCGGCTCGGGCTGGCCCACCGTACGGTGCAGAACCACGTGCAGAACACGCTCGGCAAGCTCCAACTGCACAACCGGGTGGAGCTGACCCGGTACGCGATCGAGCGGGGCCTGGACGACTGAGGGGCCACCGGGAACCACCCCGAGGGTTCCCGACGGCCTGGCCCCCTCTCAGACCGAGTGCGGTGGCCGCGTCTCGTGGATGGCCAGTTCCTCGGCGCTCGCGCCGCCGCCGGCCGAACCCGCGTCGTACGCCACCGAGTCGGTCTCCTGGTCGGTGTGCGCCCCCTCGTCCGGTTCGACGAGCCGGCCGACCTGGCTGTCGGCGACGCTGCCGAGCCTGCCGTGGTCGTAGATGGAGACCGGCGAGTGGGGGTCGGAGGTGGGGCCGGGGTCGATCACATCCGCGTCGAGCTGGGCCTGCGCCGCGGCCTCCTCGCTGTCGGCCTCGGCGGCGATCCCCGGGTCGACGGGGCCGGCCAGCGGGTCGTCGACCGCGCGTTCGCGCTGCTCCCGGTCGAGCTTGTAGTCCAGCGACTCGCCGTCGAGCTGCTCGTCGGCGGTGGTCCCGTACCGGTCCACCGCGACCGGCGTCCGGTCACCGGGCAGCTGGGCCGGCTCCGGGCCGTCCGCCTCGCGCCCGGTCAGGACGTCGTCGTTGGCGCTCGAGTCGTCGTCGGCGGTGTCGGGCAGGCCGTCCGCCTCGGGGTCGGACACGGGGGTCGGGTACTCGTCGTCGCGCATGGCAGATCACTACCCACTGCCCTCCCGGCATAACCGGTACCGCCCGTGGCCATCAGGGCGGAAGAGGGACGGCGGGGCAGGATCGGGACGGCGGTCAGCCGTGGTGGGCGGCGGCCTCGTCGTCGGGGTGCAGGACGCACCAGACGACCTTGCCGTCCGGCACCAGGCTGCTACCCCAGCTACGGGCGACGGTGTCGATCAGCAGCAGGCCCCGCCCGCCGACGGTGTCCAGCGGGGCCGGCCCGGCGAACGCCGGCCGCCGGGGCGAGTGGTCGCGTACCGCCAGGCGCAGGGTGTCGTCCCGGGGCGCCAGGCGGACCGTCATCGCGGTGCGTGCGTGGGCGACGACGTTGTTCACCATCTCGGTGACCGCGATGCAGGCCGGCTCGACCAGCTCGGGCAGGCCCCAGCGGTCGCACGCCTCCGCCACGAGCTGCCGGGCCTGCCGGGCGGCCTCGACGACGGGCGGGAGGTCGGCGTGGACCGCCGCGGTCGGCGCGGCGGCCAGCCCGGCCCTCGCCCCGTCCAGGGTCGGCCAGGCCGGCACCCCGTCGACGGCGCCGCTCGGATCACAGAGCAGCAGGTCGGCCGCGGGCCAGTCGCGCACCTCCCGGCGCACCTCGGCGAACACGCCCCCGGCCACCGGATCGGTCACCCGCAGGCCGGTGAGGTCGGCCACCACCGGGCCGGGCCGGCCGCAGAGCCGGGCGAGCAGGCCGTCGCGCACCACGTCGACGCCCGACCGGTCGAGCACGCCGGTCAGCCGGACCACCCCGGAGGCCTCGTCCGTCTCCACGCGGCAGCGCACGTCGGTCGGCATGATCGCTTCATTGTGCACCGCCGGCCCGGATCGCGCACCCGACCGCTCGGCCCCCGACATCAGCGATCCGTCCGCGCTCGCCGGGTCATCGCGGCCACCGTCCCGACGGCTGTTCCCGCCGCCGCCAGCCCGAAGGCGGCGGTCATCCGGACCAGGTGCCGTCGTCGGCCGTGCCAGCCGCCCTCGCGCCGCGCCGCCGCGTCGGCGTGGAAGACGTTGCCGGTGCTGTCCGGCCGGGGGGCGGGCCCGAACTGGGTGCGGTGCGCGTACCAGGCGAGGAGCCGCTCGGCGAGCGCCGGTGCGAGCCGCCACTGGAGGCTGATCAGCCGGGCGGCCCCGCCGGCGTACGCCTCGCGTCGGGGCCGGCGCAGCAGCCGGACGATCGTCTCGGCCACCACCTCCGGCGGGTAGACCGGGGGCGGCGGCACCAGCTCCCGGCCGGTGTGGTTGGCGGCGTGCCGGAAGAACGGGGTGTCGATGGTGGCCGGCAGCACCGTGCAGATCGACACGTTGCCCCGCCCGGTCACCCGCATCTCCTGCCGGACCGTGTCGGCCAGCCCGCGGATGCCGTGCTTCGTGGTGTTGTACGCCGACTGGTAGGGCATCGCCACCTCGGCCAGCACCGAGGCGTTGTTGACCAGCACCCCGCCACCCGCCGCGCTCAGCTGGGGCAGGGCGGCCCGGGTGCCGTACGCGGCGCCGAGCAGGTTCACCTCCAGCACCCGCCGGAACTCCTGGACCGGGATCTCGTCGAAGAGCCCGACCGCGCCGACCGCGGCGTTGTTGATCCAGCCGTCGATCCGGCCGAACTCGGCGACCGCGCGGGCGGCGAGCCGGTCCACGGCTGCCGGGTCGGTCACGTCGGTCGGCACCACCAGCGCCCGCCCGCCCAGCTCCCGGCATCGCTGGGCGACCTCCTCCAGGGCCACCTCGCTCCGGGCGGCCAGCACGACGGCGGTACCGCGCCGGGCGAGTGCGTACGCGGTGGCCGTACCGATGCCGCTGGAGGCGCCGGTGAGCACGACGGTGGCGTCGGCGAGGCTGCGGGTGAGAGGCATTTCTCGCCCCTACCCCCGCTGGCAGGGGTCATGCGACCGACGCCGATCGGATGGCCCGTGGAGCCGGACGGCATCCGACAACAGTTGCCGTGACGCAAGTACCCGCCGGGCTCTTCCCGATCTGCCAGGTTTCGGCTCCCGGGGGTTCGGTTAATGGGACCCTCTGACCGAGGACCACCACTCGAGAAGATCGCATGGAGGTGACCCATGCGCGTCGGCCTCGTCTGCGCGCACGCCGGCCCGCCCAGGGGCGTCGACGGCCTGACCGTCGGCACCCACCAGCACATCGCCAGGGTCGCCGCCGAACTCGCCGCGCGGGGCCACGACGTCCGGGTGTACGAACGCCGGGACGACCCGGACCTGCCGGAGACGGCGACGGTCGACGGCTACCGGATGGAGCGGGTGCCGATCGGCCCGGCCGCCCCGCTGCCCACCGCCGAGCTGGTGCCGCACGTGTCCGCGTTCGGCGCCTGGCTGGCCGACCGGTGGGCGGGGGACTGGCGCCCCGAGGTGGTGCACGGGCACTACTGGATCGGCGGGCTGGCCGCCGCGCAGGCGCTCCGCGAGACCGACATCCCGGTGGTGCAGACCTTCCACTCCCTCGGCGTGGAACAGCTGCGCCACCTCGGCCGGCAGTACGACGGGCCGGGGGAGCGGATCCCGCTGGAGCGGGCGCTGACCCGGGCGGTGGACATCGCGGTCGCCCAGTGCAACGACGAGGTCGACGAGCTGACCCGGATGGGGCTGCAACGCGCCTCCGTGGCGATGGTGCCGGCCGGCGTCGACACCACGCAGTTCCACCCCGACGGCGAGGCCGCCCCCCGCGACCAGCGGGCCCGGATCCTCTCCGTCGGCGGGCTCTCGGCCGGGCACGGCCAGGAGGACCTGATCCGGGCCATGCGCCTGGTCGGCGACGCCGAACTGGTGATCGCCGGCGGCCCGCCCGCCGGGCAGCTCGCCAACCACGCCGAGGCCCGGCGGCTGGGCGAGCTGGCCGAGCGCAGCGGGGTCGCCGACCAGGTGAAGCTGGTGGGCGCGGTGCCGCACGACCAGATGGCCACCTGGTACCGCTCGGCAGACGTGGTCGCCTGCACCCCGCACTACTCCTCCGCCGGCCGGGTGTCGCTGGAGGCGATGGCCTGCGGGGTGCCGGTCGTCGGCTACGCCATGGGCGGGATCGCCGACGCGGTGGTCGACGAGGTCACCGGGCGGCTGGTGCCGCCGGGCGACGTCCGCACGCTGGGCGTGACGCTACGCCGGCTGCTCGCCGACAACGCCGGGCGGTTCGCGTACGGGCACGCCGCCGTGGACCGGGTGCGGTGCAGCTACACCTGGGAACGGACGGCGGGCGCGCTGGAGCGCCTCTACGAGCGGGTGGTGAGCCGCCGCAAGCCGGTCGAGGCGGCCTGAGGGGCCGGCCGGCGCGCGAAGGTCCACGACACACCGGCGGCCGGGTGCTACAGCGGACGGCCGGCTGCCCCGACGCCGACCATGCCCCGGTCCCGTTCCCCGGCGACCGCGTGGTGGTGCTGGGGTTCGGCGTACCGGGTGAGACCGATGACCGCGCCCAGCGTGACCAGGAACCCGACCGCGGCGAGCCACTCCCGCCCGGGCCAGATCTTGTCGTTGAGCAGCAGCAGGCCGACGATCGCGGCGGGCACCGCCCCGGCGGCGTCCATCGCCGCCACGGCGGCCGTGGTCGAGCCGCGCTGCATGGCCAGGCCGAGCAGCAGTTGGCCGACGATCGAGTGGGCGATCAGCAGGTAGAGCAGCGGATCCTGGACGAACGCCTCCGGCGTCGGGGCGGAGGCGAGCGGTCGGGCGGCCACCGCGGCGGCGGAGAACGCCAACCCGGCCAGCGCGCCGAGCGCCACCGAACCGGGCGCACCGTGCAGGCGTACCGCGAAGAAGCCGACCACGGCGATCACGCCGAGTGTCACCGCCAGGACGACCATGCCGGCTTTGCCGAGCGGCTTGGCCGGCGCGGGCTCGGCGGAGAGCACCAGCGCGGTGATCCCGGCGAACAACAGCACCAGCAGCGCCACCTCGGCGGCCGGCAACCGCCACTTCAGCACCAGTACGCCGAGCAGGGCGGTGACCCCGAGCCCGGCGGCGACGGCGGACTGGACCAGGAAGAGCGGCAGGTCCCGCCGGGCCAGCAGGGCCAACACGAACCCGGCCACCTGGCAGCCCAGCCCGACCAGGTAGGTGCGGTGCCCCGCCAGCCGCAGCAGCAGCCCCGGGTCGAAGGAGTGGTGCACGGTGGTGCGGGCGGCGGCGACCGACTGGAGCAGGTTGGCGACGCCGTACGCGACGATCATCGCCGCCAGGAAACACCAACCGGAGGAGACCACCTGGCGAGGATAGAGGCTGCGGTAGGTCAGTGCTCGGTTGGCCGACCCAGCCGGGAGAGGACGTCGGCGTGCAGCGCGCCGTTGCTGGCCACGGCGCTGCTCTCGGTGCCGGCGTCGCCGGAGGGGGCGGGCCGGCCGGCCAGGTCGGTGAACGTCCCGCCCGCCTCGGTGACGATCGGCACCAGCGCGGCGACGTCCCACAGCGACAGTTCCGGCTCCACCATCACGTCCAGCGCACCCTCGGCCAACAGCATGTAGCCGTAGAAGTCGCCGTACGCCCGGCTGCGCCAGGTGTCCCGCATGAGCTGGAGCATCGCGTCCAGCCGGCCGGTGGACTCCCAGCCGGTCAGCGACGAGTAGCAGAAGCTCGCGTCCGCGAGGTTCTGGACTGCGGAGACCCGGATCGGGGCACCGCTGGCGGCGTCCGGGCCCGCGTACGCGCCCTCGCCGAGCGCGCCCCACCAGCGCCGCCCGAGCGCCGGTGCGGAGACCAGCCCGGCGACCGGGCGGTCCCCCTCCAGCAGTGCGATCAGGGTGGCCCAGACCGGTACGCCGCGGATGAAGTTCTTCGTGCCGTCGATCGGGTCGACCACCCAGCGCCGGCCCCCCGGGCCGCTGGCGGGCTCCTCGCCGTACTCCTCGCCGAGCAGGCCGTCGCCCGGCCGGTGCGCGGCCAGTAGCGCGCGGATCTCCCGCTCCACCGCGGTGTCCGCGTCGGAGACCGGGCTCAGGTCGGGTTTCGCCTCGACCCGCAGGTCGAGCGCCCGGAACCGGGCCGTGGAGACGGCGTCGGCGGCGTCGGCGAGCAGGTGGGCGAGGGCGATGTCGTCGGCATACCCGGGCATGCCGCAACGGTAGCGACGCCCGGGTCAGGCCCCGGCGGGCGGGTCGCGCTGGTCGGTTGTCTCCCCCCGCGGGTCGCCCTCGCCGGACCGGGAGGCCAGCAACCGGCGGTACGAGGCCAGCCGGCGCGGGTCGGCCTTGCCGGCGGCCACCCAGGCGTCCAGGCCGCAGTCGGTCGTGTCCGGCGTGTGCGGGCAGTTGGCGGGGCAGTCGACCGTCCCCTCGACCAGGTCGGGGAAGCCGTGCAGCAGGCTGTCGGCGGAGACGTGTGCCAGCCCGAAGCTGCGCACGCCCGGGGTGTCGACGATCCAGCCGGCGTCGGCTCCGGGGCGCGGCGCGGCGGCGGACGCGCGTGAATCGTCGCCATCGGGCAGCCGGGGCAGCCGCAGTGCCACCGCGCTCGTGGAGGTGTGCCGGCCCCGGCCGATCGCGCTGACCGTGCCGACCGCCCGCGCGGCGTCCGGCACGAGGCGGTTGACGAGCGTCGACTTGCCCACCCCGGAGTGCCCCACCATGACCGAGATCCGCCCGGCGAGCAGGCTGCGCAGGGCGTCGAGGTCGGATTCGGGGCGGATCAGCACGTACGGCAGTTCCAACTCGGCGTAGTAGCCGAGCACCGTCTCGGGGCCGGCCAGGTCGGCCTTGGTGAGGCAGAGCAGCGGCTCGATGCCGGCGTCGTACGCGGCCACCAGGCACCGGTCGATGAAACCGGTGCGCGGCGGCGGGTCGGCGAGCGCGCTGACGATCACCAACTGGTCGGCGTTGGCGACGACCACCCGTTCCAGCCGCCCCTCGGCGGTGGTCTCGTCGTCGTCGGCGGTACGCCGCAGCACCGACGTCCGCTCGGCGATCCGGACGATCCGGGCCAGCGCCCCGGCCGCGCCCGAGGTGTCCCCGACCAGGCCGACCCGGTCGCCGACCACCACCGACTTGCGCCCCAGCTCCCGGGCCCGCATGGCGGTGATCGTGGGCACGTCCGGCCCGGCGTCGGGCGGCACGCACGTGTAGCGGCCCCGGTCGACGGCGATCACGAAGCCGTCGACCGCGTCCTCGTGCCGGGGTCGGGTGCGGGTACGCGGGCGCGACGACCTGCCGGGCCGCACCCGGACGTCGTCCTCGTCGTACTCCCGCCGTCTGGTCGCCAGGACCGCCCCCCCGTCGTGTCAGCTCTTGCCGGTCACCATCGCCGACCATAGTGCCGGAAACTCGGGCATGGTCTTCGAGGTGCAGGCCACGTCACTCAACTCGATGCCCGGCACGGCCAGACCGGCCACCGCGGCGGCGTGCGCCATGCGGTGGTCGTGGTAGGTCTCGAACACCCCGCCGTGCAGCGGCCGGGGCCGGATCTCCAGCCCGTCGGCGGACTCGGTGATGTCGGCGCCGAGCGCGGCGAACTCCCGGGCCAGCGCGGTCAGCCGGTCGGTCTCGTGCCCCCGGATGTGGCCGACGCCGGTGAACCGGGACGGCGAGTCGGCGAGCATGGCCAGCGCGGTCAGCGCCGGGGTCAGCTCGCTGACGTCGGAGAGGTCGGCATCCAGGCCGTGCACCACGCCGGTGCCCCGGACCGTCAGCCCGGCGGTGGAGAGCGTCACCTCGCCGCCCATCCGCTGGAGCAGCGAGCGGAGCTGCTCGACGGGCTGGGCGCTGCTGCGTGGCCAGCCCTGGAGGGTCACCTCGCCGCCGGTGACCAGGGCGGCGGCGAAGAACGGCACGGCGCCCGACAGGTCGGGCTCGATCTCCCAGCCGCGCCCCGTCAACGGGCCGGGCTCGACCACCCACACGTCGGGGGTGCCGTCGTCGACCGCAGCGCCGGCGGCCCGGAGCATCTGCACCGTCATCCGCAGGTGCGGCGCGGAGGGCACCGGCGGGCCCACGTGCCGGACCACCACACCCCGGTCGAAGCGCGGTGCGGCCAGCAACAGCCCGGAGACCAGTTGGCTGGAGGCGGAGGCGTCGATCACCACCTCGCCGCCGGTCACCCGCCCCGCGCCGAGCACGGTCAGCGGCAGGCTGCCGGTGGCGGGGGCGTCGACGCGTACGCCGAGGGAACGCAACGCCCCGATCAGCGGGCCGAGGGGCCGGGTGCGGGCCTGCGGGTCGCCGTCGAAGGTGATCCGCCCGTCGGCCAGGCCCGCCACCGGCGGGACGAAGCGCATCACGGTGCCGGCCAGGCCGACGTCGACGTGCGCGGGGCCGACCAGCGGGTGGGGGCGGACCAGCCAGCGCTCGTCGTCACTGATCGACATGTGCGCGCCCATCGCGCGCAGCCCGGCGGCCATCAGCTCGGTGTCCCGCGCGCGCAGCGGACCGGCCAGGGTCGACGGGCCGCTGGCCAGCGCGCTCAGCACCAGGGCGCGCGCGGTCATCGACTTGGACCCGGGCAGGCGCAGCATCGCCTCGACCGGGTCGGAGGCGGTCGGAGCGGTCCACGGCTGCGGCGGCCGGGTCGCGATCAGGTTCCCCACGCCTACATTCTGCCGTGTCCGGACGGCGGGCGAGGCTGGCCGGTGCGCGTGCTCCCGGTCAGCGGGACAGCCGGGCGGCCTGCGGGGGGCTAGCGTGTGCGGCATGTGCGGGAGGTACGCGACGACCCGGAGCGCGGGCGACCTGAGCGCGCTGTTCGAGTCCCAGGACGAGACCGACGGCCGGGCCGGCCCTGACCACAACGTCGCGCCCACCGACCCGGTGCCGCTGGTGCGGGTCAGCCCGGAAGGCCACCGCGCGCTGTCGGTCGGTCGCTGGGGGTTCGTACCGGCCTGGTCCCGGTCGCCCGCCGGCGCCGCTCGCATGATCAACGCCCGCGCCGAGACGGTCGCCACCAGCCGGGCGTACGCGAGGGCCTTCGCCCGTCGCCGCTGCCTCGTCCCCGCCGACGGCTGGTACGAGTGGGTCCGCTCGGCGGACGGGCACAAACAGCCCTACTACATGACCCCGCTGGACGGCTCGGTGCTCGCCTTCGCCGGCATCTGGTCGGTCTGGGAGGGCTCCGGCAGTCCGCTGCTGACCTTCAGCGTGCTCACCACCGCCGCGCTGGGCGAACTGGCCGAGGTGCACGACCGGATGCCGTTGCTGCTGCCCAGGGAGCGCTGGGGGGCGTGGCTGGCGTCGACCGGTGAGCCGGAGGGGCTGCTCGCCCCGCCCCCGCCCGACTGGCTGGCGACGCTGGAGATCCGCCCGGTGGGGAGGGCGGTGGGGGACGTACGCAACGACGGGCCGGAGTTGACGGCAAGAGTGTCGATCGCCCGGGCCGCCGCGCCGGAGGAAATGACGCTCTTCTGACAGCCCGACACATTGTCGGGTGTGATTTGCCTGAGTTGCGGGCGAAACGTCGCATCGTTGTTGGCCCGAATTTACCGTGAAGTCTTGTCCCGATGTCCGGAAGTGCGATACAACACAGCGCCGGTAGTGGGCGCGACTCGCACGGGGCGGACGACGCTCATCGATCTTGCCGGTCCCACGGGGGAGGTGGGTGGATGACACGGGCACGTATGCCCCGCCCGCACGAGGTGGCCGCCGCACGACGAGATCCGCGGCTGTTGCGGGCGTTGCGGGAGCGGCGACAGGACGAGGCGTGGCGGACCAGGGGAACATGCCAGAACGTCGACCCGGAAACGTTCTTTCCGGCGCCGAACGAGCCGGCCGACGCGGCCGTCGCGCTCTGCCGAAGCTGTGACGTGCAGGGATCCTGCCTGGCCTGGGCGCTGGACGTGGGTGACTGCCACGGAGTCTGGGGCGGCACCACCCCGCGCGAACGGCGGGCCATGCTGGTCGCCTGGCGCGATGAGGTGCAACCGGATCCGGACGCCGCCGACGAGGCCGGTCCGCCGGTCCGGGACCGGCTGCTCACGCTGGTGCCGCTGAGCTGACCCTCGACTGAACCGCCCACATCCGACCTGCCGTATGTCGGCCTCCGCCGTATCCAGCCACCTGGTCGGCCTCCGCCGTATCCGGCCCGCCGCCGTCGGCCTGCCGTATCCGGCCTTGGCTGCTGTCGGCGTTGCTGCCGTCGGCCTGTGCCGTATCTGGCCGCCGTAGTAGGCCCGGGTGGCGGTCGCCGGCGGCCGGGTGGCATCAGCCAGCCTGACGTGCTCGGCGGGCCGGCTGTCCGTCGTGACCCGGACGCCGCAGAATGGGCCGGTGCCGCAGGACGACGAGATCCCCACCCCGCGCGGACCCGCCCGGGTCGACACCGATCTGCCGGCGGGCGCGCCGAGCGCCCTGCTGGTGCTCGGCCACGGCGCGGGCGGTGACGTCGACGCCCCCGACCTGCGTGCGGTTCGAGACGCTGCGGTCGCCGCCGGGCTGGTGGTGGCCCGGGTGACCCAGCCGTACCGGGTCGCAGGCCGGCGCGCACCGGCTCCGGCGGGGCACCTCGACGAGGCGTGGATCGCCGTGCTCGCCGTGCTGCGGCAGCGGCATCCCGGCGTACCCCTGCTGGTGGGTGGACGCTCCAGCGGCGCGCGGGTGGCGTGTCGCACCGCAGCGGCGGTGGGCGCCGCCGGGATCGTGGCGCTCGCATTCCCGCTGCATCCGCCCAGCCGCCCGGAGCGGTCGCGGGCGGCGGAGTTGGCGACCGGCCTGCCGACCCTCGTGGTCAACGGCGACCGTGACCCGTTCGGGGTGCCGGAGCCCGGGCCGGAGGTGCGCGTGGTGACCCGCCCGGGGGAACGGCACGACCTACGGGCAGACCCGCCCGGCACGGCCGCAGTGGTACGCGCCTGGCTCCAACAACAACCCTGGACCCACCCCTGACCCCCACCCCTGCCCCCGAGCCTGTCGCGCCCCGCAGCCCCTGAACGCCCGCGATCTTGCAGTTTGCGCCCCGACAAAAAGGGCGATAAGTGCATCTCGTGGCCCCAAAGTGCAAGATCGGCGGTGTTGGTGGCGGATCCTGGTCCGCGGGCTGGTGTCGGTGGGGTGCTTTTTGGGGGAGAAGGGGACGGGGAGGGGGCAGGGTGGGCGGGTCGGGGGGCCGTGTCCGGTGGGCGCGGCGGGTCGTTGCATCGGATGGTGTCGCGCGCCCGCTCCGGGCGGTCGGCGCCTGTCCTCCCAGGCCCTTCCTGGTCCCAGCGTCGGCCTCTGCCTGCGCCGGGACCAGGAACGGGGGGAGGACAGCGGAATGCCCCGCCCCGTCGAGGGCGTTGCACCCTCCGGATGACATTTCTGGCGAGGGGGGAGACCGGTGCCGACCGAGACGCGGGCCCGGGAACGGGACGAGCGGGAAGCGCGGCAGGTACGACGGCTGCTGGGTGGCCCGGACTGGCCTGCGGCGATGCCGCCGCTCGGCCCGGCAGCGGCGAGCACGGTGAGTACGAGCACACCCGCCGGAAGTGAATCTGCCGGTACGTCCGTACGCGTATCCTCGGCGGGAAAGCATCCGACGCGAGGGGATGTGCGGTTGACCACCGAGAAGACGGACGAGCGCAGGGCCCGCTTCGAGCGGGACGCGATGCCCTTCGTCGATCAGCTCTACGCTGCCGGGCTGCGGATGACCCGCAACCCGGCGGATGCCGAGGACCTGGTCCAGGAGACGTACCTGAAGGCGTACGCGGCCTTCCACCAGTTCGAGCAGGGCACGAACCTGAAGGCCTGGCTCTACCGGATCCTGACCAACACCTACATCAACTCCTACCGCAAGCGGCAGCGTCAGCCCATCCAGGCGCCGACCGACGAGATCACCGACTGGCAGCTCGCCGAGGCCGAGTCGCACACCTCCAGCGGGCTGCGGTCGGCCGAGACCGAGGCGCTGGACCGGCTGCCGGACAGCGACGTCAAGGAGGCCCTCCAGGAGTTGCCGGAGGAGTTCCGGCTGGCTGTCTACCTCACCGACGTCGAGGGCTTCTCGTACAAGGAAGTCGCCGACATCATGGGCACGCCGATCGGCACGGTCATGTCGCGCCTGCACCGCGGCCGGCGTAATCTGCGCAAGCTGCTTGAGCAGTACGCCGCCGAGCGGGGCTTCAGCGCCGCGGCGTCGAAGAAGGGCTCGACCGCTGCCGCCGGCCGGGAGGTGTGACGTGAGCTGTGGGAAGCCGCACGAGACGGACTGCCGAGAGGTCATCGCGGAGGTCTACCTCTACCTGGATCTGGAGTGCGCCGAGGAGCGGCGCACGCTGATCCGGTACCACCTCGACGAGTGCGGGCCGTGCCTGCGCGAGTACGGCATCGAGCAGGAGGTGAGGGCGTTGGTCGCCCGTTGCTGCGGCAACGAGACCGCGCCCGACGATCTGCGGGAGCGGCTGCGGCTGCGCCTCACCGAGCTGGTCGTCTTCGAGAACACCGAGTCGCGGGAACTGGCCGACTGAGGCCGGGCCGGCCGGTGGCCCGGGTCGTGACGACCCGGGCCACCGGCGTTTTGCTGACTGCTCGACGCCGGGCCGCGGGGCCCGGCAGCCGGTCAGGAGTTGGGGCGCTTGCCGTGGTTCGCGCCGCTCTTCTTACGGGCCTTCTTCTTACGGGCCTTCTTCGCCATGGTGACCTCCTCGTGATGGTCGGATCCGCCTGCGCACGAGCTCGGCGCCGGTGCACGCACCGGTCCTCCCGGCGCCGGGGTCCGACCCGCTGATGCTAGTGCGGCCGGCACCCACCGTCGTCCGCCGGGGCAGCCGGCCGTACGCCGCGCCGGGCGACACGCCGCCGCCCGGCACCGGAGTCGATCCGTACGCTCCGGTCCGCTCCACGCCCGCCGGAGGGCACCCGCATGATTGGATACGTCGGCAGGAAGTCGCTAGAGGGAGGGCTCTGAAGATGGCCGAGGAGATCCGCGCCGAGATGGTGGCGAACGTCTGGAAGGTCGTCGCGTCGGCCGGGGACACGGTGTCCGAGGGGGACACGCTGGTGATCCTGGAGTCGATGAAGATGGAGATCCCGGTCGTCGCCGAGTCCGACGGTGTCGTCAAGCAGCTCGCGGTCAACGAGGGCGACGTCGTGCAGGACGGCGACCTGATCGCGGTGATCGATTGAGCGGCCTGTCGGTCCGCAGGGCCGGGCCGGCCGACTTCCCGGCGGTGGCCCGGCTGACGGTCGCCGCGTACGAGGCGGACGGCCAGCTCAAGAGCGAGCACGGCTACGCCACGGTGCTCGCCGACGTGGCGTCCCGGGCGGAGGACGGCGAGGTGTTCGTCGCCGCCGACGACGCCACCGGCGAACTGCTCGGCTCGGTGACCTTCGTCCTGCCCGGCACGCGGTACGCCCAACTGTCCGGGCCGGGCGAGGCGGAGTTCCGGATGCTGGCGGTGGACCCGGTCGGGCAGGGGCGGGGCGTCGGCGCGGCGCTGGTCGAGGCCTGCGTGTCGCGGGCCGCCGAGCTGGGCTGTTCCGCCGTGGTCATCTGCGTCCGCAGCGGCTTCGCCGCCGCCGCCCAGCGGCTCTACCAGCGTCGCGGCTTCGTGCGGGTGCCCGAGCTGGACTGGGTGCCCCTGGACGGGGTGGAACTGCTCGGCCTCCGGCTGGAGCTCGTGAGCGGCTGCCCCGGCGGGAGGTAGCCGGCCCCACCGTCACCGGCGCGTGAGGCGTCGCCAGAGACGGTGCAGGCGGGAACGCGGCCGGGGAAGCGGGCGGGTGGCCGTCAGCGAGGTGGCCAGGGTCGCCGTCTCCGGGTCCAGGGCCGGGCTGGCCAGGGCCAGGTGTGCCAGGGACGGCGCGATCGGCACCGCGCGGGTACGGGCCGCCGCCGCCGCGTCCGCCAGCCGTTCGGCGACCACCCGGGCCACGTCGGGGCGTACCGCCGGGTCGACCCAGGCGGCGGTGACCAGGGCGAACAGTGCCGCCTCGGTGACCCAGTCCTCGACACCCCAGACCAGGTCCAGCAGCACCCGGCGCCGGGTCGACTCCGCCCACGGCTCGTCGGTGCGGTGGTGCAGCAGACCGAGGCACGCCCACACCTGGACGCAGCGCACCCAGAGCGAGGGGTCCTGCCCGAGTACCCGGCCCAGCGCGGTGGGCGGCGCCTCCGGGGGGTGCGCCAGCAGCCCGAGCAGGTCGGCCAGTTCCAGGGTGGCCAGGCCCACCGCCGCGTCGTACGCCGCCGGCGGGTGCGGCCACGCCGGGTGGGCGAGCTGCCGCAGTCGCGCGGCAGCCTCCGGCGAGGGCGCCGGCACGGCGGGCGCGACGGTCGTACCGTCGTGGCGCCAGAGCTGCGAGGCGACCGCCCGGCGGGGCTCGCGCGGGTCCGGGTCGGGCACGCCGGCCACCTCGATGCGCAGCCCGGGCGCGGCCGTCGCGGCGGTACGCGTGGCGCTGGGCGGCGCGGGCGAGTCCAGCCGTACGGCGCCGAGGCCCACGCGCTCGTCGGCGACGGCCTGACGCAGCGCGTCCACCACCGCCCCGGTGGCCGGGGTGACCTGCCCGAGCCAGGGCCGGCCACGGCAGCTCTCGGCCAGGTCGCCGTGCTCGTGCGTGTCGTCGGGATGGTCCCGGACGAAGTCGGCGAGCGCGACCAGGTGCGCCACGTCGCCGTCGCGCTGGTGCCGCAGCCGGTGCGCGGTGTGCACGGCGCAGTCGAAGGAGGGGTCCCGGGCCAGCGCCCGGTCTATCCAGTCGAGCGCCTCGTCGAGCCGCCCGTTGTCGGCGAGGGTTCCGGCGATGTCGGCGTAGACGGTGAGGTCGTCGGGGTCGTGCTCCACGGCGCGGCCGAGTGCCGTCAGCGCCTCGCGGGTGCGGCCGGCGCTGCGGTAGGCGTACCCGAGCCACACCTCGCCGATCTTCGACGGCTCCGCGCGTACGCCCCGGGCGGCCCAGCGGATCGCCACGTCGACCTCGCCGACCCGCCTGGCCAGCGCGGACGCCGCGCCCAGCAGCAGGCCGTGCGCGGGGTGGACGGTGACCGCGTTGCGGGCCAGCGCCAGGTAGGGGGCCAGGGCCGCCCGGCCGGCCCGGGGCACCGGATCGGACACGGCGGCGCAGACCTGCATCAGGATCCGGGCGGTCCGGTCCGGTTCGAGGCGATCGGCGAGTTCCGGGGTGGTCACCCACGGCACACCTGCCCAGTCGGTCCCCGGCGCGTGGCTGGTCGCCGCGACCAGGAGGTCGAGCCCTTCCGCGGGGCGCCCGGCAGCGGCGAGCAGGTGGGCGCGGGCGACCACGGCACCGACGTAGGCCTGGCCCCGGAGTGGGAAGAGATCGATGCCGCCCTCGCCGTCGGCGGCGGCGAGCCGGGCGAGGGCCTCGTGCACCTCGGGCAGGGTCGGGGCCTGGGCCAGCGCGGCGGCGACGTGACCGGCCGCGTGCGCCAGGTCGCCGTCGTCCATGGCGAGTCGGGCCAGGGCAAGTTCCTCCGCCGCGGAGAGCGACCGGTCGTCCTCGGGCACGTCGTCCTCTCGCTCGTGTGTGCTCCGGTTGGGGCCGGGCAAGCCTAGGTGATGTTGGGCCGAGATGGTGATCATCTGCGCACTACTGCTCGTTCGATTGCTCTGATCAGATCAAACGTGCAAGACTGAGCAGGAAACGCGCGGCAATCGCGCAGTGGGAGGAGCTTCCGTGACGCGTGCAGGGGCTGGGATGGCAGCCGACATCGACGAGCAGCCGGCGGGCTACGAACGGTTGCTCTCCGCCGAGCATGCCGGCGCCATCGCCCGGGTGGCGGCGGTCATCGCGGAGCGCCGTCCCCGGCACGTGGTGTTCACCGCCCGGGGCACCTCCGACCACGCCGCGCTCTACGGGGCGTACCTGACCGAGATCCGGCTCGGCCTGCCCGCCGGCCTCGCCTCGCCCAGCGTCGTCACCGTCTACGGCGCCCGGCCGGACCTTTCCGACGCGTTGGTCATCGGCGTCAGCCAGAGCGGCGGCTCGCCCGACCTCGGCGAGGTGCTGCGGACCGCCCGCGACTCGGGCGCGCTGACCCTCGCGGTCACCAACGCACCCGACTCCCCGCTGGCCGGCGTCGCCGAACTGAGCGTGGACATCGCCGCCGGGCACGAGCGCGCGGTGGCCGCCACCAAGACCTACACCGCCGAACTGCTCGCCCTGCTGCTGCTCGTCGAGGGCATCCGGGCCGGCGACGGCGTGCTGCCCGCCGACGAGCGCGAGGCGCTCGCCGCCCTGCCCGAGCTGGCCGCCCGCACCCTGGAAGACCCCACCCCGACCCAGCTCGCGCCCCGCTACCGGTTCGCCGGCCAGCTCGTCACCACCGGCCGGGGGTACGCGTACCCGACCGCCCGCGAGGCCGCGCTGAAGCTGATGGAAACCTCCTACCTGCCGGCGCTCGCGTTCTCCGGCGCAGACCTGCTGCACGGCCCCCTCGCCATGACCGACCCGGACGTGCCGGTGCTCGCCGTGGTCGGCTCCGGGCCGGGCGGCCGGTCGATGGGCGAGGTGCTGCCCCGGCTCGGCGAGCGTCGTGCCGACGTGGTGGTGGTCGGCTCCGCCGACGTCGAGGGCGCCACCCGGATGGCCGTCCCCGAGGTCGACGAGCGGTACGCGCCACTGCTCGACATCCTGCCGTTGCAGCGCCTGGCGTTGGCGCTGGCGCTCGCCCGGGGAGAGGACCCGGACGCGCCGCGCGGGCTGAAGAAGGTCACCGCCACGATGTGACGCCCGTCGTGGCACGCTGGTCAGCGTGTCCACGCTGCGCAACCTCGCTGAGGAGCACACGCGCCTCCGCCCGGCCGACATCGACCACCTGCACCGGATCGCCGGCGACTGGCAGTTGCTGTCCGATCTGTCCTTCGCCGACCTGCTGCTCTGGGTGCCCGTGGACGCCGACGGGACGTTCCTCTGCGTCGCCCAGGTCCGACCGACGACCGCACCCACCGCGTACCTGGACGACCAGGTGGGGCGGATCGTCGGCGGGCCCGAGATGGCCCACCTGGAGGTGGCCCACCGGCAGGGCCGGATCTGGCGGGAGGGCGACCCGGTCTGGTACGGCGACGTGCCCGCCCGGCACGAGGCGATCCCGGTCCGGCTCCGCACCACCGACGGCGAGGCCGGTGACGTGATCGCCGTGGTGGGGCGGGACACCAACCTCTCCACGGCGCGTACCCCCAGCCAGTTGGAGCTGAACTACCTCACCACCGCCGACGACCTGGCCCAGATGATCGCCGACGGGACCTTCCCACCGCCGCGCCATCCCGGCGAGACCACGTCGGCCCCGCGCGTCGGCGACGGGCTGGTCCGGCTCGACGCAGGCGGGAAGGTCACCTACGCCAGCCCGAACGCGCAGTCAGCGTACCGGCGGCTGGGCTACGCCTCCCACCTGGTGGGCGAGGACCTGGCGGCGCTGCACCGCCGGCTGGCCGGCGACCCGCTGGAGGGCACGGACGCGGCGAACGGCATCCTCGCCGCGCTGCGCGGCGAGGCGCCGCCCCGCCGGGAGATCGACGCGCGCGGCGCGACGATGCTCACCCGGGCCCTGCCGCTGATGCCCGCCGGAGTGCCCATCGGCGCGCTGGTGCTGGTCCGCGACATCACCGAGGTACGCCGCCGCGACCGCGCCCTGATCACCAAGGACGCGACCATCCGGGAGATCCACCACCGGGTGAAGAACAACCTCCAGACCGTCGCCGCCCTGCTCCGTCTCCAGGCCCGCCGCGTCTCCATGCCGGAGGCCCGGGTCGCCTTGGAGGAGTCGGTACGCCGGGTCGCCTCCATCGCGCTGGTGCACGAGACCCTCTCCATGTCCAGCGACGAGGCTGTCGAGTTCGACGGCATCGTCGACCGGGTGGCCAGCGCGGCGACGGAGGTGGCCGCGACCGAGTCGACGGTCGGGATGCGACGCGAGGGCAGCTTCGGGGTGCTCCCCGCCGAGGTCGCCACGTCGCTGGTGATGGTGCTGAACGAGTTGCTGCTCAACG
The DNA here is from genome assembly GCF_040652795.1 of Micromonospora sp. NPDC048170. Lineage (NCBI taxonomy): Bacteria > Bacillati > Actinomycetota > Actinomycetes > Micromonosporales > Micromonosporaceae > Micromonospora > Micromonospora sp. NPDC048170. The sequence goes on from NZ_JBEZMR010000005.1 coordinate 234,923, forward strand.
CCGTGGAGCACGGCTTCCCGCCAGCCGCGGAAGCTCCCGCCGACGCGGCCGGTCCGGGAACGCCGGCCCCGGGGACGCCTACCCCGGCCGCGCCGGAGGTGGTGGTGTCGGCACACCGGTTCCGGAAGATGCTGCACGTGTCGGTCACCGACAACGGGCGCGGGCTGCCGCCCGGCTTCGACGCCGAACGGGGCGGCAACCTCGGGTTGCAGATCGTCCGGGCGCTGATCACCGGCGAACTGCGCGGCACCATCGAGCTGCGCGACGGCGCGAAGGGCGGCACCGAGGCGACCCTCGTCGTCCCGCTGGCCCGTACCGCACCCGAGGGCCGCTCCGCCGGCTGACCCGGGGCGCCGGTGCCGGTGGCGGGGCGCCAAGATCAGTTGATCGAAAACCAGCCCTGAACGGCCCGCCACACCAGCTCACCATCAAACGATCGAGCCCGGGCACGGGGGAGCCGGGGCGGGAGGCAGGCGGCAGGTGGCAGGTGGGTCAGCGGGTTAGTAGGGCGACGGTCAGGCCCGGGCGCGGCCAGACCTGGTCGACCGTGAAGCCGGCGCGCAGCGCGTCGCCCTTGGCGCCGGGGACGGCGGCCAGCGGATCCTCGCGGCGGCCGGTCACCACCAGCCAGACCCGCTCCGCGCCGGCCAGGCACTCGGCCGGGCGGGCGCACTCGGCGGCCCACAGGTCGCCCCGGCGGGCCTGGTCCTCGGTCACCAGCACGTCGCGGGGGCGACGGTCGCCCAGGTGGTACGCGAGACCCAGGTCGGGGAAGAACCAGCTCTGCCGGGGCGAGTAGACGATCACGTCGCCCGCCCGTTGACCGTCGGCGACGATCCGGGCCGCGCCCCGGTAGTCGACCGTCGCGCTGCGGGGCCACTCGTGCGTACGCCGCAGCGATGCCTGGTCGGGTAGCCCGAGCAGCCCGGCGAGGGCGACGACGGCGAGCGCTGGCGGCAGCGGCACCGCCGCGAGCGCCGCGCCGGCCAGCAGGCAGGCGAAGGGCACCACGAAGACGAGATACCGGGGCACCCAGAGGGGCACGACCAGCCCCGCGACGAAGAGCAGCAACACGGGCAGCAACACGGCGAGCCCGGGCAGCAGGGCACGCCGGCCCAACCGTGCCACGCCGAGCGCCGCGAGGCCCACCAGCAACCCGCCCACCACCCCGCTCTGTGTCACCCCACCCGCGAGCGCGGCCAGGTCGTCGGGACGGGCGGTCCCCACCCAGCCGAGCTGCCGGGAACGCTGTTCCCGGGCGAGCAGCACCAGCGGCGTCAGCAGCAGCGCGGCCGGCACCAGGGCGAGCACCCAATACAGCGGACGGTTCCCGGGCCCCGTACGGCGGGTGGCGAACACCGCCACGGCGTGCGCGGCGAGCAGGGTGAGCGCGACCAGATGGGTGAGCCCGAGCGCGGCGACGGCGGCGGCGTACCCGGCCCAGCGCGTCCACCCCGGCCGGGTCATCGCCTCGACGAGCAGCAGGGTCGCCAGCACCGCCAGGAAGGTGGCCAGCGCGTACGGGCGGGCCTCCTGCCCGTACCGCGAGGTGCCGGGGAGCACCGCGAAGATGAACCCGGCGAGGAGCCCGGCCCGGGCATCGATCAACCGCTGTCCGAGGACCGTGGTCAGCCCGGCCGTGGCGGCCATGGCCAGTGCGGCGGGCAACCGCAGCGCGGTCACCGAGTCGCCGAAGAGGGCCACCCAGGCGTGCATGAACAGGTAGTACGGGCTGGTGGCGGCGTCGATGGTGCCGGCGAGCCGGTACAGGTCCCCGATCGAACGGCTTGCCGCGCTCCAGGTGGCCAATTCGTCGCGCCACGGCTGCGCGTGGCCGATCCCGGTCAGCACGACAGCCAGGGTGGCCAGCGTCGGCCCGACCCAGAGCAGCCGACCCGTACGATCCGGCCTGCCTGTCGCCTCGCGCACCGGCGGGACGCGGTCGCTGGGCGGGTCAGCGGAACCGGTCACGTATCGCAGCGTCACACAATCCGGACCTCCCGTGCGCCGATCCGCCGATCGGGCACCGCCGGGCGACGAAGCTCTCCTGCCGGCCGGTCTGGGCGTCAGCCCTCGACCGTGACCCCGTGCTTTTCGCACGCTGCCACGAAGTGGGGCAGCGCCTCGCGCAGCGACAGCCGGTAGAGCTCGGCCCCCGGGCCGGTCTCGCCGCGGCTGCGCTGGACCCGTTCCACCAGACCGACCGTGGTGAACCCGACCTCGGCCAGGTGGGGGTCCGCCGACGCCTCGAAGAGTTCGGCCAGTTCCACCAGCTTCTCGCGGGGCACGACGGGCCCCTGCTCACCGTGGATCAGCGCCCCGCTGGAGCGGCACGCGCGTACGCCGCTGTCCTCGTCGTCCGGCGACGTGATGCTCTGGTACGCCACCACCGCGCCGACCCCCACCAGGACGAGCCCGAGCAGGGCGGCCGTGGCCACCGCGACGCGGCGGCGCCGCCGGAGCGGGCCGGTGGACGGCGCGGTCGTGGCGCCAGCGTCCGGGGCCGGGGCCGGGTCGACGTGCGGGTAGGTCATGGGGGAGCGTCCTCCGTTCGGGTGGCGGCGAAGGCTAACACCGGTGGTGGCCGGGGTGTGGCCCGTGATGTGGGATCTCGCACGCGCTCGTTGGCCGGCCCCTGTCCGGTGTGGCAGCATGACTTCCATGACCGCCGCTGTCGTCCGCCGCTTCGTGGCCCGCCGCCACGTCGATTACGGCCGCATGCGCAGCGCGATCTGTCCGGCCCACTGACGACGCCCGACCAATCTGTCTCGGGCGCGCCTCGCGCCGGCTGCTTCGACACCGTTGTCCCCAGCCCGTTCCGACGGGTCGGCCGCGCGCCTTGCGTGTCTCTGAGGCACCGCAGACAACGGAGGACGCCGCCATGGCGGTCAGCAGCATCCCGGCCCGGGCCGAGGACCCCACGTCCCCCCGACCGGTCCGTGCCCCCCGCCGGCCCCGCGGGGAAGGCCAGTGGGCGCTCGGTCACCGAGAGCCGCTCAACCCCAACGAGCGGATCAAGAAGGACGACGACCCGCTGAACGTGCGGGCCCGGATCGAGAACATCTACGCCCATCATGGGTTCGCCTCGATCGATCCGCAGGATCTGCGTGGTCGGTTCCGCTGGTGGGGCCTCTACACGCAGCGCAAGGCGGGCATCGACGGCGGCCGTACCGCCGTGCTGGAGCCGCACGAGCTGGAGGACGAGTTCTTCATGCTCCGGGTCCGGGTGGACGGGGGTGAGCTCAATCTGGCGCAGCTCCGGGTGGTCGCGGAGATCTCCCGCGAGTTCGCCCGGGACACCGCCGACATCACCGACCGGCAGAACATCCAGTACCACTGGATCAGGGTCGAGGACATGCCGGAGATCTGGCGCCGGCTGGAGTCCGTCGGCCTCCAGACCACCGAGGCGTGCGGCGACTGCCCCCGGGTCGTGCTGGGCAGCCCGGTCGCCGGGGTGGCCCGCGACGAGCTGGTCGACCCGACGCCGGCGGTCGACGAGATCGTCCGCCGGTACGTGGGCGACAAGGCGTACTCCAACCTGCCGCGCAAGTTCAAGACCTCCATCTCGTGGCTGGTCGACACCCCGTACGAGGCGAACGACGTCTCCTTCCTCGGGGTGGACCACCCGGACCACGGCCCGGGCTTCGACGTCTGGGTCGGCGGCGGCCTGTCCACGAACCCCATGCTGGCCAAGCGGCTCGGCGTCTGGGTGCCGCTGGACGAGGTGCCGGATGTCTGGGCCGGCGTGGTGGGCATCTTCCGCGACTACGGCTACCGCCGGCTGCGTAACCGGGCGCGGCTGAAGTTCCTGGTCGCCGACTGGGGCGTGGAGAAGTTCCGCGAGGTGCTGGAGAAGGAGTACCTGGGTCGGGCACTGCTCGACGGCCCGGCTCCCCAGCTGCCCGACCGGCCGGTGGACCACATCGGGGTGCACCCGCAGCGCGACGGTCGCCGCTACGTGGGCGCCGCCCCGGTGGTGGGCCGGGTCTCCGGCAGTCAGCTCGCCCGCCTGGCCGACGTGGTCGAGGCGCACGGCAGCGAGCGGGTGCGGCTCACGCCGTACCAGAAGCTGCTGGTGCTGGACGTGGCGCCGGAGCGGACCGACTCGCTGGTGCGGGAGCTGCGGGGGATCGGCCTGGAGGCGCAGCCGTCGGCCTGGCGGCGCGGCACGATGGCCTGCACCGGCATCGAGTACTGCAAGCTGGCCATCGTCGAGACCAAGGCGCGCGGCGAGGAGCTGGTGACCCGGCTGGAGGAGCGGCTGCGCGACTTCGACGCCGACATCTCCATCCACCTCAACGGCTGCCCCAACGCCTGCGCCCGCACCCAGGTCGCCGACATCGGCCTCAAGGGTCAGCTGGTGGTCGGCCCGGACGGTCGCCAGGTGGAGGGCTTCCAGGTCCACCTCGGCGGCGGGCTCGGTATGGCCGAGGGGCAGACCGCCGGGTTCGGCCGCAAGCTGCGCGGCCTGAAGACCACCGCCGAGGAGCTTCCGGCGTACGTGGAGCGGCTGGCCCGGTGCTACCTGGCTGGCCGGGAAGCGGGCGAGACGTTCGCCAACTGGGTGATCAGGGCCGACGAGGAGGAACTCCGATGAGCGAGCGCAGCGAGGTGACGCGATGAGCGAGCGCAGCGAGCGAATCAGCAGGTGTGGTGCCCCTCGTCGCGGTGCCGAGCGCAGCGAGGTGACGCGATGAGCGAGACGCGTTCCGCGCCGCTGTACTGCCCGTACTGCGGCGAGGAGGACCTGCGGCCGAGTGAGTCCGGTCATGGCGCCTGGGAGTGTCACGCGTGCGCCCGGGTGTTCACGGTGAAGTTCACCGGCCTGCTCGGTACGGCGGTGGCCCGGTGAGCGGGGGCGTGGGCGACCGGCCGGGCCTCGTCTCGGCGGCGGGCCTGGGCCTGGTCGGGCCGGGCGGTCCGACGCCGGCCGACCCGGCGCGGCGCGGCCCCGACGAGCTGCGCGCGTTGGCCGAGGAGGCCGGCCGGGAGCTGGAGGGCGCGCCGGCGCTGGAGATCGCGCGTTGGGCGGCCGAGACGTTCCGGGACCGGTTCTGCGTCACCAGTTCCATGGCCGATGCCGTGCTGGCCCACCTGGTGTCCCGGGTCGCCCCCGGGGTGGACGTGGTCTTCCTCGACACCGGCCTGCACTTCCCGGAGACGCTGAGGGTCCGCGACGAGGTGGCCCGGACGCTGCCGGTGAACGTCCGGTCGATCCGGCCACGACTGACCGTGGGCCAGCAGGACGGCCGGTACGGCCCCCGCCTGTTCAACAAGGCCCCGGACGACTGCTGCCAGCTGCGCAAGGTGGAGCCGCTGGAGCGGGCGCTCGCCGGCTACGACGCCTGGGCCGCCGGACTACGCCGGGACGAGTCACCGACCAGGGCGAACACGCCGGTGGTGACCTTCGACGCCCGCCGGGGCAAGGTCAAGGTCAACCCGATCGCGGCGTGGCGGCAGGCCGACGTGGACGCCTACGTCGCCCGCTGGAACGTGCCGGTCAACGAGCTGTTCAAGCAGGGGTACGGCTCGATCGGCTGCTGGCCCTGCACCCGCCGTACGAAGGCGGGGGAGGACCCGCGGGCCGGCCGCTGGGCCATGTTCGAGAAGACCGAGTGCGGACTGCACGTCTGACCCGGCCGGTCCCGGGCTCCGCCCCGCCGCGAGCGTTCTGGCTGCCGGTCGCGGCCCGGCCCGGGGCGTCCGGGCCGCCGGAGGTGGCCCGACCGGGAGCGTCCGGGCCGTCGGGTGCGGCCGACCCGGTGGTCCTGGTCGCCCACGGCAGCCGGGATCCGAGGGCCGCCGAGGCGACCCGGGCGCTGGCCGGGGCAGTGTCGGCGGCCCGGCCGGGCACGCCGGTGCTGGCGAGCTGGCTGGACCACACCGAGCCGGGACCGGCGACGGTGCTGCGGGACCTGGCCGCCGCCGGGCACCCCCGGGCGGTGCTGGTGCCGCTGCTGCTGACCGCCGCGTACCACCGGCGGGTGGACATCCCGGCGGCGGTCGCGGCGGCCCGGGAGACGTGGCCACCGATCGAGGTACGGGTGACCGAGGTGCTCGGCCCCGCCGACGGAGAGGTGGACGCCGGGCTGCTGGCGGGCCTGCGCCGACGGTTGGGTGAGGCGGGGCCGGGCCGGTTCGACGGGCTGGTGCTGGCGGCGGCCGGCACCAGGGACGCCCGGGCGCGTGGGTCGGTGGGCCGGGTGGCCGCCGCGCTGCGCGCCGGTCTCGACGTGCCCACCCACGTGTCGTACGCCTCGGCGGCCTCGCCGACCGTCGACGCGGCGGTGGCGCGGCTGCGGGCCCGGGGCGCCCGGCGGGTGGCGGTGTCGGCGTACTTCCTGGCGCCCGGCCTGTTCCACGACGCCGTTGCCGCGGCGGCGCGGGATGCCGGGGCGGTGGCGGTGTCCGCCCCGTTGACCGACGCACCGGAGCTGGCCGACCTGGTCCTGCGGCGCGTGGACGCCGTCGGCAGGGTGGCCGGGCTCACGGCGCGTCCATGATCGGAAGCGGCGTGCCGCGGGTAGGAGAGCGGTGTGCGGACAGCAGTACGCCCCGGCGGGCGTACCCGGCCGGGGCGTATCGCTGGTGCGTGGGGATCAGGCGGAGTGAGCGCGCAGCACCCGGAGGCCACCGCGGCGCTTGACGGCGCGCCGCTCCTCCTCGCTCATCCCGCCCCAGACGCCGGCGTCCTGACCGGACTCCAGCGCCCACTGCAGGCACTGGTCGGTCACGGAGCAGCGCCGGCAGACGGCCTTGGCCTGCTCGACCTGCAGGAGAGCCGGTCCGGACGTCCCGATCGGGAAGAACAGCTCCGGGTCCTCGTCGCGGCAGACAGCATGGTGACGCCAGTCCATGGCGGCAACACTCCTCATTCTGGGTGGGTGGCAGATATTGCTTCTGTTGCTTTTCCTATATGCATCCGCAGAGCCGATGGTGACGGTTCGCGTCCGGCTATTCGGCAGTGCGTGAGCAGGCTGTGTCGGCCCCGCGGACCTGCTGGAACAGCTCAACCTGCCGAGCATATCCAGGCAATGTCCCGGTAACTCAAGTTCGCTTGTGAATACTTTCACGAACGCCCGGGATGTCAAGGGTGGCGCTCGGAAAAACTCCGGGCGGTGAGCAAGCCCACAACCCCTTTGTCCGGATTCCAGCGCCTTCCTGGTTACCCGGCGTACCACTGTCTTGGATCAATATAGTACAGTCCGCGTGACATTGCTGACATTTCCGGCACCTGCCCCTCGGTGTGGCGGCCGTCGCATCGGGCGGCGTCGCGACCGCGTCGACCTAGGGCAGTACCCGAGACCTAGCAGATTACTCTCAGTGCGGCGGGAATGGATGTGAATCTGACTTTTTCCCGCTCGCCAAGGTAGTCGCCGTCGAGCTGGAACGCCTGCGGACGGGCCGAGAGCAGGGTGAACTCGGCGACATCGTGCAGCCGCAGCACCTGACGGCCGTGCGGATCCGGCGTCCGGGAGAAGAACTGCGTCACTGTCCGTGTCGTGCTGGCCACCCGGAGCTGCCGCAGCGCGAGCACGTCCAGGCCCAGATCGAACGAGGCCTCCGGGTTCGGGTTGACCTCGCGGTCGCCCAGATAGGTCCACGGCGCCGTGTTCTGGATGATGACCGTCGCCAGTTGGCCCTCCGCCGGCTCGCCCGGGCGCTCCAGGCTGATCGCCGGGTGGCGGCGGTCGGAGTTGAGGAAGTACTGGGCGGCGGTGGAGCGGAAGTAGAGGGCGGGCGTCGAGACCCGACCGCGCCGCCGCGCCTGCTCCACCCGGTGGATGACCGCCGCGTCGACCCCGAAGCCCGCGCAGAAGGTGAAGTACCTGTCGTCGGCCCGGCCGAGCCCGATCGTCCGGTACCGGCCCAGCCGCAGACCCTCCAGGATCATGCTGGTCCCGTCCGGCCAGTCCCGGGGCAGGCCCAGCGCCCGCGCGAAGACGTTCGTGGAGCCCCCCGGCACCGTCGCGAGAGCGGGCAGCCGCTCCGCCGTCGTGGCGCCGGTCGGAATGGTCGGCGGCTGCGCCGTCATCAGGCCGTTGACGACCTCGTTGACCGTGCCGTCGCCACCGAGCGTGACGACGACGTCGACGCCCTCCTCGGCCGCCTCGCGGGCCAGCGCGGTCGCGTGCCCCCGCCGTCGGGTGTAGCGAACGGAGAGGTCGACTTCGCTGCGCAGCGCCCGGACCAGGACGTCCCGGCTGCGCTCGCTGGTGGTGGTGGCCTTCGGATTGACCACCAGGACGGCCCGCATGGGCGGCACTGTACCCCGCGGTAGCCCGGGTATCGTGGCGCGCGTGACCATCGACTCCGACCCGAACCCCGTCACCCTCCGCTGGGCGGTGTGGTTGCTGCGGGCCGAGGCGGTCGCCGTGGGACTGATCGCCGCATGGCTGGTCTGGGCCGACCTCACCGCCGCCACCACCGACCTCACGTCGGCGTTGCTGGTGACCGCGTTCGCGATCGGCGCGGCGGCGGCCCTCTGGGCGCTGGGCGGCGCGCTGACGCACCGGAAGGCGGGCGCGCGGGCCCCGGCGATCGTGCTCCAGTTGATGCTGCTGCCGATCGGGTGGTTCATGGTCCAGGGCGGGCTGGCGTGGCTCGGCGTACCGCTGATGGCGCTCGGCCTCGCTGTGACGGCCCTGCTGGTCAGCACCCCCACCACCCGGGCCCTCGGCTTCGAGTGACGCCCCGGCCGGGACCGCCCCGACCGGGGGCGGTGACCGGGCGGGCGTCAGTAGCCGGAGGCGCGCCGGGTGAGCAGCGAGATGGTGGCCCGGCCGTCGGCGGCCGTCGCAGCCGCCGACGTGGTCAGCGCGGTGAGCACCTTCCAGGCGAAGGACGACTCGGCGGGGAGCGTGGCGCCGCGGACGGTCGGCACGGTCACCTCGACGGTCAGCGCGTCGTCGGTGACCGCGAAACGGCAGTCGAGCTCCGCGTCGCGGGTGGCGATGGCGAGCAGCATGGCGCACGCCTCGTCGACGGCGATCCGCAGGTCCTCGATCTCGTCGAGGGCGAACTGGAGCCGCGCCGCGAGCCCCGCGGTGGCGGTACGTAGCACCCCGAGGTAGCCCCCGTCCGCGGGCACGGTGAGGTGCACGACGTCGTCGTCGGTCGTCGGCTGCCCGGTCAGTTGAGTCACCACTCATCCCCCCGGTCGGGGACTCTACCCGCTCGGCGGCCCGGACGTGTGGGGACCGCCACGTGCCTGCGCGGCGAGGCCGGTCAGGGCGTCCCCGCTGAGCCGGTAGGGGATCCACTCCTTCATCGGCTGGGCCTCGATCGAGGCGTAGAAGCCGGCGGCCGGGTTCCAGTCGATCATCCACCACTCCAGCCGCTGGTAGCCCCGCTCCACGCAGATCGCGGCCAGGGTGGCCAGCAGCGAACGGCCCGCCCCGGTGCCGCGCGCGGCCGGGCGGACGAAGAGATCCTCCAGGTAGATGCCGTGCACGCCGGTCCAGGTGGAGAAGTTGAGGAACCAGAGGGCGAACCCGACCGGCTGGTCCTGGCTGTCCACGGCCACATGCCCGTGCAGCGCCGGGGCCGGGCTACGACTGCTCCAACTCGGCGCGTCCGACGCCGAGCCGTGACCTGGAGCGGTCGCGAACAGGGCGGCGGTGAGCTGTTCCTCGGTGAGGTGGCACTGGTCGGCTGCGCGTTCGTACTCCGCCAGCTCGTGCACCATGGCGACGACGGCCGGCACGTCCTCGGGACGTGCCGGCCGGATCGTCGGCGAACCGCTGAGGGTCACGCCTGCTTGGTCTCCCAGAAGATCTTGGAAATCTCGTCGATCTTCTGGAGCAGCTCGTCGGCCTTGGACGGGTCGGTGCCGCCCTTCGCGCCGGCGGCGCCGGCCAGCTTGGTGGCCTCGTTGAACAGCTGGTGCAGGTGCGGGTACTTCTCGAAGTGGGCCGGCTTGAAGTAGTCGGTCCACAGCACCCACAGGTGGTGCTTCACCAGGTCGGCGCGCTGCTCCTTGATCAGGATGGCGCGGGTGCGGAACTCGGGGTCGGTGTTGGCCTGGTACTTCTCGCAGATCGCCTTCACCGACTCGGCCTCGATCCGGGCCTGGGCCGGGTCGTAGACGCCGCAGGGCAGGTCGCAGTGGGCGCTGACGGTTACGCGGGGCGTAAGGATGCGCGGAAGTCGCATCAGGATCCTCCATGGGAAGTTTGCGATGATCCAAGACGACATTACTCCTGGGCGTGCCCGGGGGAGGCAGGGTAGAGGGGAAACCGATGGGGACCGACCACCCGCCGGGCACGCCCCGGCTGCGGTGGCCGCTGACCGCCGTACTGGTGACCGGTCCGTCCATGTCGCCCACGCTGCGGCACGGCGACGCGGTGCTGGTCCGCCCGGGTGGCCGGGCCGTCCGCCCCGGCGACGTCGTCGTCGCGGTCTTCCGCAGCCGCCCCGACCTGCTCGTGGTCAAACGCGCGGTCCGCGCCGAGGACGGCGGCTGGTGGCTGCGCGGCGACAACGACCTGGTCACCGACGATTCCCGGGCGTACGGGGTGGCCGACGTGCGGGGCCGCGTGGTGGCCCGCTACTGGCCCCGGCCCGCGCGGGTGCGCCCGCGTCGGATATGACCCCGCTCACATCGGCGTAACAGTGGCGACACTATGCTCGAAAGGTGCCCGGGTGACCCCCGCACCGCGTGCCGCCGTTGGGCGCCTCACCTCGCGTCCGCGCCGGCCGCCCCGTCTGCTCGACAGATCCTGGAGTCACCATGTCATCGTCCACCGTGGACCCCGCTGATCCCGTCTTCCGGCTGCACCGTGGCGGCAAGATGGCCGTCGCCTCGACCGTCCCGCTGACCAGCCGGGAGGACCTCTCCCTCGCGTACACCCCGGGTGTGGCCCGGGTCTGCGAGGCGATCGCCGCCGACCCGACACTCGCCGACGACTACACCTGGGCGTCGCACACCGTCGCGGTCGTCACCGACGGCTCGGCCGTGCTCGGGCTGGGCAACATCGGCCCGCGCGCGGCGCTGCCGGTGATGGAGGGCAAGGCGGTGCTGTTCAAGCAGTTCGGCGGGGTCGACGCGGTGCCGGTCTGCCTGGACACGCAGGACGTGGACGAGATCGTGGCCGTGGTGCGCGCGCTGGCCCCGTCGTTCGGCGGGATCAACCTGGAGGACATCAGCGCCCCGCGCTGCTTCGAGGTGGAACGCCGCCTGGACGAGGCCCTGGACATCCCCGTCTTCCACGACGACCAGCACGGCACGGCGATCGTCGTGCTCGCCGCCCTGCGCAACGCCGCCACGCTGCTCGACCGCAAGCTCGGCGACCTGCGGGTGGCGGTCAGCGGCGCCGGCGCGGCCGGGGTCGCGGTGACGAAGATGCTGGTCGCCGGCGGCGTGAACCCCGACCAGGTGGTGGTCTGCGACTCCAAGGGGATCATCGGCCGGCACCGGCCGGAGCTGACCGGCACCAAGGCCGAGCTGGCGGCGAGCACGAACGCCGACGGTCGTGCGGGCGACATCACCGAGGCGCTGCGCGGCGCGGACGTGCTGATCGGCGTCTCGGGCGGGCAGATCCCGGAGGCGGCCGTCGCCGGCATGGCCCCCGGCGGCATCGTCTTCGCGCTGGCCAACCCGACGCCCGAGGTGCACCCGGAGGTGGCCGCCCGGCACGTGGCGGTCGTCGCCACCGGCCGCAGCGACTACCCCAACCAGATCAACAACGTGCTGGCCTTCCCGGGCGTGTTCCGGGGCGCGCTGGACGCCCGGGCCACCCGGATCACCGACGGGATGAAGGTCGCCGCCGCCGACGCCATCGCCGGAGTGGTGGCCGAGTCGCTCACCGCCGAGGCGATCGTCCCGTCCCCGCTCGATCCCCGGGTCGCCCCCGCGGTGGCCGAGGCGGTTGCGGAGGCCGCCCGCCGCGACGGCGTGACCCGCTGAAGGGTGTAGGCCTTCTTGTCGGCGGCCTGGCTTGTTACCGTGCCGATCATGCGTGCCGCCTTCGTCTCCCGCTTCGACGACGCCAACCCGCTCGCCGCGCTCACCGTCGGCGAGCAGCCCGAGCCGACCCACCCGGCCGCCGACTGGGTGACCGTGCAGGTGCGGGCCAGCTCCCTCAACCACCACGACCTCTGGTCGCTGCGGGGGGTCGGGCTGCGCGCGGAGCAGCTGCCGATGGTCCTCGGCTGCGACGCCGTCGGGGTGGACCCGGACGGCAACGAGGTCGTCGTCTACCCGGTGATCCCCACGCCTGGCGACCCGCGTGGTGTCTCCATCCTGTCGGAGCACTTCCCCGGCACGCTGGCCGAGCGGGTCGCCGTACCCCGGTCGAACCTGCTGGCGCTGCCGGCGGGCCTGGCGGCGGCGGACGCGGCCTGCCTGCCGACCGCCTGGCTGACCGCGTGGCGGATGCTGACCACCGTGGGCCGGGTCGACGAGGCCGACGCCGTGCTGGTCCAGGGCGCCGGCGGGGGCGTGGCCACCGCGGCCGTCGTGCTCGCCGCCGCGATGGGCAAGCGGGTGTACGCGACCAGCCGCGACGCCGCCAAGCGGGAGCGGATCGCCGAGCTGGGCGCCACCGCCGTCGAGCCCGGCGCCCGGCTGCCGGAGCGGGTCGGCGTGGTCGTCGAGACGGTCGGCGCGGCCACCTTCGACCACTCGCTGAAGTCCGCCGCGCCGGGGGCCCGGATCGTCGTCTCCGGCGCCACCGCCGGGCACGAGCCGAAGGTCAACCTGCGCCGGGTCTTCGCCATGCAGTTGGAGATCCTGGGCACCTCGATGGGCACCTCCGACGAGCTGGCCGCCCTGCTCGCGTTCTGCGCCGAGCGCGGCGTGCGCCCGGTGGTGGACACGGTGGTGCCGTTCAGCAGGGTCGCCGACGCCTTCGCCCGCCTGCACTCCGGCGACGTCTTCGGCAAGGTCGTCGTCGACCACACCGCCTGAGCGCCTGACGCGCCGTTCTGCCCGACGCGGCTGGTGCGGCCGCTCCGTACCGGCGCCGCCACGGCACGCGCGACGCTCTGGTGCCCGGTCCGCCGGCTCGCCCATCGGGCGCGGGCACCCGTCGCCGGGGCGGGGCGGTCAGAGGCGGTTGTCGAGGGTGGCGATGTCGTCGCGGGCGGCGTCGGTGGGGATGCGGCCCTTGGCGGCCGCGTCGCCGTAGAGCGACCAGCGCAGGAACTCGACCGTGGTGTCCGAGACCACCCGCAGCGCGGCGCCGTCGCTGAGCAGCGCCCGGCCGTGGTCGCCCTTCGGCAGGCTCAGCATCGCCTTCGGCCACGGCACCTTGTCGTAGACGGCTCTGCCGGCGGCGTACTCGACCACCTCGTCGGCCTCGCCGTGCACGAAGAGCTGCGGGGCGGCGGCGCCCGCGAAGGCCGTGCCGACGCCGAGCGCCGTGCCGGCGAAGACGACCCCGGCGTCCAGCCGCTCGTCCCGGCCGGCGGTGAACAGGCCGATGGTGGTCACCCCGCCGGCCGAGTGCCCGGCCGCCGCCACCCGGTCGACGGCCAGCCGGCCGCGCAGCGGATCGCCCGCCTTCGCGTCGAGGGCGAGCACCTGGGTCAGCACGTACGACACGTCGGCCGGCTGGTTGAGCACGTCGAGCACGTTGCCGTCGCCGCCCCGGGAGGTGCGCGGGAAGGTCGGCGCGGCCACCACGAAACCGGCCGCCGCCCAGCGGGTCAGCAGCGCCGCGTAGTCGGCCGGTCGTCCGCCCAGCCCGTGGCTGAACATGACGACGGGGAACTTCCCGCCGGCGGCGTCCGCCGAACGCTCCGGCTGCCCGCCGGGCTTCCCGGCCGCCGGATACCAGACGGTCACCGGCAGGGGCCGCTTCCCGTCGCGGTTCAGCTTCAGCTGGCGTACGCCGACGGCGAAGACCTTGTCGGGCGCGGTGCCGGCGGGCACCTGTGGCGTCGGGGCGGCTGCCTGTGGTGTCGGGGCGGTCGCCTGCGCGGGCGGCGCCGGGGCGGTCGCCTGCGGGGCGGGCCCGGTGGCGTCGCGGGAGCAGCCGACCAGACCGGCGGTGAGCAGGGCGGTGGCGAGCAGGGCGGGGATGACGCGACGCGGCATGGGACTGATTGTGCCTCCCGCCGCGCCCCCGTCCACCGGCGATCGACACGCAACTCCGCCCGCATCCGTAGCGCCCCGGTGATCAGGACGGCATGGACCTTTCCCGGCCGTTTTGAGGTACATGACGCCCTGATCACCGCCGGTCGGTCCAGCGGTGGGGTTGTTGGCGTCGGCCGGGTGGGCCTGGGGAGCGTGGAGCGTCAACCGATCATGAGTGCCGGTCGGGGGTGCCGGTGGCGCGGAGGCGGGTCAGGTCGGCGGCGTCCTTGGGGCGTCGGGGCCGGTCCGGCATCCAGACGGGAAACATCTCCTTGAACTCGACCTGGGCGGCCACCGAGATCATCGGGACGGTCAGCGGGCCGATCCGACCGGGCGGGCCGGCCAGCATCCCGTCCGGCAGGGCCGTGCCCGCCCAGGGGCCGGCACCCACCACCACCTGCCCCGTCGCGTCCCGGGCCAGGTACGCGACGCTCAGCTCGACGTCCTCGCGGACGAGGTCGAGCTGAACGTCGACAGGCATCCGGGGGTCGGGCCGCCAGCCGTGCCCGCACAACAGGCCGGCGAGCCGGTCGGCGTCGGTCCGCCAGCAGTACCAGTCGACGTCGACGTGCGGCCGGGTGACCTCGCCGAGGTGGAAGTCCATCGCCCAGCCGCCCCGCAGCCACACCTCGATGCCGGCCGCCGACGCCAGCACGGCCAGCTCGGCGATGCCGTCCAGTTGCCGCCCCGCGAGACCGTCCACGGCGGCACCGTAACCCGGCGGCCGTCCTGCACGCCACGGCGTTGCTCCGCCGGCCGCGTACGGGCTTCAGGGGTCGGCGACGGAGGGGTGGGTCAGCGGGCGGGGCGGGTCTCGAACGCCGTCACGCCGGGGCGGTGGGCGTCGTCGGGCAGGCGACGGCCGGCGTGCGGGTCGCCGTACAGGGTCCAGCGGAGAAAGTCGGTGGTGGTGGCGAGCACCTGGTCGAAGCCCGGCAACCCCGGGGTCAGGTATTCGCCGTGGCCCTGCCCGAGCAGGCTCAGGAAGGCGGCCGGGCCGGTCGTGCGGTGGTAGGCGGCACGGCCGACCGTCACCGGCACGATCCGGTCGGCCGTGCCGTGCACGAAGAGCAGCGGCGCGGCCGGCCCGGCGAAGCTGCCGGCCGTACCGCCGCCGGCGATCACGATGCCGGCGCGCAGCCGCCCCGACCGTCCGGAGGTGAACATGCCGGCCGTGGTGAAGCCGCCCGCCGAGTGGCCGGCGGCGGCGATCCGGGCGACGTCGAGGTGCCCGGCGAGCGGGTCCCCGGGCCGGGTGTCGAGCCGTACCAGATGCCGGATCAGGCGCCAGCCGTCGGCCGGCTGGTGGCGTACGTCGGCACGACTGAACCGGGCCGCGCCGCGCCGGGTGTGCGGGTAGGCCGGGGCGGCCACCACGAAGCCGGCGGCCGCCCAGCGGGTGGTCAGCCCGGCGTGCAGCTCGGGCAGGCTGTGCAGCCCGTGGCTGTAGACCACCACCGGGAAGCGCCCGGCGGCCACCGTGCTGCCGTCCGCCGGGTACCAGACGGTCACGGGCAGGGGGCGCGCCGAGGTCGGGTCGAGGGTGAACGTGCGTACGCCGACGGCGTAGGCCGACGTGGGCGCCGGGCGGGCCGGTGGCGGTGCGCCGGGCGCGGCGGTGGCCGCCGGGGCGCAACCGGCCAGCAGCGTCGTCATCAGTACGGCGACCAGCCGCTTGATCCCCACCAGTTCACGGTAGGTGTCCGGCCGCCCTGATCATCCCCGCCGTCCGGATCGGACGCCCCGCCACCCGGCCGGATCGTCTCCACCGGCCGGCTCGACCTGACCCCGGAGCGCGTGTGGGGGACGGTGGCGCGGATCCGGCTTGGCTAGGGTCACCGCCATGCCTGAGAACCACGCCGACCCGAGCGGCAACACAGCGGCGTTCCGCGCCTTCGCCCACACCGTCGAGCCCGAGGCGCCGGCCGCGGCGTCCCGAACGCCCTTGTTCGTCGGCGCGGCGGCGGTCGCGGTCGTGCTGGTCGTACTGCTCGCCTGGTTGGTTCTGAGCTGAGCGGTCGCGCCAGGCCTGCGGTCAGCCGGCCGCGTCGACCACCGCACGGGTCTGGAGGGCGATCTCGCGCTCCTCGTCGGTGCCGACGACGCAGACCGTGACCTCGGCGCCCTCCGGCGAGATCACCCGGTCGCCGGTGCCGGCGTTGCGCTGCGGGTCGACCGCGACGCCGAGGCGGTCCAGGCCGGCCAGGGCGGCGGCGCGGACCGGTGCGGCGTGCTCGCCGACACCGGCGGTGAAGGTGATCGCGTCGACCCGGCCCAGCAGGGCGTAGTACGCCCCGACGTAACCGGTGATCCGCCGGCAGTAGACGTCGAAGGCGAGCGCCGCCGCCGGATCGCCGTCCGCCCGGCGGGTGAGCACCTCGCGCATGTCGTTGGCGCCGGTCAGCCCGAGCAGGCCGCTGCGATGGTTGAGCAGGTCGTCGATCTCGTCGACGGAGAGCCCGCCCTCGCGCCGCAGGTGGAAGATCACGGTCGGGTCGAGGTCGCCGCTGCGGGTGCCCATCACCAGGCCCTCGAGCGGGGACATGCCCATCGAGGTGGCCACGCTCCGGCCGCCGGCCACCGCGCAGGCGCTCGCGCCGTTGCCGAGGTGCAGGGTGATCGTGTTCACCTCCGCGTACGGGCGGCCGAGCAGTTCGGCGGTGCGTCGTGACACGTACGCGTGCGAGGTGCCGTGGAACCCGTACCGCCGGATGCCGTACCGCTCGGCGGTGTCCCGTTCGATCGCGTAGGTCGCGGCGGCCTCGGGCAGGGTGTGGTGGAACGCGGTGTCGAAGACGGCGACCTGCGGCACCTCCGGCAGCGCGGCCCGGGCGACCTCGATGCCGGTCAGGTTGGCGGGGTTGTGCAGCGGCGCGAGCGGCACCAGGTCGCGGATCGCGGCCAGCACGGTGTCGTCGATCAGCACCGGTTCGCCGAACCGCTTCCCGCCGTGCACCACCCGGTGCCCGACGGCGACCAACCCGCTCAGGTCGAGCCCGTCGAGGATGCCCCGGACGGCCGTCTCGTGGTCGGCCGGCCCGCCGCCGGCCTCGCCGACCCGCTCCACGGTGCCCTTGTCGACCACCCGGTCGCCGTCGAAGAGCCGGAACTTCACCGACGACGACCCGCAGTTGAGGACGAGGACCCGGCCCGCGGGCGGATCCTGGGTGGCGGTGGCACCGCCGACCGGCGCGTTCATGACGACTCCTCGGCGGCTGCGGCCTGGATGGCGGTGATCGCCACGGTGTTGACGATGTCCGGCACGGTGGCGCCCCGGGACAGGTCGTTCACCGGCCGGCGCAGGCCCTGCATCACCGGCCCGACGGCCACCGCCCCGGCGGAGCGCTGCACCGCCTTGTACGTGTTGTTGCCGGTGTTCAGGTCCGGGAAGATGAAGACCGTGGCCCGGCCGGCGACCTCGCTGCCGGGCAGCTTCGTCGCTGCCACCGCCGGGTCGATGGCCGCGTCGTACTGGATCGGTCCCTCGACGAGCAGGTCGGGCCGGCGTTCGCGGACCAGCTTGGTGGCCGCCGCGACCTTCTCCACGTCGGCGCCCGCCCCCGAGCTGCCGGTGGAGTAGGAGAGCATGGCGACCCGCGGCTCGATGCCGAACCGGGCGGCGGTGTCCGCCGAGGAGATGGCGATGTCGGCGAGTTGGGCGGCGTCCGGGTCGGGGTTGACCGCGCAGTCGCCGTAGACCAGCACCCGGTCGGCGAGCAGCATGAAGAAGACGCTGGAGGCGACCGAGACGTCCGGCACCGTGCGGATGATCTCGAACGCGGGACGGATGGTGGCGGCGGTGGTGTGGGTCGCCCCGGAGACCATGCCGTCGGCGTGCCCCGTCTGCACCATGAGCGTGCCGAAGTAGTTCGGCTGGGCGACGATGTCGTGGGCCAGGTCGACGGTGAGGCCGCGGTGCGCGCGCAGTTCGGCGTACGTGGTGGCGAACTCGTCGCGCCACTCGCTGACGACCGGGTCGACCACCCGCGCGCCGGTGATGTCGATGCCGAGTTCGCGGGTCCGCCGCGCGATGTCGTCGGGGCGGCCGAGCAGGGTGATGTCGGCGACGCCCCGGCGCAGCAGGATCTCCGTCGCGCGCAGGATCCGTTCCTCCGCCCCCTCGGGCAGCACGAGGTGCCGGCGCCGCGTCCGGGCGCGGTCGATCAGGTCGTACTCGAACATCAGTGGGGTGACCCGCTCGGAGCGGCTGACCCGCAGCCGGCGGGCCAGGTCGTCGGTGTCCACGCAGCGCTCGAACGCCCCGAGCGCGGCTTCCACCTTGCGCGGGTTGTCGGCGCTGGGCCGGCCCTCGATCCGGCTGGACGCGGCGACCGTGTCGTAGCTGTCGCTGGCCACCGAGAGCACCGCGAGGCCGGGCTTCAGCCCCTCCACCAGCCGCATCGCCCGTGGATCCGGCTGCTCGCCGAGGGTGAGCACCATCCCGGCGACCGACACCTGCCCGGCCACGTGTGCGGCGCTCGTGGCCACCAGCAGGTCGTCCCGGTCGCCGGGCATGATCACCAGGGCGCCGTCGGTGAGGTGGTCCAGCAGCGTCGGCACGTGGGCGGCACCGACCACGTAGTCGAGCACGTCGCGGCTGAGCGCGTCGTCGTCCCCGGCGAGCAGGGTGGCGCCGAGCGCCGCCGCCACCTCGGCCACCGTCGGCGCCGACACGGTCGGCACCTCCGGGATGGCGTACGTGGGGACGGGCAGCTCGGGCAGCGTCATCGGGCCGGGGACCCGGTTGGCGATCACCGCCAACACCGTCGCCCCGAGGTCGACCAGATCGTGGTACGCCCCGCGCGCCGCCGCCGCGATCGCCGCCGGCTCCTGCTCGAAGCCGTCGACGACGGGCACCACCACGCTGCCGAACTCGGTGGCCAGCCGGGCGTTGAAGGCCAGCTCGCGGGGGCCGGCCGCGTCGCCGCCGTCGGCGAAGTCGCTGCCCACCACGACCACCGCGGGGCAGCGCCGCTCGACCTCCCGGTACCGCTCGACGATGCCGGTGATCAGCTCCTCCCGCCGCCCGTCGGCGACCAGCGCGGTCGCCTCGGCGTAGCTGGCGCCGCTCAGGTCGGCCAGCGGCAGCTCGATCCGGTAGCGGTCGCTGAGCAGGGCGAGGATCGGGTCGGGGACGTGCCCGCGGACCAGCGGCCGGAACGCGCCGATCCGTTCGACCTGCCGGGACAACAGCTCCGCCAACCCGAGGGCGACGGTCGACTTTCCGCCGCCGGACCCCACGCTGGTCAGGTACACACTCCGCGCCACGCACCCACCCTAGAAGATCTCCGGAGACCCGGCTCGGGTCCTTCGCCCTCTTTCGTCGATCATGAAGTTGCCACGACACGCCGGGGCGGGTTGGGCTGGGGGACTACTCGTCGTCCTCGTCGTCCAAGCGGGCCAGCCAGGTGGCGAAGCGTTCGATTGGGGTCTCGAACTCGGGGTTCAGGTCGACGAAGTCGCGGAGGCGCTCGCCCAGCCACTCGACGCTGACGGACTCCTCGCCGCGCCGCTGCACCAGCTCCTCGATTCCACGGTCCGTGAAGTACATGCTGTCGTTCCTCGCTCGTCGGTGTCGGGGTCGGGTGTGCGGGGCGGGGGCCTGGCGTGGGTGGGACCGCCCCGGAGCGGGGCCGAACGTCGAACCGGGGCAGAGCCGTCGTGGTGACGGTCCCTGCCCCGGTCGGCGGTGCTGCGATCAGATCACGGGCGGGGCAGGGCCGCCTCGATCAGCGCGGTCTGCTCGACATCGTGCATCTTCGCCGAGCCGACGGCCGGGGCGGCCGCGGCCGGGCGGGAGATCCGGCGCAGCCGGACGTCCGTGAGGTGCTCCAGCAGGTTGAGCGCGACGAACGACCAGGCACCCTGGTTGGCCGGCTCCTCCTGCACCCAGGCGTAGTCCTCGGCGTTCGGGTATGCGGACAGGGCGGCCCGGATCTCCTCGACCGGCAGCGGGTAGAGCTGCTCGATCCGGATGATCGCGGTGTCGGTGATGCCGCGCTCGCTGCGGGCCTGGAACAGGTCGTAGTAGACCTTGCCCGAGCAGAGCAGCACCCGCTTCACCTGCTCCGGCGCCGGGGCGCCCGAGTCGGGCAGCACCGGCTGGAAGGTACCGGTGGTGAAGTCCTCGACCGGGGAGACGCAGAGCTTGTGTCGCAGCAGTGACTTCGGCGTGAACACCACCAGCGGCTTGCGCTTCGGCGACAGCGCCTGGCGGCGCAGCAGGTGGAAGTAGTTCGCCGGGGTCGTCGGCATCGCCACCCGCATGTTGTCCTCGGCGCACATCTGCAGGAACCGCTCCGGGCGGCCGGAGGTGTGGTCCGGGCCCTGGCCCTCGTGGCCGTGCGGCAGCAGCAGGGTGACCGCGTTGCGCTGGCCCCACTTCACCTCGCCGGAGGTGATGAACTCGTCGATCACCGACTGGGCGCCGTTGACGAAGTCGCCGAACTGCGCCTCCCAGGCGACCAGCGCGTCGATGTTCTCCACCGAGTAGCCGTACTCGAAGCCCATCGCCGCGTACTCGCTGAGCAGGGAGTCGTGCACGAAGAACCGGGACCGCTCGCCGTCGCCGGTCAGCGACTGCAGGGGCAGGTGGTCCTGGCCGGTCTCGGCGTCGACCACCGCGGCGTGCCGCTGCACGAAGGTGCCCCGGCGGGAGTCCTGACCGGCGAGCCGGACGGTGACCCCGTCGTGCAGCAGCGAGCCGAACGCGATGATCTCGCCGAAGCCCCAGTCGATGTTGCCCTCGACGGACATCTTGGCCCGGCGTTCGAGCAGCTGCTGGATCCGCTTGTGCGGGGTGAAGCCCTCGGGCAGGTTGACGTGTGCCTCGCCGACGGCCTTGACGACGGCGGCGTCGGTGGCGGTCTTGACCTGCGGCTCCGGCTCGTCCTCGCGCTTGGGGCGGCTGTGCTGCCGAGGCGTCGTGGCCGCGTCGCGGGTGGCCTTGAAGACCCGCTCCAGCTGCGACTGGTAGTCGCGGAGCAGCTCCTCCGCGTCCTCGACGGTGATGTCGCCGCGCCCGATCAGCTCCTCGGTGTAGAGCTTCCGGACCGACCGCTTCGAGTCGATGATCTTGTACATCTGTGGGTTGGACATCGAGGGGTCGTCGCCCTCGTTGTGCCCGCGCCGGCGGTAGCAGACCATGTCGATGACGACGTCCTTGTTGAACGCCTGCCGGTACTCGAAGGCCAGCCGGGCGACCCGGACCACGGCCTCGGGGTCGTCACCGTTGACGTGGAAGATCGGCGCCTGGATCATCCGGGCGACGTCGGTGCTGTAGAGGCTGGAGCGGCTGTACTCCGGGGCGGTGGTGAAGCCGACCTGGTTGTTGACGACGACGTGGACGGTGCCGCCGGTGCGGTAGCCGCGCAGCTGCGAGAGGTTGAGCGTCTCGGCGACCACGCCCTGACCGGCGAAGGCGGCGTCACCGTGCACCGCCAGCGGCAGCACCGTGTAGCCCTCCAGCTTGAGGTCTATGCGGTCCTGCTTGGCCCGGACTATGCCCTCCAGCACGGGGTCGACGGCCTCCAGGTGCGACGGGTTCGCCACCACCGAGACCTTGACCGCGTGGTCGCCGTCGGGCGTGGTGAACTTGCCGTTCTGGCCCAGGTGGTACTTCACGTCGCCGGAGCCCTGGGTGGAGCGCGGGTCCAGGTGCCCCTCGAACTCCGAGAAGATCTTCTCGTACGGCTTGCCGACGATGTTGGCCAGCACGTTGAGCCGGCCACGGTGGGCCATGCCGATGACGACCTCGTCCAGCCCGCCCTCGGCGGAGGCCTCCAGCACCTCGCCGAGCAGCGGGATCAGCGACTCGCCGCCCTCCAGCGAGAAGCGCTTCTGCCCGACGTACTTGGTCTGGAGGAAGGTCTCGAACGCCTCGGCGGCGTTGAGCCGGTTGAGCACGTGCTTCTGCTCGTCGGGCGACGGCTTCTCGTACTTGCGCTCGATCCGCTCCTGGATCCAGCGCCGCTCCTCCGGGTCCTGGATGTGCATGTACTCGATGCCGACGCGGCGGCAGTACGAGTCGCGCAGCACGCCGAGGACGGCGCGCAGCTTCATCCGCTGCTTGCCGGCGAAGCCGTTGACCGGGAACTCGCGGTCGAGGTCCCAGAGGGTCAGCCCGTGCTGGAGCACGTCCAGGTCGGGGTGCTTGCGGATCTTGAACTCGAGCGGGTCGGTGTCGGCCATCAGGTGACCGCGCACCCGGTACGCGTGGATCAGCTCGTGCACCCGGGCGGTCTTGTTGATCTGGCCCTCGTTGTTGACCGCGACGTCGCGCATCCAGCGCACCGGCTCGTACGGGATGCGCAGCGAGGTGAAGATCTGGTCGTAGAAGCCGTGCTCGCCGAGCAGCAGCTCGTGCATGACCTTGAGGAACTCGCCGGACTGGGCGCCCTGGATGATCCGGTGGTCGTACGTGCTGGTCAGGGTGATGACCTTGCTGACGGCCAGCTCGGCCAGGGTGGCCTCGGACATGCCCTGGTAGGGGGCCGGGTATTCCATCGCGCCGACGCCGATGATCGCGCTCTGCCCCTGCATGAGCCGCGGCATCGAGTGCACGGTGCCGATGCCGCCGGGGTTGGTCAGCGAGATCGTGGTGCCGGAGTAGTCGTCCATGGTCAGCTCGTTGCGGCGGGCGCGCCGGACCACGTCCTCGTACGCCTGCCAGAACTGCCGGAAGTCCATCTGCTCGCAGCCCTTGATGGAGGGGACCACCAGGTTGCGGCTGCCGTCGGGCTTGACCAGGTCGATCGCGATGCCCAGGTTGACGTGCTCCGGCCGGACCATGACCGGCTTGCCGTCGACCTCGGCGAAGGAGTTGTTCATCTCCGGGTGGGCGACCACCGCGCGGACCAGCGCGTACCCGATGAGGTGGGTGAAGCTGACCTTGCCCCCGCGCCCGCGGGTGAGGTGGTTGTTGACCACGATGCGGTTGTCGACCAGCAGCTTGGCCGGGACGGCGCGCACGCTGGTGGCGGTCGGCACGGCCAGCGAGGCGTCCATGTTCTGGACGATCTTCGCCGCCACGCCGCGCAGCGGGGTGGTCTGCGGGCCGGTGGCGGTCGGCTTGGCCGCCGCGGGCTTGGCGAGGGCCGCCTTCGCGGCTGCCGGCTTGGCCGGGGCGGCGGGCTTCTCCGGCCGGGGCTCCGGCTTCTTCTCCGCCGGCTTCGGCTGCGCGACCGCGGCCTCCTGCTTCGGGGCGGCCGGCTGCGCGACCGCTGCGGCTGCCTCCTGCTGGCCGGCGGGCTCCGGCTTGGCGGTGGGCTCCTGCTGGCCGGTGGGCTTCGGGGCCTGCTCGGCTCCGCGCGGCTTGCCGGCGCCGGGCGCCGGGCGGTAGTCGGCGAAGAAGTCGTGCCAGGCCGAATCAACGCTGGTGGGGTCGGCGAGGTAGCGCTGGTACATCTCCTCGACGATCCACTCGTTCGGACCGAAACCCGCCAGTGGGTTCTCCTGCGAAGTCTGCTGGGTCGACACGGCCGGTAATCGCCTCTTTCACGCGGGTTTGTGTGTCACGCGGCGTCCCTGTTGCGGCCCGGCCTGCGGGCGCGCACGAGACGGCTCCCAGGCTACGCCGTACGGATGCCGCAGGCATTTCCGCCTCCTCGGCGTGGCCCGTTTCACAGAAGATGCCAGAAGTTCACCAAACGCTGCGTGTCCGGTCGACTGCTGGTACGGCCCCGGTGGGTGGGTTTGCACCGGTGCCCGGCGGCGGGAGTGGTGACCGACACCACTCCCGCCGCCGTCGTCCGGCCCGTCAGGAAATGTCGCGCCGCCGGGTGATCAGGATGCCGACCACCCCGCTCACCACCGCGTAGCCGATCAGCACGAGCGCGCCGACCCACCAGGCGGGAGTGAAGTCCGTCTGACCCTCGCTGACCATGACCGTCGAGGCGACGGCCGGCCAGATCACCTGCCACTTGATCACGGCCTGGCTGTCCAGCACGTTCGCCAGCAGCATGAACAGCAGCCCCACCACCTGCGTGCCGACCAGGTAGAGCACCGCGGCGGTGATCACCGCGCCGAGCTGGTTGGTGATCAGCGTGCCGATGCCCACGCCGAGGACCGTCCAGATCGCGTACGCCAGCAGGTTGAGCAGCAGCGCCCGCTGCACGGCCCACTCGTCGAGCAGGGTGCCGTGGCCGTTGGCCGACAGGAACACCGCCCCGGAGATCAGGTCGATCACGGTGGTCACCAGCCAGAACGCGAAGCCCAGCAGGCTGGCCGCGACGAGCTTGCTGACGATGACCGACGTACGCCGTGGCGTGGCCAGGAACGTCGTGGTCGCCGTCTGGTGGAAGAACTCGTTGGTGACCATCAGGATGCCGATCAGCATCACGAACATCAGGCCCAGGTACTGCCCGGAGGTGTAGAGGTTCGCCGCCTGCGCCGCCGCGGACGCCGCGTCGCCGGTGAGGCCCAGGTCCTCCGCGTTGCCCTTCAGCGCCTCGTTGGCGACCCAGGCGTTGAACGCGAAGGCCAGCACGATCGACAGGAACGCGGCGATGGCCAGCCACCACCACGCGCTGGTGGTGCGGATCTTGAGCAGCTCGGATCGGACGAGGTTCATCGGATGCCCGCCTTCCCGGCCGTCAGCTCCAGGAAGACCCGTTCCAGGTCGGGCCGTTCCGTGGTCAGTTCGTGCAGTTCGACACCGGCGGTCAGGGCGACCCGGCCCACGGTCGGGGCGTCCACCCCGCCCACCAGCAGAGCGCCGTGCTCGTCGACGTCGACGGTGGCCGGCCCCTCCCTGAGGGCGGCGGTCAGCGCGTCGGCCTGCGGGGTGCGGACCCGCACCCGGACGCCCTGCGCCATCGAGCCGATCACCTGCTCGACCGTGCCCTGCCGGACCAGCTGCCCGGCGGCGATGATCACCACGTCGTCGGCGAGCAGCTGCATCTCCGACAGCAGGTGGCTGGAGACCAGCACGGTGCGGCCCTCGTGCGCGAGGCTCTTGAGGAACCCGCGCATCCAGCGGATGCCCTCCGGGTCGAGCCCGTTGGCGGGCTCGTCGAGGATCAGCACCCGGGGGTTGCCCAGCATGGCGGCGGCGATGCCGAGCCGCTGCTTCATACCGAGCGAGTAGCCCTTGAACTTGCGCTTCGCCGCCGGGGTCAGACCGACCTGCGCCAGCGCCTCGCCGGCCCGCTCCTTCGGCAGCCCCGCCGCCGCGCAGATCACCCGCAGGTGGTTGATGCCGGTGCGGCCCTTGTGCGCGCTGGACGCCTCCAGTACGGCGCCGACGTGCCGCAGCGGGTCGGTCAGGTCGGCGTAGCGCCGCCCGCTGATGGTCGCCGTCCCCTCGGTCGGTGTCACCAGGTTCAGCAGCATTCGCAGCGTGGTGGTCTTGCCGGCGCCGTTGGGGCCGAGGAAGCCGGTCACCCGCCCCGGTTCGACGGTGAACGACAGGTTGTTGACGGCCCGGAGGTTCTTGTACTGCTTCGTCAGGCCGGACACCACGATCTGACCGTCACCGGTGGGGCTTCTCTGCCCGTCAGTCATTGCTCTCCTTCGTGCGGGTGGCATCGGGGTACGCCGTGACACAGCGTGGCGGGCGGGCGCAAGCAGGTCAATCAGGCGCGCTTCCTAGATCCAGCTCCGCCTCAGGCAGGAGGCCCTCATCCCCAGGGACGATTATCCGGCGTCGTCCGCCACGGCGATCCAGGTTGCGCGGGCCCACGCCAGAAGGGCGCCGTCGGGGGCGTACAGGCTGGTGTGCACGAGCGCCTTGCGGCCCTCGCCGCCGACCATGACGCCGGTCACCACGCACTCGTCGCCCGGCTCCGGCAGCGCCGCGACCACCGCCGCGATCCGGCCGAGGACGTACGGGCGGCCGGGGGCGATCACCGCCCAGCCGCCGGGACAGTCCAGCGCGGCCCAGACGGTCGGCGTCGTGACCGCCTCGGGCACCCGGAACGGCGCGGCGGTACGGCCGTCCGGCAGCCGCCCGGGAAAGATCCGCAGCCCGTCGACCCGGTCCGGGCCGCAGACGTAGCAGCCCGGGAAGGGGTGGTCGACCAGCCCGGCGTACGCCGTCGAGGCGGCCCGCGCGGCCGGCAGGTCCACCGGCGGCACCACCGCGCGGGGGTCCTCCGTGAGGCGGACCTGGGCGACGACCAGTCCCTCGGGGTCGCGGACCTCCCCGTCGACGAGAGTGAGCGGGGTCTCCAGCGGGGGCGGGCGACGCAGCGTCACCTCGATCGGCCCCGGGGCGCCGGACCCGGCGGCGAAGACCCCCGCGCTCCAGCCGCCGTTGCCCGAGCCGGGTGGCCCGTTGAAACGCGACTCGATGATCATCAGGCACCTCCGGCGACGACGCCCGGCCCCGTCGCCGGTACGCCCCCGGCAGCCTCGCACGCCGTCAGCCCGACCCCGGCACGGGCCGTCCGTCGGGGCCGGCGTCGGCCCGGCACCGGCACGTCGTCCGTCAGAACCGCCGTCGGCCCGGCACTGGCACGTCGTTTGTCAGAACCGCCGTCGGCGGATCAGTGACCGGAGAGCCCGGACCCGCCGTGACCAGCGTCGCGACGGGGGCGATGCCAGCCCCAGGTGGCGAGCCGCCGTGTCCAGGCTGTCTTCGATGAGGGCGTCGTGCAGCGGGCGGTAGACCATCGGCCAGCTCAACCACGCCGGCCACCGCGTGGTCATGACGAGTGAGTGACGCAGCAGGCAGCACCGGTCGTCGACCCGTAGGGCCTCGTACTCGTGGTAGCCGCGGAAGCCTGCCGGCGCGGAGAACTCGAACCGGATCCGTGTCCCGGGCTGGTACGCGACGACGGTGTAGCGGATCGGCCCGTGTCCGCCGCGGGCGCCGACGCCGAGTGGACGGTCGAACCGCATGGCTGGCCACTGCCCGCGCGGCCACAACCGGTCGTCCGGGGTGGCCAGGGAGTCGATCAACGCGCCCACGGCTGCGGGAGCTGCTGCGAGCTGCCGCTCGTGGATGTTGCGGACCATGACTCTCCTAGAGAGGGTTCGCTAGTTCAAGTGGAGCGTAGTCTCTACCGCATGCCGCAGCCGGTCAAGCACTCGACCGACGTGATGCTCGACGCAGTCCGCAGCCTGGTCCTCTCGGGTGGCCCCGCCGCGGCTTCCGCCCGTGCCGTCTGCCTGGCCACCGGCGCTTCCAGCGGCTCGGTCTACCACCGCTTCCCCCGCCGCGACGACCTCGTCGCCGCCGCCTGGCTGCGTGCGCAGGACCGCTTCCTCCGCGTCTACCTGGAGGCCCTCGGACCCGCCGACGCGCAAGCCGGCGTCGGCGCCGCGGTCACTGTCCTGACGTGGTGCCGTTCCCACCCCGAGGACGCCGCCCTCCTGCTGCGCCACGCCCTGCGCGACCTGCTGCGCGGCGACACCTCACCCGCGCTCGCCCAGCAGGCACAGGCTCACCACGGCGCTCTCGGCGACGCTCTCACCGCGGTGGCCCGCGCCACCGGGCATCGCTTGACCGACGTCGTGCTGGCCCTCGTCGACCTGCCCTACGCGGTCGCCCGCCGAGCCATGCGCGACCACGGAACTCCTGACGAGGACGACATCGCCGCCGTACGACGAGCCGTCGCCCTGCTGCTGCCCGGCCCGGACTCCTCGCTGGCGGCGCCGTCACAGACCGCGTGCCCACGAGACTGACAGCGGTCGCCTCCGCGACAGGACCGGACCGAGGCACCATCCCGGGACGGCTCGCTCGCCTCCCGTCGGTCGCTCGCCTCCCGTCGTTTGGTCGCCTTTCGTCGGTCGGTCGCCTCCCGTCGGTTGGTCGCCGTAGATCTTGGTGAAAAACGGCCCTTCTGGGGGCACGATTCTGCCAAGATCTACTCGTCCGGCCGGGGGCCGTGATGGGCAGCGAGGGCGGGTTCGGCGCGGGTGAAGGTAGGCTCTCCGCGTCCGCCACCCCGGGCAGCATCGCGCTGCTCGCCCCGCCCGGTGGACGACGACCACGAGGAGCTGCCGTGACCGCCGTGTTCAGTCACGGGCGGCTCCGGCTCTACCTGCTCAAGCTCCTCGACGGCGGCCCGAAGCACGGCTACGAGCTGATCCGCCTGCTGGAGGAACGCTTCCTCGGCCTCTACGCCCCCAGCGCCGGCACCGTCTACCCCCGGTTGCAGCGGCTGGAGGCCGACGGTCTGCTCATCCACACCGCCGCCGGTGGCCGCAAGGTCTACGAGATCACCGAGGCCGGACGGGCCGAGCTGCGGCAGCGGGCCGGAGAGCTGACCGCCCTGGAGTCGGACATCGCCGCCTCGGTGGAGGAGTTGTCCGCGCTGGCCGGAGAGATCCAGAGCGAGGTACGCGGTTCGGTGCGCGACCTGAAGCGGGAGCTGCGCGAGGCGACCCGGCAGACCCGCCGTCCCCGCTGGGCAGCCCCAGGCTCACCTCCCGCCGCCGTCCCTGCCCCTGGCCTGCCACCCGTCTCCGCCCCCGGTCTGACGCCTGCTCTTGGCATGACGCTCGACCCCGGCTTGCCGCCCGCCTCCGGCATGACGCCCGGCCCCGGCATGACGCCCGCCTCCGGCGTTGCATCGGCACTCGATCCCGCGTCGGTGCCCGGCCCTGCGCCGGCATCCGACTCTGTGCCGGTACCCGGCCCGTCGGCCGAGTCCGGGTCGGCGGCGCTTGCCGAGTTCGACCAGCGGCTGGCTGCCTTCGTCGTCGAGGCGGGCGCCCTGGTGCAGGCCCGCCGGTTGAGTGACGCGCAGCTGCGTACCGCCGTCCGGCTGCTCGACGGTGCGCTGGACGGCCTGCGCCGACTGCTGCGCTGACCTCGACAGTCGCCTCACAGGCTTTTTCCAGCGAGTGCCCAGCGCGGACGCAGCGAGAGCACGGATGATGGGCGGCATGGCCGCTACCCAGACCGAGGCGCGACTGCTCGTCGTCGAGGACGATCCCAACATCCTCGAACTGCTCTCCGCGAGCCTGCGCTTCGCGGGCTTCGACGTGGCCACCGCGACAAGCGGCAGTGCCGCCCTCAACGCCGCCAAGGACCACCGGCCCGACCTCGTCGTGCTCGACGTGATGCTGCCCGACCTGGACGGCTTCGAGGTCATCCGGATGCTGCGCGAGGGCGGCACGCGTACGCCGGTGGTCTTCCTCACCGCCCGGGACGCCACCGACGACAAGATCCGTGGGCTCACCCTGGGCGGGGACGACTACGTCACCAAGCCGTTCAGCCTGGAGGAGCTGACCGCCCGGATCCGCGCGGTGCTGCGCCGCACCAGCAGCGGCGAGCAGGCGCCCTCCCGGCTCACCTTCGCCGACCTGGAGCTGGACGAGGAGACCCACGAGGTGCACCGGGCCGGCCAGCGGGTGCAGCTCTCGCCGACCGAGTTCAAGCTGCTGCGCTACCTGATGCTGAACGCCAACCGGGTGCTGTCCAAGGCGCAGATCCTCGACCACGTGTGGAACTACGACTTCCGGGGCGACGACAACATCGTCGAGTCCTACATCTCGTACCTGCGCCGCAAGGTGGACAACACCCAGCCCCGGCTGATCCACACGCTCCGGGGTGTCGGCTACGTGCTGCGCAAGCCGGCGGCGTGAACCCACTCGACCAGGGCAAGGCGCGACTGCGCGGCGTCCCGCTGCGGGTCAAGCTGGTCGCCGCGGTGCTGGCCCTGGTCACCGGAGCGCTGGTGGTGATCAGCGCGTCGACCACCTTCTTCCTCCGCAGCTACCTCGAGAGTCAGGTCGATGAGGACCTGAGGCTTGCCAAGAGCACGATGTCCCGGGCGGTCGACCTGCTCATGCAGGGCAGGTCGACCGAGTTCGGCCTGCCCAGCGAATTCATCGTGCTGGCGGTCGTCGACGGCGAGCCCAAGGAGGGTTACTTCAACCCGAACCTCCGCCCGGACGACCTGCCGCCGTGGCCGATGACGGAGCAGGGCTTCGCGGAACTGGTGGGTGAGCCTTTCACCGTCCGTTCCCGCGACGGTCACAGCCGCTGGCGGATGCTCTACACCCAGCTGCCGAACGGCCAGATGGGCGCCGTCGGGCAACACCTCACCGACGTGGATCTGGCGGTCCAGCGCCTGCTCTGGATCGACGTGCTCGCCGGAACAGCGGTGCTGATCCTGCTCGCCTCCATCGGCGCGGCGATCGTCCGGACCAGCCTGAAACCCCTCGTGGAGATAGAGCGTACGGCCGCCGCCATAGCCGGGGGCGACCTGAGCCGGCGGGTGCCCGACCCGGAGGAGGGGCAACCCGTCCCGACCTCGGAACTGGGGCGGCTCTCCCGGGCGCTCAACGCGATGCTCACGCAGATCGAGGCCGCCTTCACCGCGCGGGCCGCCTCGGAGAGCGCCGCCCGGTACGCCGAGGCCGCCGCCCGGGACGCGGCCGGCGCGGCGCGTGCCTCGGAGGCGCGGGCCCGACGCTCCGAGGAGCGGATGCGGCAGTTCGTGGCGGACGCCTCGCACGAGCTGCGGACCCCGTTGACCACGATCCGGGGCTTCGCCGAGCTCTACCGGCAGGGCGCGGCGAGCGCGCCGGAGCAGACCGCCGACCTGCTGCGCCGGATCGAGCAGGAGGCGGCCCGGATGGGGCTGCTGGTGGAGGACCTGCTGTTGCTGGCCCGGCTGGACCGGGAGCGACCGCTGGCCCTCGCCCCGGTGGAGTTGCCCGTGCTGGCCAGCGAGGCGGTCGAGGCCGCCCGGGTGGTGGCGCCGGAACGCCGGATCGAGCTGGAGGTCAAGCCCGGTTCCGGCCCGCTGGTGGTCTACGGCGACGACGCCCGGCTGCGCCAGATCATCGGCAACCTGATGACCAACGCCCTCACGCACACCCCGCCGGAGGCCTCGGTGACCCTGCGGCTGCGGGCCGAGCCGGGGAACCTGGCCGTGGTGGAGGTGGCGGACACCGGCCCCGGACTCACCCCCGACCAGGCGGAGCGGGTGTTCGAACGCTTCTACCGGGTGGACGCGGCGCGTACCCGGCGGGCTGGCGGCAACACCGGCACCGGGCTCGGGCTGGCCATCGTCGCGGCGCTGGTGCGCGCCCACCACGGCACCGTCGAGGTGGCCGAGACCCCCGGCGGGGGAGCGACCTTCGTGGTCCGGGTCCCCCTCGTGCCGGACGCCGACGGGGATGGCGAGTGACTTTCAGCCAACATTCAGGCGGGTTCCAGGCGGATCGCAGTGCCACGCGTCAAGGTGGAGGCATGACCGAGCACGAGTCCGACCCGCAGCGGCGGCCGGCCCACACCGACGCCGAGCCGTCGCTCCCCACCGCCGAGCTGCCGCGCGTCGAGCGCGCGCAGTCCGACTCCGACCCGATCGCCCCGGCCACGGGCGAATCCGCCCCGACGGTCGGCTTCGCCACCCCGGCCGCCGGCGCTCCCGCCCCGGCCGTGCCCCCTGCCGGCGGCCCCGCCCCAACCGCACCCTCCGCCGGTGACTCCGCCCCGACCGTTCCGATCGCTCCGATCGTCGGTGCGGCCGCTCCGGTGCGCGACGAGGCACCCCGTACCGCAGAGTCGGGTGCCGTCGCCGACGGCCCGCCCACCGGCGACGGCGCCCTCGGTGCCGCCGAGCCGGCCCGCGCGTCCGAGGGTGCCGGCGCGCCCGCCCAGGCCACGCCGCCAGGCCCCTTCGCGCCCGCCCCGCAGTACCCGGTCTCCGGCCAGCCCCAGCCCGGCCACCCGCAGTCCACGGGCCAGCCCGGTTACCCGCAGGCAGGCGGCCAGCCGGGCTACCCGCACGCCGCCGGTCAGCCGGGTCACCCGCAGGTCGCCGGTCAGCCCGGTGCGCCCTGGTACGGCCAGCAGTCCGGCTGGAGCGGCGGGGGCCAGCCGGGGCAGCCGTACGGCCACCAGCCGCACCTTTCCGGCCAGCCGGTGCCGCCGTGGGCGGCCCCGCAGACGGGCCCCCGGCCGAGCCGGATCGCCAAGTTCGTCGGTGCCGGCGTGGCGGTCTTCGCGCTGATGCTCGGTTCGGGCGTCACCGGCGGGGCGCTCGCGCTCGCCCTCGCCGATGACTCGGGCATCACCCGCACCTACTCCGCCGCACCGGTCATCAACAGCGCCGACCTGCCCCGGATCGCTGCCGCCGTGCAGCCCAGCGTCGTCTCGATCGCCACGGACAACGGCGAGGGCTCGGGCGTGATCCTCACCGCCGACGGCTTCGTGCTCACCAACAACCACGTGGTCGCCTCCGGCAGCGGCGACAGCGTCGTGGTGACCTTCGCCGACGGCAAGACCGCCCAAGCCAAGATCGTCGGCACCGACCCGAAGACCGACCTGGCGGTGCTGAAGGTCAGCGGCGTCAGCGACCTGAAGGCTGCCACCTTCGGCGACAGCGACGCCATGCAGGTCGGCGACCAGGTGCTCGCCCTCGGCAGCCCGCTGGGTCTTCAGGGCTCGGTCACCGCCGGCATCCTCAGCGCCCGGGACCGCACCATCCAGGCGGGCAGCAACGAGCAGCGGCAGCAGCCCAACCAGGGGGCCAGTTCGATCGCCGGGCTGCTCCAGACCGACGCGCCGATCAACCCGGGCAACTCCGGCGGCGCCCTGGTCAACACCCGGGGCGAGGTGATCGGCATCAACACCGCGATCGCCACCGCCGGGCAGGGCAGCGGCGGCAACATCGGCGTCGGCTTCGCGATCCCCAGCAACAAGGCCAAGGACGTGGCCGGCAAGCTCCAACGGGGCGAGAAGGTCAGCCACCCGTCGCTCGGGGTCAGCGTGACCGCTGCCGAGGGCGGCGGCGCCTTGGTCGCGGCCGTCACCCCGGGCAGCGCCGCCGAGAAGGCCGGACTTCAGCGCGGCGACGTGATCACCCGGTTCGGTGACAAGGCGGTCAACGACTCGGACGATCTGGTCGGCGCCGTGCAGGCCGGGAAGGTCGGCGACCGGGTCGAGGTGACCTACAAGCGCAACGGCGCCGAATCCAAGGCAACCGTGACGCTCGCCGAGACGTCGTAACCGGTAACCGAAGACATTCCTCCTCCCTCCGGCGGCGGGTGGCGGGGCCAAGGGGGTTGGCTCCGTCACCCGCCGCTCCCTCTTGACGGCGGTTCACCCGGTGCGGGTGAACCGCCGTCACCCGTCGCGCCGGCATCGTCGGAGAGGCAGGACCCGGCGAGGCGTACGGAGGGGTGCGATGACCACGGCAGCGGCCGTTCGGACCGACGAGCGGATCCAGCGGGACGTGCTCGACGAGTTGGCCTGGGACGCCCAGGTGCAGCCGAACGAGATCGGGGTGAGCGTCGCCGACGGCGTGGTGACGCTGACCGGCTGGGTGGACGGGTACCCGCGCAAGTGGGCGGCGCAACGCTGCGCGCAGCGCGTACGGGGGGTGCGGGCGGTCGCCGACGACGTCGAGGTGCGCCTGCCCGGCGAGGCGGGGCGTACGGACGCCGAGATCGCGATCGCGGCGAGCCGGGCGCTGGAGTGGGACAGCTTCGTCCCCGCCGAGCGGCTGGACGTCACCGTGGCCAACGGCTGGGTGATGCTGCGCGGTGAGGTGGAGTTCGGCTGGCAGCGACGCACCGCCGAGCGGGAGTTGCGCCGGCTACGGGGCGTACGCGGCGTGACCAACCTGGTCGAGGTGCGGCCCGCAGCCCGTCCCGACGTCGAACGGACCCGGCGTGACCTCCAGCGGGCGCTGGGGCGCGGGATCGGCACGGAGCGGGTGACCGTCGAGGTGGACGGGGAGACGGTCGTGCTGACCGGGGTCGTCCGTTCCTGGTGGGAGCGGGACGAGGCGGAACGGGTTGCCTGGTCCGCCGAGGGGGTGCGGGCGGTGCGGGACCGGCTCCTCGTGGGCGGATGACGGCCCCCGGGCGTCCGGTTTGCTGATGCCCCCGCCGGGAAACCGTGGCGATCCCGCCGAGCAGCGGGGCCCGGTGGCGGGGCGACCTGCGCCGGCGACCGATCCACAGCAGTGACCGACAGGGGAGGAACCGTGGCCGTGAACCACCTGTCGCCCGACCGATCGGCGGAGCGGCCGATGCGGATCGCGATGGTGGTGCCGCCGTGGCTGTCGGTGCCGCCGCCCGGCTACGGCGGGCTGGAACACGTGGTGACCGCACTGGTGGACGGGCTGATGGCCAGGGGCCACGCGGTGACCCTCTTCGGGGCGGGCCGGGAACACGGCACCGGGGCCGAGTTCGTCTCCACGGTGCCCGAGCTCCAGTTCGAACGGCTCGGCGAGGCGCTGCCCGAGCTGGCCCACCTGGCCCGGGTCAACCACCGGGTCCGGGCGGGCGACTTCGACGTCGTACACGACCACACCACCATCGGCCCGCTGATCGCCGGGCACCGGGCCGTGCCCACCCTGGCCACCGTGCACGGCAACCCCGTCGGCGAGTACGGCGACGTGCTCAGCGAGACCGACCGGGGCGTCGGGCTGGTGGCCATCTCGCACGCGCAGCGAAGGCTCAACCCGGGGCTGCCCTGGGCCGGCACGGTGCACAACGCGATGGACATCCGGGGCATCCCGCACAAGACGGCACCCGGGCAGGGGCCGGTGCTCTGGCTGGCCCGGTTCAGCCCCGACAAGGGCCCGGACGTCGCCATCCGGGCGTGCCGGGCCGCCGGCCTGCCGTTGGTGCTGGCCGGCAAGTGCAACGAGCCGGCTGAGCACCGCTACTACGACGAGGTGGTCCGGCCCATGCTCGGCGAGGACGTCCGGGTGGTGCTCGACGCCGACCGGACCGAGGCGCTGCGGCTGCTGGTCGAGTCCCGGTGCCTGGTCATGCCGATCCAGTGGGAGGAACCGTTCGGCATGGTGATGGTGGAGGCGATGGCCACCGGTACCCCGGTGGTGGCGCTGGACCGGGGAGCGGTGCCGGAACTCGTCCGGCCCGGAACGACCGGCCTGGTCTGCGAGCACGTGGACGAGTTGCCCGGGGCGTTGCGTGCGGCGACCCGCCTCGACCCGGCGGCCTGCGTCGCGCACGTGGCGGAGAACTTCTCCATCGAACGGATGGCCGCCGGCTACGAGGAGGCGTACCGCCGCTTCACGGCGCGGATGGCCCCGCTCGCCGCAGCCAGGGAACGGGTCCCGGCCCGTTGACCGCCGTCAGGCCCGCGCGTCCCCGAGCGCGGTGATCGCGCTGTCCAGCCGGCGGGCGTACGCGTCGGTGATGGCGCCCTCGCCGCGCCGGGTCGCGACCTTCTCGCGGAGCCGGGCGATCCGCTCGCCCAGGTCTCCCGAGCGGGCGCGGGCCGCGTCGGTCAGGTTGCGCAGCTCGTTGCGGAAGTCGAGCCCGACGTCGGATCGGATCCCTCCGTCGTCGAGACCGGCGCCGATCAGGCCGTCGATCCGGTTGGCCGCCTCGATGAGGTCGCCGCGCTCCGGGGCCGCCCGGGTGGGTGGGGGCGCGACCGGCGCGGTGGAGGTCGGGGGCGGGGCGGCCGTCGGGGGCGGTGAGGTCTCGGCCGTCGGCGTGGGGGAGGCCGGCAGGTCGGACGGGCCCGTGGTGGGCAGCGACCGGGGTGGGCTGGTCTCCTCCTGACGGATCGCGGGCACGGCCAGGGCCACCCCCACGAGCAGTACGACCGGCACGATCAGCACGGGCCGCGGCACCCGGCGCCGACGGCGCTCCCGGGCGAGGCGGGCGCTGCGCGACTCGCCCTCGGCGGGCAGCGTCGGGAGGGTGACCGTCGGCGCGAGCATGGTGGCGGCCTGCGGGTCGGCGGGGAGCAACTGGTCGCGCAGGAGGGTGGCGACCTGCCGGGCGGTCGGCCGCTCCAAGGGGTCCCGCGCCAAGCAGCGCAGGCAGGTACGGGCCACCTCCGGCGGCAGCCCCGGCATGTCGGCCAGCGGGGGCGGGCCGTCCCCGGCGAGTGCCTCGCTGAGCTGCTCCCAGGTGTCCGCCGGGTACGGCACCCGGCCGGTCAGCGCCTCGTAGAGCAGCACGCCGAGGGAGTAGACGTCGGTGGCGGGCTGGGCGGGTGCCCCGTCGAGGCGTTCCGGCGCCACGTACGCGGGCGTGCCGAAGGTGCCGCCGTCCTCGTCGTCGTCGGGCGCGCCGACCCGGGTGGCGATGCCGAAGTCGAGCACCTTGACCCCTGCCCGGGTCATCATCACGTTGGCCGGGGTGATGTCCCGGTGCACGATGCCGAGCCGGTGCGCGGCAGCGAGGGCGTCCGCCACCTGGGCGCCGACCTCGACCGCCTCGGCCCACGGCATCGGCCCGTCGGTGAGCCGGACGTCCAGCTCCTCGCCGGCCAGCAACTCCATCACCACGAACGACGTGATCGACCCGTCGGGCGCGACCGTCTCGCCGTAGTCGTGCACCGAGGTGACGTGCGGGTGGACGAGTTGGGCGGCGGCGCGGGCCTCCTCGCGCACCATGTCGCGGAAGCGGGCGTCGGCGGCGAGCGACGGGGCGAGCACCTTCAGCGCCACGATCCGGTCGAGCACCTCGTCCCGGGCCCGCCAGATCACCGACATGCCGCCGGCGCCGATCTGGTCGACGAGCCGGTACCGGCGGGCCAGCAACCGGCCGGGGTGCAGTGCTGGCTTCACGGGGACGCACCTGCCTCGCTGTGGGAGCGCTATCAGGTTGCGCGAATGTGTCGGGCCTGTCAACGGCCGGATTCCTCCCGGCCCGGACGTGAGCCCGGCGGGGAGTCCGCCCGTCACGAGCGCTCCGCCGACCGGCGCCAAAGCCCTGAACAATCCCCGAAGCCTGGAATACTCCAGGAAAGGTACTTATAGATCGAAAGGGGCATCATGCCGATCGACCAGGGGCTGCGCAGGTTGGCGCTGGGCACCGTCCTGGCCGCGTTCCCGGGCACGGTGCCGCCGCCCTGGGCGGTGGACCTGGTCCGCGACGGGCTGGCGGGGCACGTCCTGTTCGCCCGCAACGTCGACACCCCGGCGCAACTCGCGTCCTGCGTCGCCGCCCTGCGCGATGCCCGTACGGACGTGCTGGTCGGGATCGACGAGGAGGGCGGCGACGTGACCCGGCTGGCGCACGCCACCGGCAGCCCCTACCCCGGCAACGCCGCGCTCGGCGTGGTGGACGACGTGTCGCTGACGCGCGACATCCACCGGGCGATCGGCAGGGAACTCGCGGCCGTCGGCGTCACCCTCGACCTGGCGCCGGTGGTGGACGTCAACTCCGCCGCCGAGAACCCGGTGATCGGCCCCCGTTCCTTCGGGACGGACCCCGCCCGGGTCGCGGCCCACGCGGGCGCCGCCGTCGAGGGACTCCAGGCGGCGTGCGTCGCGGCCTGCGCCAAGCACTTTCCCGGGCACGGCGCGACGGTCGTCGACTCGCACCTGGAACTGCCCACCGTCGACGTACCCCTGGCGGTGCTGAAGGCCCGCGACCTGCCACCCTTCGCGGCGGCCATCGCCGCCGGCACGCAGGCGATCATGAGCGCGCACATCCGGGTGCCGGAACTGACCGGCGACCGGCCCGCGACGTTCAGCCGGCGGATGCTGACGGAACTCCTGCGCGACGAGTACGGCTTCACCGGCGTCCTGATCACCGACGCGTTGGAGATGCAGGCCGCCTCCACACCGGTGGGCGGGATGGGCCCGGCCGCGGTGCTGGCCCTCGCGGCCGGTGCCGACCTGCTCTGTCTCGGCGCCACCCAGGACGCCGCCGTGGTCGAGCGGGTGGTCGACGACATCTGCGCCGCCGTCCGCGGCGGTGAACTGCCCGTCGCGCGCGTCGAGCAGGCGGTCGAACGGGCCGCGCGGCTCGCCGGCTGGGCCCGTCCGGAGCCCGGCCCGCCGCCCCCGCCGACCCAACTGGGGTACGAGGTCGCGCGCCGGGCGGTGCGCGTGGAGGGCGAGCCCCCGGCCGGTACGCCGCTCGTGGTGCAGCTCTTCGCCACCTCGACCAACGTGCAGGGCCGTACGCCCTGGGGCCTGGGTCCGCACCTGACCGGCGTCGAGCAGATCCTCAGGGTCGCCTCGCAGGCCAGCGCGGCGGAGCTGCGCCAACAGGCCGGTACGCGCCCCGTCGTGCTCGTCTGCCGCCGGCTGCGCGGGCTGCCGGGCGGACCGGCGCTGGCGGAGGACCTGGCCGCCGGGCACCCGGTGACGGTCGTCGACATGGGCTGGCCGTCGGCATGGCGCCCGGCCGGCGTGCGGGCGTTCGTCACCACCTACGGCGCCAGCCACGCGAACGGGCGGGCGGCGGCCGAGGCGCTCGGGCTGGCCGCACCGCCCCCGACCAGCACCACCTGAGCCCGGCCGGGCCGGCACCGGAGGGCCACTTTCCCGCCCGTGCCAGGATGAACCCCATGGTGCGGGGACCGGTGGCGTTCGTGCTCGGGGGCGGGGGAGTCCTCGGCGCGGTCGAGGTGGGCATGCTGCGGGCACTGTTCCGGGCCGGCATCCGGCCCGACGTGGTGCTCGGCACCTCGATCGGGGCGGTCAACGGCGCGCTGGTCGCCGCCGAGCCGTCCGAGGCGGTCACCGACCGGCTGGTCCGGCTCTGGGCCTCGCCCGAGGCGAGCGAGGTGTACGGCGACTCGGTGGCCCGCCAACTGCGTCGCTTCGCCGCCCGCACCCACCTGCACTCGCCCCGCCCGCTGCGCAAGCTGCTGGAGGCCGAGCTGGGCGCGGAGACCACCTTCGCCGACCTCCAGGTGCCGTTCCGCTGCTGCGCGGCCAACATCGAGCGGGCCGCCGAGCACTGGTTCGACAGCGGGCCGCTGGTGCCGGCCGTGCTCGCCTCCGCCTCGGTGCCGGGGCTGCTGCCCCCGTCCCGGATCGACGACCAGCACTACATCGACGGCGGGATCGTGAACTCCATCCCGATCGGCGAGGCGGTCGCCGTGGGCGCCACGCGGATCTTCGTACTCCAGGTGGGCCGGATCGAGCGGGAGCTGAGCCCGCCCCGGCGGCCCTGGGAGATCGCCCAGGTCGCGTTCGAGATCGCCCGGCGGCACCGGTTCGCCCGGGAGCTGGCGGCCCTGCCCGACGGGGTGGAGGTGCACGTGCTGCCCACCGGCGGGCTGGAGCCGCGCGACGACACGCCGTGGGCGTACCGGGACATGGCGGCGGTGGGGCGGCGGATCAGTCGCGCCTACACGGCCTCCCGGCGCTACCTGGCGACGCAGTTGGAGCACTGATGCCCCTGCCACCACGGTGGGCGCGCCGGCTGCTCCTGGCCCCCGGCGTGGTGCTGCTCGCCTTCCTGGTGGTGACGACCCTGCCGGTCTGGGCGTTGCTCGCGGCGGCTGCCTCGCCGCTGGTCCCGGGCCGGCTGCGGCCCCTGCGCCTGCTCTGGATCGGCTGCGTCTACCTGGTCTGGGACGCGGCGGCGCTCCTCGCGCTCTTCCTGCTCTGGGTGGCGTCCGGCTTCGGCTGGCGGGTCCGGTCCCCGGCCTTCCAGCGGGCGCACTACGTGCTCGCCGGCTGGTTCCTGCGGGTGCTCTTCTGGCAGGCCCGCTGGGCGCTGCACCTGAGCATCGACGTGGTGGGCACCGACCCCGACACGGCCCTGCCCGGCCGGCCGGAGCTGGTGCTCTGCCGGCACGCCGGCCCGGGCGACTCGTTCATCCTGATCCACGCCCTGGTCAACTGGTTCAACCGGGAGCCGCGGATCGTGCTGAAGGACAGCCTCCAGTGGGATCCGGCGGTCGACGTGCTGCTCAACCGGCTGCCGAACCGGTTCCTCGCGCCGGGCCCGGACGGCCGGGGGTCGGTGACGGAGCAGATCGGGCACCTGGCCCAGGGCCTGGACGACGACGACGCCTTCGTGATCTTCCCGGAGGGCGGCAACTTCACCCCCGGCCGCCGGCTGCGGGCCATCGACCGGCTGCGCGGCCTCGGCCTGGAACTGATGGCGCGGCGCGCGGAACGGATGCGGCACGTGCTCGCCCCGCAGCCGGGCGGGCTGCTCGCGGCGCTGGACGCCGCGCCCGACGCCGGGGTGATCTTCGTGGCGCACACCGGCCTGGACCGGATGCTCACCGTCGGTGACGTGTGGCGGGAACTGCCGATGGACAAGCGGATCGTGATGCGCTTCTGGTCGGTGCCGCCGGAGGAGGTGCCGGCCGGTCGGCAGGAACGGATCGACTGGCTTTTCGACTGGTGGACGCGGATCGACGAGTGGATCGCGGCCAATCGGGACGGTGCCGCGTAGGGTGCGCTGGTGGACCAGATCTGCGTGGTGACGACGGTGGTGGACGCCCGCTCGGTCGCTGACGTGATGGCGGCTGCGGCCGTCGCCGGTCGGCTGGCGGCGTGCGCTCAGGTGGGCGGCCAGGTGGACAGCACCTACTGGTGGCGTTCCGGGGTGGAGACCAGCACCGAGTGGTCGGTGCAGTTCAAGACGGCACCCGACCGGGCCGCCGCGCTGGTGGAGCAGATCCGGGCCAGCCATCCGTACGAGGTGCCGGAGATCCTGGTGACCCGGGTGGACAGCGGCGACCCCGGCTACGCCACCTGGGTGCACGAGCACACCCGGCCCTGAGTACCCGCACTCTGGCCGGGTGATCTCCCAACCACCATGATGGCCGGGTGCAGAACAGCGGCTACCCCTGTCCCGCCTGCGGCGCGCCGGCCGATCTCGGCTCCGGCTGCTCCGGTTGCGGCCGGCCGCCGCATCCGGCCGCCGCCGAGGTCGTCCGGCTCGACCGGGAGATCGTCGCGCTCGGCGGTGAGGTCGAGCGGGCCCGCGCGGCGTACCAGGGGCTCGTCGGCCGGCTGGGCGCGGCCCGGCAACGTCGGGCGGCGCTGGCCGCCGCGGTCCGGGCGGAGTTTCCCGTGCCGCGTCCGGCGGTCCCCGCGGCTCCGGGGTCGGTGCGCCCCGTTCCGGCCGTCACTCCGGTGCCGGCCCGTTCCGTACCGGCCGTCACCCCAGTGCCGGCCCGCCCCGTTCCGCCCGGAGGTCCGGCACCGGGGTGGCCGGGTCGGGGACCGGTCGCGCCGGTTCCCGCGCCGGCCGGTGCCGGCGTCGGTGGGGCGGAGACCTCCACCCGGACGGTGCAGGGCCTGCTCTTCGTCCTCGGCGGGCTGCTGCTCGGCACCGCCGCGGTGGTCTTCACGGCGGTCGCCTGGGCGGCGGTCGGGGTCGCTGGCCGGGCCCTGATCCTGTTCGCGTTCACCGCGCTCGCCCTGGCCGTGCCGCTGGTGGCGGTACGGCGCGGGCTACGTGGCACCGCGGAGACCTTCGCCGCCGTCGGACTGCTGCTGGTGCTCCTCGACGGGTACGCCGCCTGGTCGGTGGACCTGGTCGGCGTGGGGGACTGGCCGACCAGGGCGCCGCCTCGCTCGACGCGCTCAACGACTGGCTGGCCGAGGCCGGTGAGGAGCCCGTGCCGATGGCGCGGTTCCGCCCCAACCTGGTGGTCGA
>NZ_JBEZMR010000006.1:0-243573 GCF_040652795.1 Micromonospora sp. NPDC048170
TCCAAGGGCGGCCGCCCACCCGCCTTCGACCCGCAGCTTTACCGGCTACGCCACGCCGTCGAGAACGGCATCAACCGACTCAAACGCCACCGCGGGGTCGCCACCCGATACGACAAACTCGCCGTCCGCTTCCAAGCCGTCCTGACCATCGCGATCATCACCGAATGGCTCTGACCGGCTTATGAAACACGCCTTAGCTGCGACACGCGCTGCGGGGAGATGCCAAGTAGCGCGCCCGCGTCGCGGACCGTGTAGCCCTTTGCGAGTAGTGCGCGTGCGGCGGTGACGGTCGCCTCTTCGGCGGACTCTTCGGCCTTGCGTAACTCGCTGCGGGCCCTGCGAGCCCGGGTCACCTCTTGCGGCAGGTCGGGCTGCACGTCAACGTCGAAGCTGTGCGGGGCGACGTCGAGCATGAGGGCGATGGCTTCACGTGCCATGCCTTCGACCTGGTCGAGACGGCGAGCCTGAGAGAAAACACCCTTGATCTCCGGCACGCTGATCGCCCACCAAGCACCCGAGCGTACGCATCTGGCGGTGTACCTCATCGGCGACAGCTCCCCTCTCACCTCAAGCCCACGTCGGCACGTCCGGCGGAAGCTCAGGGTCGCCTGACGGGTGTGCAGTCAGTCGATCGTCGGCAGCTTCGGCCCCAGGACGTCGTCGGCGTCGACGATCG
This sequence comes from Micromonospora sp. NPDC048170, assembly GCF_040652795.1. Classification (NCBI taxonomy): domain Bacteria; kingdom Bacillati; phylum Actinomycetota; class Actinomycetes; order Micromonosporales; family Micromonosporaceae; genus Micromonospora; species Micromonospora sp. NPDC048170. The sequence continues at coordinate 677 of NZ_JBEZMR010000006.1, forward strand.
TGTACGCGTAGCCCTGTTCGGCGAGGAAGCGTTGCCGGTGCGCCGCGTACTCGGTGTCGATGGTGTCGCGGGAGACGACGGTGTAGAAGTGGGCCTGTCGGCCGTCGGCCTTGGGCCGCAGCACCCGGCCGAGCCGCTGTGCCTCCTCCTGCCGTGACCCGAACGTGCCGGAGACCTGGATCGCCACGGCCGCCTCGGGCAGGTCGATGGAGAAGTTGCCGACCTTCGAGATGACGAGGGTGCGCACCTCGCCGGAGCGGAACGCGTCGAAGAGCCGTTCGCGTTCCTTGTTGGTGGTGGAGCCCTGCACGATCGGGGCGTCGAGGTATTCGCCGAGTTGGTGGAGTTGGTCGATGTAGCCGCCGATGACGAGCACCTGCTCGTCGGGGTGCCGGTTGACCAGGGCCTTGATGACGGGCAGCTTGGTGCGGGCGGTCGCTGCCATCCGGTAGCGTTCCTCGGCTTCCGCCGTGGCGTACGACAGGCGCTCCGCGTCGGTGAGGGTCACCCGCACCTCGGTGCACTGGGCGGGGGCGATCCAGCCCTGTGACTCGATGTCCTTCCAGGGCGCGTCGTACCGCTTCGGGCCGATCAGGCTGAACACGTCGCCCTCGCGGCCGTCCTCGCGTACCAGAGTCGCCGTGAGGCCCAGCCGGCGGCGGGCCTGGAGGTCCGCGGTGAACCGGAAGATCGGCGCGGGCAGCAGGTGCACCTCGTCGTAGACGACCAGACCCCAGTCGCGGGCCCCGAACAGGTCCAGGTGGGTGAAGGCGCCGCCGCGCCGCGAGGTGAGCACCTGGTACGTGGCGATGGTGACCGGCCGGATCTCCTTGCGCTCGCCCGAGTACTCCCCGATCTCCTCCTCCGTCAGGGACGTGCGGGCGATCAGCTCGCGCTTCCACTGCCGGCCGGCGACCGTGTTCGTGACGAGGATCAGGGTGGTCGCCTTCGCCTCGGCCATCGCCGCCGCCCCGACCAGCGTCTTGCCGGCGCCGCATGGCAGCACCACGACGCCCGACCCGCCGGCCCAGAACGCCTCCACGGCCTCCCGCTGGTACGACCGCAGCGTCCACGGCTTCCCGCCGTCCTTGCCGGCCTCGGCCAGCTCGATCGGGTGCGCCTCGCCGTCGACGTAACCGGCCAGGTCCTCCGCCGGCCAGCCGAGCTTGAGCAGCGCCTGCTTGAGCCGGCCCCGCTCGGACGGGTGCACCGCGATCGTGTCGTCGTCGAGCTTCGCGCCGAGCATCCCGGCGAGCTTCTTGCTCTTGGCGACCTCGATCAGCACCACCCGGTCCAGCGCCCGCAGCACCAGCCCGTGCGCCGGGTCGTTGGCGAGTTGGAGGCGGCCGTACCGGTCCATCGTCTCGGCGACGTCGACCAGCAGCGCGTGCGGCACCGGGTAGCGCGAATACTTGATCAGCGAGTCCACCACGCCCTCGGCGTCGTGGCCGGCGGCGCGCGCGTTCCACAGCCCCAGCGGGGTCAGCCGGTACGTGTGCACGTGCTCGGGGGAACGCTCCAGCTCGGCGAAGGGCGCGATGGCCATCCGGCACGCCTGCGCGTCGGGGTGGTCGATCTCCAGCAGCAGGGTCTTGTCCGACTGCACGATCAGGGGTCCGCCGCTCACGCCAGCGCCTCTCCTCCACCTCGGGTCGTCGGCTGTCCGGAAGGCGACTGACCCGCCCCAGGCCGACCCACCAGTGTTGCACGTAACCGGGTGAGCACAGAAAAATCTGGCCACCAGGAGCAACCGGAGCGGTCCTCGCAACGTCTAGCAAAGAGGACAACTGTCAGGGAGGCGTCATGAAGCACGTCCGGATCACCACCCGGTTCGTCGCCCTGGCCGTGGTCACGCTGGTCGGCGCCGGTGCGTGCGCGTTCGATCCGCAGGCCGACGGTGGCGGGGGCGGGGGACCCGTCGCGGCCGGGGCTGTGGAGGGGGCAACGGGGGCGAGCGGTACGCCCGGGCCTGACCAGCGGGCGAAGCCCGGCACGACCCCGCCGAAGCCGAAGGCCACGCCGACCCGGAGCACGCCGAAGCCGAGCACGCCGAAGCCGACGCGTCCCGCGGCGAAGCCCACCGGGTCGCCGTCCGCCGCCGGCTGCCCGCAGGGCGAGCACCAGCGCGAGGTGGAGACCCACCTGGCCCGGCTGGGCGGGTTCGGCCCGGTGACCGTCGACGGCCGGCAGTCCGCCGCCGACTGCGCCGCCATCAAGAAGTTCCAGAAGCGGTACGACATCCGCCCCGCCCACGGCCGCGCCGGGCCCACCACCCACGACGTGGCGAAGCGGCTCGCCGCCACCGACACCGCGAGCTGCCGGGCCGGCTCGGGCACCACCTTCTGCATCGACCTGACCCGGCAGACCACCTGGGTCATGCGCAGCGGCAAGGTGCTCGTGAAACCGACCGTGACCCGTACGGGCATGCCCGGCTACCGCACCCCGGCCGGCACCTTCAAGATCAACTACCGCAACATCAAGGAGTGGTCCGACCCGTACGAGGTGTGGCTGCCGTACTGGCAGCACTTCACCCAGGGCATGGGCTTCCACCAGACGACCACCTACCTGCATGACAAGTCGATCGGCTCGCACGGTTGCGTCAACCTGCTGCGCGGCGACGCCGTCCGCTACTGGGAACTGGGCAAGGTCGGCAGCAAGGTGGTGCTGATCGGGCGGCGCCCCGGCACCTGAGCAGCCCCTCCGCCGGGCCGAAGGCGTCGCACATCTCGTCCGATCAGGGGTTTATCCCCTGTCACCTTCGGCAACGGGGTGACACGCTGGACGCAGGCGTCGAACCGGACGGGGAGGGCTGGAGATGACGGTCGACCGTGAACTGGTCCCGGAGCACGCCCCCGAGCACGACCGATCCCCCACGGAGGAGGTCTCCACCGCCACCGTGGTCGCGTACGCGGTGGCCGCGATCGTGCTCGTCGGCTGGTTCCTCTTCGGCTGGCTGGTGCTCGAGCAGGGTTTCGTCGACTCGGTCGGCGAGTCGGCCGGCGCCGGGTTCGCGCTGCTGCTGATCGTGTCCGTCGTCGGGACGGTACGCCGCAGCCGGCGCTGACCCGACCCGTTCAGTCCTCCCGCACCGCCGCCGTGACCCGGTGCAGGGCGAAGGTGTGCAGCATCTCCGTCCGCTCGTCCTCGGCGCGCAGGTAGCCGGCCCCGATCGACACCGGCCGGACGAGCCGGGACGCGGTCGCCCCGTGCGCGTCGACGTAACCGACCCAGACCAGCGCCCTGTCCCGCACCGCCTGCTGGAGCACGGCGAGGGCGTCGCTGTGGGAGTGCACCGGCGCCGGGCCGGTACGCCCGACCCCGCCCCGGACCACGGCCGGTGCCCGCCGGGCGGCCCGGGCCGCCGCGTCGCCGCGCCGGATGTGCTCCACCACGCCCAGCAGGCGCGGCATGGCCAGCTTCGGGGTGGTCAGCGGGTCGAGCGTCCGGGTCGTCACCGGCACCCGGGCAGGTGCGCGCCGGGTCTTCGGGCGAGCGAGCACCGCCGCCCCGCTCGCGTCCTCCGGCACCGGCGCGTAGCCGGCGTCACGCAGCGCCGTCAGCATCCGGCCCACGTGGTACGGCGTCGACAGCACCGTCGGCGCCAGCCGGCGCAGCGCCAACGACTCCAGCCGCCGGTCGGCGAGCACCTCGGTCAGCAGCGCCTCGTCGTCGCTGCGCACATACCCCCCGGCGGAGCCGACCCGCAGCCCGCCGTGCTTGCGGGCCACGTCGTCCACCAGGTAGCTCAGCCCCTGCGGAACGGGGGTGCGGGACCGCTGCCGGAACAGGGCGTGCAGGTCGTCGGCCGAGTAGCCGGCGTCCAGGGCCCGGCGCACGCTGGCCGGGGTGACCCGGTGCACGCTGGCGCCACCCGCCGACTCGTGCTCCGCCACCGCCTCCAACTCGGCGGCGAGCGCCGGGTCGGGCGGGCCGGGCACCACGACGGTCAGGTCCGCCTGCACGAGGAAGTGGTCGACCGGGGCGGGCAGCAGGGCGTCCAGCGCGCGTACGGCACTGGACGGGTCCCCGCTCTCGGCGTCCGTCCGCAGCCCGAGCGGGTCGTCCCCGCCCCGCTCGTCGGCCGCGGTCACGTCGGCGAGCAGCAGCCGCCCGTACGAGGTGAGCGCCCCCAGCCCCGTCACGCCCAGCGTGGCAGCCTCGGCCAGCACCTCGCGGTGCGCGGCCTCCCGCCCCCGGCTGCGCCGCGGCGCCCGCCAGTCGAGCAGGGCCAGCACCTCCTCGGGGGCGGGCCCGGTGGCCGGCTCCAGGCCGGCGAGCACCTCGAGCACGGCCCGCCGGGCGGCCGGCGCGCCGGCCCGTTCCGCCTCGGCGGAGAGCACCGTGATCGGCCGGTCCCGGTCGTCGCGCTGCCCCACCAGCCCGGCCTGCCGGGTCATGGTCAGCCAGGCGCGGGCGAGCTGTTCCCAGCGCTGCGCGAGCGTGCCGGCCCGCCACACCTCGTACCCGGCGGTGGGCAGGACCTGCTGGTCGGCGCCGTACCGGGTGGTGGTGGCCCCGGGCAGGTCGACCTCGCCGACGAGCCCGCCCGCGTACGCCGCCTCCAGCAGCAGGGCCGCCGTCGGCTCGTCCACCCCGACGGCCCGGGCCAGCCGGCGCAGGTCGCGGACGCCCAGGCCGCCCGAGCGGAGCACCGGCGCCGGTTCGGCGGCGAGCTGCTCCAGCAGGGCCTCGGTGTGGCGTACCACCTCCATGGTCTGACCGGTCCCGGCCGAGTCGGCGACCTTCGGCTCGCGCGGCGGGGTGACCACCGGCGGTGGGCTGCTGCGCAGCGGGCCGAGCGGGCCGCTGTCCCGGCGCAGCAGCAGGCCGACCTCCCGGGGCAGCTCGACGGTGCCCGTGGCGCCGGCCTTGCCGCCCGAGACCGGCACCAGCAGGTGGTGGTCGACGAGCCAGCGCACCGGCGAACCGGTGGGCGCGCCGCCGTTGGTCGGGTCCGGGGGCAGGTCGTCCTCCGCGCCGACCGGGGGCGCCTGCAACGCGCCGGCAGGCACGCTGCCGACCGGCGGTCCGGCGGCCAGCCGATCCAGGATCGCCCGGGCCGAGGGCGGTGCGGCCAGCAGCGTCCGCCGCAGTTTCGCCGGGTCCGCGCAGAGGGCCGCCGCCCGCGGGTCCAGGTCCGCCGCCGGTCGTCCCAGCCCCGCCGGGTACGGCGAGACCTCGTCGACGCTCGCCACCACGTGCAGGCCGCTCTCGGGGCCGTACAGCAGGAAGAGCGCGCGCAGCCGGTTGACGGCGGCACGGACGGTGGCGGGGGCGGGCCGGTGCGGGCCGGCGGTGGCCATGGCGAGCACCGCCTCGGTGGAGGTGGTCCCGTCGGCCGCGTCCCGGGTCAGCCGGGCGGCGTCCAGCACCAGCAGGGTGAACTGGTCCAGCGCGTCGAGCGCGCGGGCCACCGAGACCCGGGACTGGGCCCGGGTGGCGAGCGCGGAGACGTCGGCCGGCACGGGCACGACGAGGTCCGGTCGCAGCTGGAGGAGGGCGGCGAGCGACTCGTCGGGCAGCGACCGCAGGTGGTCGGCGAGTGAGGTGGTCATTGTCGTTCCACGCTAGCCCGGACGGGGGTCCTCCCGCCCCTCGGACGTCCGGCTGACCCGGGGATGGGCGGTACGTTCTCCGCATGGCAGCGCTGACGGTCGGCTTCGACCTCGACATGACCCTGGTCGATTCGCGTCCCGGCATCGCCGACACCTTCCGGGCGTTGACCGCGAGTACGGGGGTGCACGTGGACGCGGTGGCCGCCGTGTCCCGGCTCGGCCCGCCGCTGCGCACCGAGATCGCCCGCTGGTTCCCGCCGGAGCAGGTCGACGCGGCCGTCCGGACGTACCGCGAGCTGTATCCGGCGTACGCGATCACGCCCACCGTCCCGCTCCCCGGCGCCGCCGCCGCGATCGACGCCGTACGCGAACGCGGCGGGCGGGTGCTGGTGGTCACCGCCAAGCTGGGCCGCCTGGCCCGGCTGCACCTCGGCCACCTCGGCCTGGTGGTCGACGAGGTGGCCGGCGACCTGTTCGCGGAGGAGAAGGCGACGGCCCTGCGGCAGCACGGCGCGACCCACTACGTGGGCGACCACGTGGCGGACATGGTGGCCGCTGGCGCGGCGGGCGTTCCCGGCATCGCGGTCGCCACCGGCCCGTGCACCGTCGACGAGCTGCGCGCGGCGGGGGCGGAGGTGGTGCTGGATGATCTCACCGGATTCCCGGCGGCGCTGGACGGCATGATCCGGCTAGCCTTGGAGCGGTAGACGTTCCAAGCTCAAGCGAAGCAGGGGTTCTCAGGTGCCGACGGGTCGAGTGAAGTGGTTTGACGCGGCCAAGGGATACGGATTCGTCACCAGTGACGAGGGTGGCGACGTGTTCCTTCCCAAGACCGCGCTACCGACGGGTGTCTCCGAACTCAAGGGCGGCCAGCGGGTCGACTTCAGCGTGGTGGACAGCCGCCGGGGCGCGCAGGCGATGGGGGTCAAGCTGCTCGACGTGCCGCCGTCGATGGCGGAGCTGCGTCGCCGGCCGGCGGAGGAACTGCACGGCCTCGTCGAGGACATGATCAAGGTGCTGGAGGCGAAGGTCCAGCCGGACCTGCGCCGGGGTCGTTTCCCGGACCGCAGGACGGCGCAGAAGATCGCTCAGCTGGTCCACGCGGTCGCCAACGAGCTGGAGGTCTGAGGCACGAGCCCGGCGTCGGCGGCCCGGCCGAGCAGCGCCTCCACGGCGGCGAACCCCGCGTCCCCCAGGTCGGCGGTGAACTCGTTGACGTAGAGCCCGATGTGCCGGTCCACCACGTCGGGCTCCATCTCCTGCGCGTGCGCGAGCACGTACTCCCTGCTGGCGGCCGGATCGGCCCAGGCCTGGCGGACCGACTCGCGGATCCATCCGGCTGCGGCCTGCGGGTCGACCGCGCCGCGCCGGGCCAGGATGGCGCCGAGGGGAATGGGAAGGCCGGTGTCGGCCTCCCACCACTCGCCGAGGTCGACGAGGGCGGTCAGGCCGTGCCGTCGGTAGGTGAACCGGGCCTCGTGGATGACGAGTCCGGCGTCGTACCGGCCGGCGGCGACGCCCGGCATGATCTCGTGGAACGGTACGACCTCGATCCGCGCCGGAGGCCGCTCGGCCGCCCACAGCCGGAAGAGCAGGTACGCCGTGGTCCGGTCACCCGGCACCGCCACGGTGGCGCCGCTCAGGTCGGCGCGGCCGGCAGGGTCGGGACGGTCGGCGTGGCCGGGACGGTCGGGGTGGCCGCTGCGGGTCAGCACCAGCGGGCCGCAGCCACGGCCGAGCGCACCCCCACAGGGCAGCAGGTGGTAGTCGTCCAGCAGCCACGGCAGCGCCGCGTAACTCACCTTGACCAGGTCGAACGCCCCGCGTTCGGCGGCCGTGTTGGTGACGTCCACGTCGGCGTACGTGACGTCGACCGGCGGGGCGCCGGGCACGCGGCCGTGCACCAGGCCGTGGAAGACGAACGTGTCGTTGGGGCAGGGCGAGATCGCCAGCGAGAGCGCCACGCCCCCACCGTAGCCCCGCGCTGTGCGGGTCACCCGATCGTGGCAGCCTCGATGTGACCTGGATCCGTTCCGTCGAGTCAGCGGCCACCCGGCCGGGTGCGGCCTGTCCGCGGCGGTGGCGGCCGAGGGGTTCCATCCACCCCCGCACGGACGAACGCGCGCCTGGCGGACAGGAGCGTGTGTCCCGCTCTGCCGGTTAACCTTGCCCGGCGGCGCCTTTCGAGCTGATGTCGTAAACGATTCAGCCCTGCACGATGCCCGCCGCCACTGACCCCCGCCATCCGCTGCCGCCGTCGTCCGCCGCCCCCGTCGTCCGCCGCCCCCGTCGTCCGCCGCCCCCGTTGTCCGCCGCCCCCGTCGTCCGCCGCCCCGTCGTCCTCCGTGCGCCGCAGTCCGTCGTGCGCCGTCGTCCGTCGTTAAGGCCTGCCGCTGCCGCCTGACAACCGCTGCTCGTCCGCGGCTCCGCAGCACCCTTGTCGTTCGGCTGCGGTCCTTTCTGCGACCAGAGCATGATCATCTGTTCGCGGCAGCTGGCGGGTTGCAGTGTTTGATGTCGTAGACGATTCAGCTCTACAGCGTCGTAGCAGAGTCCGGTTCGAGCCCGTGGCCAGGCCGTTTCAGCCGGTTGACGAACTGGCGCGACGGTCCGGCCGGCCGGTCGATGGCCGATGTTTGTCCACAGGTTTGTCCACAGGCGGCGGGTGGTTGTTGAGGACACAGCGTTGCGCCGGGGAGCATGTTTTCCGTGGCAGAGCTGACGGATTCCGTTGACCTTGGCGCGACCCTGCGGGCTCTGCGACGCCGAGCGGACCTGAGTCAGCGGCAACTGGCCGAGCGGTCCGGGGTGCCTCAGGCGACTCTGGCCCGGATCGAGTCGGGCCGGGCTGCCGACCCACGGTTCCGGACGGTGGAGCGGCTCGTCCGGGCTGCCGGTGGGGAGGTGGCAATCAGCGTGCGCGACACCACCGCGAGCGCCGACACCGCCGACACCGCCGGAGCGGCCGGAAACGCCGGCCGGTCGCTGCCGGCAGTGCCGCACGACCAGTTGCGGGACGGAGCGGGACGTCGCTATCCGGCTCACCTCGACGTCTGGGAGGTGAATGAGCCGAAGGACTGGCCGGGTGCCTGGTGGGCGAACTGGTACAACCTGCCCCCGGCGCTCTGGCCGCTACCGCTACCACCGGCCACATACGAGCGGAGTCGTGCCTACCGGGATCGGCGTCGACGGGCCGAGGAGATCCGGCGGACGGTCCGGCTGCGACGGGTGACTGACCGTGGCCTGCCGGCGACGTCGTGGCGGTTCGTGGCCGAACTGCCAGGTGGCGAGCTGGTCGGCGAGCTGCGGGCCCACGAGCGCAGCCCACACCTGGTGTACGGCGACGACCCGAGTGAGGAGCGGGAGATCGTCATCGACGGTGTCCTCGTCGCCGGGGACTGCCGCCGGCTCGGCATCGGGCGCCGGCTGGTCGGACTGCTCGCGGACGAGATGGACCGGGCGGGTATCCGGACCGCCCACGCGATCGCCGAGTTCGGCGGCGTCGACCTGCTGCTCGGCTGCGGATACCGGCTGGAGGCGAGCCGGCCGTGGGCCCTGCGGCTCGACCGTTGACCAGCGGCTGCGGACTGACCGTCAGGCCAGGTCAGGGCAGGGCCGCTGCGGCGGTGGTGAGGGCGGCGAGTGCCTCGCGCATACGCCAGGCGTCGCGGTCGCGGGGGCCGATCGGGTTGGAGACGGTACGCAGTTCGACGAAGGGGACGCCGGCCTGCGCGGCGGCGACGGCCACGCCGTACCCCTCCATGGCCTCGGCGACCGCGTCGGGGTGACGCCGGCGCAGGGCGTCCGTGCTGGCTGCGGTGCCGGTCACGGTGCTGACGGTCAGCACCGCGCCCACCGTTGCCGTCGGCAGCCCGGCCCGCAGGGCGGCCAGCAGCTCCGGGTCGGCGGCGAGCGTGACGCCGCCACCGAGCCACTCCGGGGGCATGCCCAGCTCGTCCACGGGAAGGAAGCCCGCCGGTGACTCGGCGCCCAGGTCGGCGGCGACGGAGCCGGAGCCCAGCACCGTCGCGCCGACCTCCACCCGGCCGGCGAAGCCGCCCGCCACGCCCGCGCTGACCACAGCACGGTACGGACGCCCGGCTGCCTCGGCGAGCACCAGCAGCCGGGCTGTGGTGGCGGCGGCCACGGCCGGCCCCACCCCCACCGGCAGCACCGTCGTCGACGGGTCCGTGAGGCCCGCGCGGACGGCCTCGGCCTCGGCGGGCACCGCCGTGACCACCAGCAGGCCCCTCACGGCAGTGGCCCCTGCGGTTCCCTGCGGGTCTCGTCGTCCGCCCCGCCCGGCCCGCCGACGGCCGACGACGGCCGGTAGATGTGGTATCCCGGCGGGGCCAGGGCCGGGTCGTCCAGCGGCGAGCCGACCTGCGCCGGGGCGGGCGACACCGGCGCCGCCTCGGCCTCGGTGTCCGCGCCGGCGTCGGTGCCCGTGCCGGCTCTGGTGCCCTGACCGGCCCTGAGGTCCGTGCCGGCTCTGGCATCCTGGCCGGCCGTGGTGTCCTGGCCGACCCGGGTGTCCGCGCCGGGACGGGTGTCCGTGTCGGGTTCGTCGGTCTTGTCGGCCAGTTCGTCGTCGGCGAGCGGGCGACCGACCAGGCGTTCGGCGCGCAGGCGGCTCGCCACCACCACGCCCCGGACGGCGGCCAACGTGCCGACCCCGGCGACGACGGCGATCCCGATCCGGCCGTCGAAGGGTACGAGCCCCAGCCCGCCCCCGGCGACGAACGCGAGCATCAGCACCGTCTCGGAGTGGGCGAACGAGCTGGCCCGTAGCCGCTCCGGTATGCGTTCCTGGATCGAGGCGTCCACCGCGAGCTTGGCGATGCCGCTGATCAGCGCGGCCACCAGGCAGAGCAGGGCGACCATCGGCAGCGAGAACATCACCGTGGTGAGGACCCCCACCCCGCCCACGATGATCATGCCGCTGGACTGGAGCGCGACGGGTCGGTGGATGCGCAGCCGGGTGCCGATCGCGGTGGCGAGGAAGGTGCCCACGGCCAGTGCCGCACCGACGAGGCCCAGCGCCCCCTCGTCGCCCAGGTCCCGGCCGAAGACGACGGTGGTCAGGTCGCCGGCCTTGATCGCGAAGGCGAGGAAGAGCAGCAGGAAACCGTAGACGCCGCGTAGCGTCGCGGAGTTGATCAGGGTGGCCATCACGAGCCGGCCGGCGGGCCGCCCCCGGCCCAGCGGGCGGTCACCGTTGCGCCTGCCGAGCGCCCGCAGCGGCCGGGGCACCCGCTCCGGCGGCTCGGAGTCGGCCTTCGGCGGCAGCCGCAGGGCGATCACCATGCCGACCAGGAAGATGACCGAGGCGACCCGGAGCGGCCACTGCGGCCCGAACCAGAAGGCGGCCAGACCGATCGGGGCGACCAGGGCGCCGGCCACCGTGCCGTACACGCTGGCCCGGGCGCCCACCTGGGAGAGGCCGAGCCCCTCCGGCAGCAGTCGCGGGACGGCCGCGGACCGGGCCACCCCGTACGCGCGGGAGAGCGCCAGCACGCCGAAGGCCGCCGGATAGAGGCCGAAGCCGTGGATGTAGTCGGAGATCAGCCAGGCCAGGAAGGCGCGGCCGAGCATGGTGGCGGCGAGCGCGTACCGGCGGCCGTGACGGAAGTGGTCGAGCAGCGGGCCCACCACCGGGGCGAGCATGGCGAACGGCACCATGGTCACCAGCAGGTAGAGGGCGACCTTGCTGCGCGCCTCGCCGAGCGGGACGTTGAAGAAGATCGTGCCGGCGAGCCCGATGGCGATCAGCGTGTCCCCGGCGCAGGAGACCGCGTGCAGGTCGAAGAGGCGGACCATGCCGACCTCGCCCCCGGCACCCCGGGTGCGGGCCCGGCCCGCCCGGCGGGTCATCCAGCGTCCACCGCTGACCGAACCGCGCAACAGCAGGCGGACGGCCTTGATGCCGGTGCCGACGGTCCGCCCGAGCGCGGACCGCCCGGAGCGGGAGAACGACGGCATGCCCACCATCCTCACCCATCCGGTCCGTCCGCGCCGCACCACTGTCCCAGAACGTCGTCGGCGGGTGCCTGTCGGTCAGCCGTACGCATGGGGAACAATGGTCTGGTGACCAGGCCCGCCTCCGCCCGTGCCGCTCGTCTCGACCAGGTATGCGCCGCCGCCGTCGAGGTGGCACGTGACGCCATCACCGAGGTCGACCCCTCGGACATCGGCGACCACCTACAGGCCGTCGCGGAGGGCGACCGGCTCGTCACGCACTACTTCGAGTGCCGCCTCGCCGGCTACCGCGGCTGGCGGTGGGCGGTCACCGTCACCCGCGTGCCGCGCAGCCGCCACGTCACCGTCTGCGAGACGGTGCTGATTCCCGGCACGGACGCGATGCTCGCCCCCGGCTGGCTGCCCTGGCAGGAGCGGCTCAAGCCGGGCGACCTCGGCCCCGGCGACCTGCTGCCCACCCCGGCGGACGACGACCGGCTCCAGCCCGGCTACCTGCTCTCCGACGACCCGGCGGTCGAGGAGACCGCCTGGGAGCTCGGTCTCGGCCGGGCCCGGGTGCTCTCCCGGGAGGGCCGCAGCGAGGCCGCCCAACGCTGGTACGACGGCGACCACGGCCCGTCGGCCGCGATCTCGACCGCAGCCCCCGCCGCCGCCCGCTGTGGGACCTGCGGCTTCTACCTGCCGCTCGCGGGCGCCCTGCGGCAGTCCTTCGGTGCCTGCGGCAACTTCTACGCCCCCGACGACGGTCGGGTGGTCAGCGCCGACCACGGCTGCGGGGCGCACTCGGAGACGCTGATCGAGACCGCCGACACCCCGGTCGACGACCTGCCGACGGTCTACGACGACAGCGCGGTCGAGCCCGTGGCGGTCAGCCGGGCACCGGGCTCCGTCGAGGCCGCGGAGCCGGCGGAGCCGTACGGCCACCCCTGACGGAGCTGGCGCGACGCCGACCGGGCGCTCTTCCTCACACCTCGGCGCGGCGGCGACGCCGGTTGGCGTCGTGCCGCATCATCACGGCGAGACCGGGGAAGCCCCACAGGAAACCGGCCAGGCAGGTCCACAGCCAGTCCTGGTGATCGTGTGCCGTCAGCCAGTCGCGGAAGAAGACCAGCAGCACCAACCCGGCGAGCGCCCACGCCGCTATCCCGGCGAGAGCGAACGGCACCATCGGCGGGTCGAGCGGCTCCGGCCGCGGTGGCTGCTGCTTCGGCACGCGGCAAGCGTACGCGATCAATTTTTCCTGCTGGCCGGTGATCTGCGACGATGCGCGCGACAACGGTAGATCACCTGCGAGGATCTGATGAAAGTAGCGCCGCCCGAGAACGGCACACCACCCGACCCAGCACACCCGCGTAGCGGTTTCGACCGGTTCTTCGAGATCTCCGCCCGTGGCTCGACGATGAGCCGCGAGGTACGCGGTGGCCTGGCGACCTTCTTCACGATGGCGTACATCGTGGTGCTCAACCCGCTCATCATCGGTGGTGCCGTCGACGGCGACGGCCAGAAGCTCCCCATTCCCGCCCTGGCCGCGGCCACGGCCCTGGTCGCCGGCCTGATGACCATCCTGATGGGTGTGGTCGGCCGGTTCCCGCTGGCGCTCGCCGCCGGCCTCGGCGTCAACGCGCTGGTCGCGTACGAGATCGCCCCGGAGATGACCTGGGCGGACGCGATGGGCCTCGTGGTGATCGAGGGTGTGATCATCGCGGTGCTGGTGCTGACCGGCCTGCGTACGGCGGTGTTCCGTTCGGTGCCGACGCAGATGAAGACGGCGATCGGCGTCGGCATCGGCCTCTTCCTGACCATCATCGGCCTGGTCAACGCCGGTTTCGTCCGCCGGGTGCCGGACTCGGCGAACACCACGGTCCCGGTCGGGCTGGGCTTCGACGGCAGCCTGGGCAGTTGGCCCATGCTGGTCTTCGTGGTGGGTCTGCTGTTGACCGTGGTGCTGATGGTGCGCCGGGTCAAGGGCGCGATCCTGATCGGCATCCTCGGCTCCACCGTGCTGGCGATCGTCGTCGAGGCGTTGGCGAACATCGGGCCGTCCTTCGTCGACGGCAAGCCGAACCCGAAGGGTTGGGCGCTGAACGTCCCCGAGCTGCCGGCGACCTGGGTGGACGTGCCGGACCTGTCGCTGCTGGGCAACTTCAACGTGTTCGACTCGTGGAGCAAGGCCGGCTGGCTCGTCGTCCTCATGTTCGTGTTCACCCTGCTGATCACGGACTTCTTCGACACGATGGGCACGATGGTCGCGGTCGGCCAGGAGGGGAAAATGCTCGACGAGCGGGGCACCCCGCCGCGGGCCAAGGAGATCCTGCTGGTCGACTCGATCGCGGCGGCGGCCGGCGGTGCGGCGAGCACGTCCAGCAACACGTCGTACATCGAGAGCGCCGCCGGTGTGGCGGAGGGTGCCCGGACGGGCGCGGCCAACCTGGTCACCGGCGGGTTGTTCCTGCTGGCGATGTTCCTGGCGCCGCTGGTCGTGGTGGTGCCGTTCGAGGCGGCGTCCACCGCCCTGGTGGTGGTCGGCTTCCTGATGATGACCGCGGTGCGGACGATCGACTGGTCCGACTACGAGATCGCGATCCCGGCGTTCCTGACGATCGCGGTGATGCCCTTCACGTACTCGATCTCCAACGGCATCGGTGCCGGCCTGATCTCGTACGTGGTGGTGAAGCTCGCCAAGGGCAAGGCCCGGGAGATCCACCCGCTGCTGTACGGCGTGGCCGCCCTCTTCGTGCTGTACTTCCTGCGCGGGCCGATCGAGTCCGTGGTGCTCTGACCACCTTCTGCTCCGGGCCGGTGGCCGAATCGGGCGTCCGGCCCGGAGCAGGGGTGAACCTCCCCGTGAGCCTGGTCATATCGCATCTCATTCGCCAAGCTAATTAGTTAGGCTAACTATCGTGACGGAGCGGACGGTGACGGCGAAACGCATGCCACCGGCGCAGCTGGCACCCCAGCTGCGTGATGCGATCACCCGGCTCAACCGACGGGTCCGACAGGCCCGGCCGGTTGGCGACCTCACGGTCACCCAGCTCTCCGCGCTCACCAGCCTCCAGCTGGCGGGTGCGCTGACGCCTCGGGAACTGGCCGACGTGGAACGGGTGCAGCCGCCCACGATGACCAGGATCGTCGCGAAGTTGGAGGAGCGCGGCCTCGTGCAGCGCACCCCCCATCCAACCGACGGCCGGCAGGTCATCCTGGCGGTGACCGAAGGAGGACGGGCGGTGCTCGAACAGTTCGAGCGGGTCCGCGACGAGTGGCTGGCCAGCCGGCTGGCCGCGCTGACCGAAGCCGAACGGGAGACCCTGCGGCAGGCGGCCGAGATCCTTCAGCAGGTCGCCCGCGCCTGACCCGCGCGTCGTGCCACCGCGCCGTCCGACGTCGATGACGCGTACGACCGCGAGGAGGCGCACTAAGAGTGCGGGCAAAGATGAGCACGATGTTCCAGTCCCTAGAGGTTCGCAACTACCGGCTTTTCGCATCCGGGCAGCTGATCAAGCTGATCGGCGTCTGGATGATGTTCATCGCCCAGGACTGGCTGGTCCTCGAGCTCTCCGACAACTCCGCCACCGCGCTCGGCGTCGTCACCGCACTCCAGTTCGCCCCCGTGCTGCTGCTCACGCTGCTCTCCGGGCGGCTCGCCGACCGCTACGACAAGCGGATGCTGCTCTTCGTCGCGAACGCGTTCTGGACCGTGCTGGCGCTCGCCATGAGCCTGCTGGTGATCACCGGCGTCGTGCAGCTCTGGCACGTCTTCGCGTTCGCGGCCCTGCTGGGCGTCGCCAACGCCGTGGAGACCCCGGTCCGGCAGGCGTTCGTCTCCGAACTGGTCGGCACGCCGCTGCTGCCGAACGCGCTCTCGCTGAACGCGGCCGTGTTCAACTCCGCCCGGATCGTCGGGCCGGCCGTCGCGGGCCTGGCCATCGCCGCCTTCGACGTCGGGCCGGTCTTCCTGTTCACCGCCGTCAGCTCGATCGCCCCGCTGGTCACCGTGATCCAGATGCGCCCCGCCGAGCTGCACCGGGAGGTGCTGCCGCCGCGCGACGAGCGGGCGTCGGCCAAGGTGATCGACGGGCTCCGCTACGTCTCCCGCCGCCCCGACCTGCTGCTGCCCATGGCGGTGATGTCGGTGATCGGCATGTCGCTGTTCAACTTCCAGCTCACCCTCGCCGCGCTGGCCAAGACCGTGTTCCAGACCGGTGCGGCCTCGTTCGGGCTGTTCAGCACCGCGCTGGCCGTCGGCGCGCTGGTCGGCGCGCTCGCCGGCACCGGGCGGCGTAGCCGCCCGTCGGTGTGGCTGGTGCTCGGCGCGGCGGTCGGCTGCGCCAGCTTCGGCACGCTGGTGGGGGTCGCCCAGGCGTACTGGATGGTGGTGGCGCTGCTGCTGCCGACCGGGTTCTTCATGGTGTTCTTCGCCCAGGCCGCCAACCAGCGGGTCCAGCTCGGCACGGACGCCGCCTTCCGCGGCCGGGTGATGGCCCTCTGGGTGCTGGTCTTCCTCGGCACGAACCCGGTCGGGGCGCCGCTCATCGGCTGGGTCGCCGAGACCTACGGCGCCGGCGCCAGCATCTGGATGGGTGGGCTGATCTCGCTGGCCACCGCCCTGGCCGCGCTCACCTGGCAGCTCCGCCGCTCCGGCGCCCGGCTGCGTTTCCGCATCCTGCCGATGCCGCGCTTCTACGTCACCTCCACGGACTGCTGAACGTCCCCGCCGTCCCGGGATGGGCCGACCGGTCCCATCCCGGACGACGGATGACACGAAAGCGGTGGCGATCAGGGGTCACGCGGCTTAGCGTCGATATGTGGAGCCTGGGCGCGCGCTGCTGTTGATCCTGGCCTTCGTCGCCGTGGCCAGCCTGCCGGCGGTGATCGCCATGATCTTCTGCGCCGACGAGATCATCGACCGGGTCGCCTGCGGCTACGCCGAGTGGCGGGAGCGCCGGCGGGAGCGGCGCACCATCGGCCGCCTCGACCGGGCCGTCGAGGCCGACGCGCTGACCCGCGACATCGACCTCAGCGCTCTCGACCGGCCCGACCGGCGCCCGCTGGAGGAACTCGCCGCCGACCTGCGCCGCCTGCGCAGCCAGCGGGTCGGTTTCGACGGCCGCCAGCCCGTCTGGCACGGCATGGTCCTCAAGGCGTACGACGACCGGCTCCGGCTGGCCTGCCAGGCGCTCGGGCTCACCGAGCACCTGGCCGAGCTGGAGGGCGTCGACCTGGAACTGGAACGGGTCCGGGTAGAGGGCGTACTGCACGCCGCCGGGCTGACCCTGCCCGCCGCCCGGGCGAGCCACCGGCAGCGCCACCGCTGAGGCCGGCCGGCTTGAGACTCTTCGTCGCGATCTACCCGCCGTCCGAGGTGGTCGCGCACCTCGGCGTGCAGGTCGCCCGGCTGCGGGCCGGCGCGAGGGCCGCCGCCGGGATCGACGTCCGACTCGCCGACCCGGCCGACGCGCACGTCACCCTCGCCTTCCTCGGCGACGTCGAGGCGGAGCGGCTGGTCGCGGTCCAGAGCGCGCTCGGGCTCGCCGCCGACCGGTTCCGGGACGGCCGCCCCGCCGCGCCCCGGCTCCGGCTCGCCGGTGGCGGGCGGTTCGGGCAGGACCGGTCCACGGTGCTCTGGGTCGACCTGCGGGGCGAGGTGGAGTCGGTGGAGACCCTGGCCCAGCTCATCCGCTCCCGGCTACGACACGCCGACCTGTCGTACGACGAGCGGCCGTTCCGCCCGCACCTGACCGTCGCCCGCCCCGGCGACCGGATGTCACCGGTCGACGTGGCTGCCGACACGGCCACCCTCGACGACTACGAGGGCCCGCAGTGGCCGGCGACCGAGATGGTGCTCGTGCGCAGCCACCCCGGCCCCCGCCACACGTACGAGCGGCTGGCCGCCTGGCCCCTCTGACCGACGGGGCTCTACCAGGCCCAGGCCTCCGGGCCCGGCCCGCCGTTGCCGACGGGTGGGAAGAGCTCGTCCAGCCGGGTGAGGGTGTCCTCGTCGAGGGAGACGGCCAGGGCGCCCAGGGAACGGTCGAGCTGGTCGACGGTGCGCGGCCCGATGATCGGGGCGGTCACCCCGGGCCTGGACAACAGCCAGCCGAGGGCCATGTCCGCAGCGTCGTGACCGAGGTCGCCGCAGAGCTTCTCGTACGCCTCGATGGTCGGCCGGTGCTCGGCGAGCGCGTCGGCGGAGCGACCGCTGGCCCCGCGCGCGGCCCCGCCCTCGGCCATCTTCCGCAGTACGCCGGCGAGCAGCCCGCCGTGCAGCGGCGACCACGGGATGATGCCCAGGCCGTGGTGTTGCGCAGCCGGCACCACCTCGAGCTCGACGTGTCGGGTCATCAGGTTGTAGATGCACTGTTCGGAGACGAGACCGAGGAAGTGGCGCTTCCCCGCCGCCTCCTGCGCCACGGAGATGTGCCAACCGGCGAAGTTGGACGATCCGACGTAGAGCACCTTGCCCTGGGCGACCAGGGTCTCCATGGCCTGCCAGATCTCCTCCCACGGCGTGCTCCGGGAGACGTGGTGCATCTGGTAGAGGTCGATGGTGTCGGTCTGGAGGCGGCGCAGCGAATCCTCGCAGGCCCGGACGATGTGCCGGGCGGAGAGGCCCTGCTCGTTGGGCCAGTCGCCCATCTTGCCGTAGACCTTGGTGGCCAGCACGACCTTCTCCCGCCGGCCGCCGCCCTGGGCGAACCAGCGCCCGATGATCTGCTCGGTGATCCCCTCACCGGTCTGCCAGCCGTAGACGTCGGCGGTGTCGAAGAAGTTGATCCCGTGTTCGAGGGCCCGGTCCATGATCGCGAAGCTGTCCGGCTCGGTGGTCTGCGGCCCGAAGTTCATCGTGCCGAGGCAGAGGCGGCTGACCGACAGGCCGGTACGGCCAAGGTTCGTGTACTCCATGAGGCCACCCTGCCACGGCGGGACTTCGAGCGCCTCGCGTCGACGCCGGCGACGGTCGTCGCCGGCGTCAGACGGTCACGAGGACTCGCGGGCGGCCGGGCCGCTGCCGAAGAGCACGTCGTCCCAGCTCGGCAGGCGCTTGCGCGGCTTGCCACCGGCGTCGGTCGCCTCGGCGGCTGCCGCCGGCGCACCCGTGCGCCGGGGCCGGAGCACCGCCAGCGACGGCACGGCCGGCACCTCCTTCGGCGCGTCCGAATCGTCGTCGAAGGCGGAACCCTGACCACCGCCGAGCAGTGCCGCCGCCCCACCGCCGACCGGCCGCTGGCGCGGCGCGTCCTGCCCGGCCAGGGCAGCCGGGGTACGCGGTTCGAGGCCGCGGCCCGAGGTCGAGCCCAGCGGACGGTCGAGGGAGGCGAGCAGGGCGTCCCGCCCGGCCCGGATCGGATCGCGGCCGGGGCGGCTGTGCTCGGCCGCCGCCGGCAGGCCGTGCCCGCCCCGGCTCGGCTCGCCGCGCGACGGACCGGGCAGCGCGTGGCCGCCCCGCTCCGGCGCCGGCTCCTGGCCGAGGATCGGGGTGGGGCGCTCGGCGCAAAGATATTGCGCCATGTCGTCGTGCGGGGTGACCGTCTGCCGGGTCTTGTCGAGATCCCAGATCGCCTGCGCGGTCGCCTTGCCCGACGGCCAGGTCGCCACGATCCGCCAGGTGCCGTCGTCGCGGCGCCACGCGTCCCAGGAGATCTTCTCGGTGTCGATCCCGTGCTGGGCCAGCCGGCCGTTGACCACCTCGGCGAGCGGGGTGGGCTTCTCGGCGCCCTTGAGCCGGGTGCGCCGGGCGTGCTGGGCGAGCATCGCCCGCTCCTGGAGCACCGGGCCGGCGTAACGCAGCACCCGGTCGACCGGCACGCCGGCGATGCGGGCGACGTCCTCGGCGGACTCGCCGGAGCGGATCTTCGCCTGGATGTCCCGTGGAGAGAGTGAGGGCACCGGGTCGACGCCGGCCGCCGGGGCCACCGCGAGCGGCGGGGCACCGGGCTCGGCGTGCAACGCGCCGGCGATGCGCTCGTCGATGGGCAGGGCGAGCAGTCGCCCGACCTCGTCGGCGAGCACCATGGCCTGGCCGTCCTCGGAGAGGGCGACGAAGCGTACTGGGCGCATGCGTTGCCTCCGTCCCGCTTCGCTGGCCGTCACGCCACGAGCCGGCCACCCGGGCGTCCTCGCACCACCGTACGCGCATCTGCCCGGAGGTGGGGGATGCGACACCCGCATGTCGTGACTGAGCTGCGGCAATGATCACGGTCGGTGGCCGCCGACACATTCTGCGGCCACCGACCGTGACGACGATCAGAGCCGCTCGACCACGTAGTCGATCGACGCGGTAAGGGCCTCGACGTCGGCCGGCTCGACGGCCGGGAAGAGCGCGACGCGAAGCTGGTTGCGGCCCAGCTTCCGGTACGGCTCGGTGTCCACGATGCCGTTGGCGCGCAGCACCTTGGCGACCGCGGTGGCGTCGACGGAGTCGGCGAAGTCGATGGTGGCGACCACGTTGGAACGCAGCGCCGGGTCGGTGACGAACGGCGTCGCCACCTCGGAGCGCTCCGCCCAGCCGTACACGATCGCGGCGCTCTCGGCCGTGCGCTTGGCCGCCCAGGCCAGCCCGCCCTGGGAGTTCATCCAGTCGGTCTGCTCGGCGGCCAGGAAGATCGTGGCCAACGCCGGCGTGTTGTAGGTCTGTTCCAGCCGCGAGTTGTCGATCGCGGTGACCAGGTCGAGGAAGGCCGGGATGTACCGGCCGGACGCCTTGATCTCACCGGCGCGGTCCAGCGCGGCCGGGGACATCAGGGCCAGCCACAGGCCACCGTCGGAGCCGAAGCACTTCTGCGGCGCGAAGTAGTAGACGTCGGTCTCGCCGACGTTGACGTCCAGGCCGCCGGCGCCCGAGGTGGCGTCGACCAGCAGCAGCGAGCCCGGGTCGGCGCCGGCCACCCGGCTGATCGGCACCGCGACACCCGTCGAGGTCTCGTTGTGCGGGGTGGCGTAGACGTCCACCCCGGCCTCCGCGGCCAGGGTGGGGGCGCTGCCGGCCTCCGACTTGCGGATGGTCGGCTCGCCGAGGAACGGGGCGTCCCTGACCGACTTGGCGAACTTCGCGCCGAACTCGCCGAAGCTGGCGAACTGTGCCCGGTCCCGGACCAGGCCGAACGTCGCGACCTCCCAGAACGCCGTGGTGCCGCCGTTGCCCAGCACCACCTCGTAGCCCTCGGGGAGGGAGAAGAAGTCGGCGATGCCGCGGCGCAGCCGGGCCACCTGGTCGCGGACGGTCTTCTGCCGGTGCGAGGTGCCCAGGTAACTGGTCGTCACGTCGGCGAGGGCGGAGACCGCCGCCGGACGGACCTTGGACGGCCCGCAGCCGAACCTCCCGTCGGCGGGCCTGAGGTCGTCGGGAATCCGGATGGTCGGTGCGTCAGCCACGGTTGTCGAGATCCTTCCGCATGGGCGAGAGCGGGCCCGGTGTTCAGGTGGGCGCGGATCGACGGCGGACGCGCGCTCAGGCGCACGACGTGGCCGGGACCCGGGCCCGGTCCGGCGACACTGCCGGCCTTCATCCTCCCACCCGGGCCGGCCCATTCGGCTGCTGGTCCCACCAGCGGCGCTGAGTCGTGCACCACAACGCCAGCCGGCGCCGCCCCGGCCGCCGCCGCCCGCGGGTGCCCAGGTGTGAGGAAGGGCCTCTTCCTATCGCCCAGGCGATAGGAAGAGGCCCTTCCTCACAGGTCAGACGCCGTGCGGGATGGCGTCCCAGCCCTCGACCTCGCTCGGCTTGCGGGTGCCCGGGCCGACGTAGCGGGCCGACGGGCGGACCAGCCGCTGGAGCTTCTTCTGCTCCAGGATGTGCGCGCTCCAGCCGCCCATCCGGGCGCAGGTGAACATGGAGGTGAACATGTGCGCCGGCACCTCGGCGAAGTCCAGCACCACGGCCGACCAGAACTCGACGTTGGTGGCGAGCACCCGGTCCGGCCGGCGGGCCTGGAGCTCGGCCAGGGCGGCCTTCTCCAGCGCCTCGGCGATCTCGAAGCGCGGCGCGCCCAGCTCCTTGGCGGTGCGGCGCAGCACGCGGGCGCGCGGGTCCTCGGCCCGGTAGACGCGGTGACCGAAGCCCATCAGCCGCTCGCCCCGGTCGAGGACGCCCTTGACGTAGCCCTCGGCGTCGCCGCTGCGCTCGACCACCTCCAGCATGCTGAGCACGCGGGACGGGGCGCCGCCGTGCAGCGGGCCGGAGAGGGCGCCGATGCCGGAGGAGATGCAGGCCGCGGCGTCCGCGCCGGTGGAGGCGACGATCCGGGCGGTGAAGGTGGAGGCGTTCAGGCCGTGCTCGGCGGCCGAGATGAAGTAGGCGTCGACGGCCTTGACGTGCCGCGGGTCCGGCTCGCCCCGCCAGCGCTTCATGAAGCGCTCGACGATGGTGGACGCCTTGTCGATCTCCTTCTGCGGCACCGCCGGCAGGCCCAGGCCGCGCGCCGACTGGGCGACGAAGGAGAGCGCGGTGACCGACACCCGGGCGAGGTCCTCGCGGGCCTGCTCGTCGGAGATGTCGAGCAGCTGGTTGAGACCCCAGTACGGGGCCAGCATCGCGACCGCGGACTGCACGTCCACCCGGATGTCGCCGGAGTGCACCGGCACCGGGAACGGCTCCGCCGGCGGCAGGCCCGGGCCGAACCGCCCGTCGACCAGCAGCGCCCACACGTTGCCGAAGGAGACCTGACCGATCAGATCCTCGATGTCGACCCCGCGATAGCGCAGCGCGCCGCCCTCGCGGTCGGGTTCGGCGATCTCGGTCTCGAAGGCTACGACGCCCTCCAGCCCGGGTTTGAAATCGGCCATCTCGTTCTCCTGGATCTGCTCGGTGCGCCCGCCCGGGGCTCCGGTCCCGGCCCAGCCGGGCGAACGCCTTAGGCGACCCTCAGGGATGTGTTCGTGACATCTTGCCTGCTGGGTAACCAGATCCGCGACCCACAGCGAATGTGCCGCACGCGACATCCCCGGTCGGGGACGCCCGGGCCGCGTCGGTGACACTGGGCGGTACGGGCTGGCCTGCGCCGCAGGGGGTGGGTCGGGCTGACGAGAAGGAGAGGGAACGTGACGGGGGACACAGCCCGGCCGGCCGCCATGCGTAACGAGTACGCCGCGGAGCTGGGCCTTTCCGACGCTGACCTGGCCGCCGACTGGCACAGCCAGTTCGCCCGTTGGTTCGCCGACGCGGTCGCCGCCGGGCTGCCCGAACCGAACGCGATGGTGGTCGGTACCGCCGACGCCACGGGCCGCCCGAGCGCGCGGACCGTGCTGCTGAAGGGGTACGACCCGCAGGGCTTCGTCTTCTTCACCAACTACGGGTCGCGTAAGGGCGCCGAGGCGGCCGCCAACCCGTACGTGAGCCTCGTCTTCCCCTGGTTCCCGATGCACCGGCAGGTGGTGGTGGCCGGCCGGGTCGAGCGGGTCGACCGGGCGGAGACGGAGGAGTACTTCGCCAGCCGGCCGCGCGGCTCCCAGCTCGGCGCCTGGGCCAGCACCCAGTCCCGCGTGATCCCCGACCGGGTCGTGCTGGACGAGGCGTACCGGGCGGCGGCGGAGCGGTTCGCCGAGGTCGAGCCGATCCCCGCCCCGCCGCACTGGGGCGGGCTGCGGGTGCGGCCCGAGTCGGTGGAGTTCTGGCAGGGCCGGGCCAGCCGGCTGCACGACCGGCTGCGGTTCCGGCTCACCGGGCCCGGGGAGTGGATCGTCGAGCGGCTGGCGCCGTGACCCAGCTCAGGGACGCCCGGGCACGAGGGCTGCGCCGGTTCGCGATCGACGTGAGTCCGCTGGCCGTGCCGGCGTACCGGCGGATGTGGCTGGGCAACGGCATCGCGATGTTCGGCATCCAGCTCACCGCGGTCGCCGTGCCGGTGGAGATGTACGCGCTGACGGGAAGCTCCCTCTGGGTCGGCCTGATCGGGATCGCGGCGTTCGTACCGCTGCTGGTCTTCGGGCTGTGGGGCGGCGCGGTCGCCGACGCGCACGACCGGCGCAAGGTGCTGCTGGTGACGGCGGCGGTGCTCTGGGCCGCCACGCTCGGCCTGGCGGTACAGGCCGTGCTCGGGATCGGCAGCCCGCTGCTGCTGCTCGCCCTGGTGGCGGTGCAGTCGATCGCCTTCGCGGTCAGCTCGCCCACCCGCAACGCGATCCTGCCCCGGCTGGTGCCGGCGGAACTGGTGCCGGCGGCGAGCACCCTGAACTTCACCACCTACACGGCCGCCTCGGTGTTCGGCCCGCTGGTCGCCGGCCTGATCTTCGCCTGGTGGGGCACCGGCCTCGGCCTGCCGATCGCGTACGCGGCCGACGCGGTGCTCTACACGGTCGCCGTCTGGGCGACCGTGAAGCTGCCGGCCATGCCACCGGAGCCGGACCCGGACGGAACGGACACCCCACGGCGGGCCGGGCTGGCCAGCATCGTCGACGGGCTGCGCTACCTGGCGACCACGCCGGTGTTGCTGCTCTCCTTCGTCATCGACCTGATCGCGATGGTGCTGGCGATGCCCCGGGCGCTCTTCCCCGAGGTCGCCGAGGAACGGTTCGGCGGCGGCGCGGCGGTCGGCTGGCTCTACAGCGCGATCGCGGCGGGCGCGATGCTCGGCGGGCTGACCTCCGGCTGGATCGGCCGGCTGCGCCGGCAGGGGCTGGTGCTGGTGGGGGCGGTGGTCGGCTGGGGCCTGGCCGTGGCGGCGGCCGGGCTGGCCGGCCAGCTCTGGCTGATGGTGCTGCTGCTCGCGGTGGCCGGGGCGGCCGACCTGGTCAGCGCGGTGCTGCGGCAGTCGATGCTGCTGGTCTACGCGCCGGACCGGATGCGTGGTCGGCTCATGGGCGTCAACACGGTCGTCATCGCCGGCGGCCCGCGCCTCGGCGACCTGCGGGCCGGCGCGGTGGCGGCCGGCTTCGGCGGCGGCGTCGCCTGGGTCGGCGGCGGGCTGCTCTCGGCGGCGCTCGCGGTGCTGCTCGCGGTGGCGTTCCCGGTGCTGCTGCGCTACCGGGCGGCGGCGTCCTCCGGCGAAGGCCGGGCGTGACGGGCCCGGTCGGGGCGAGCGACGGCGGAACGGGAACCGTTAGGGTCCCCCGCATGGACACCCCCGACCAGCGTCCGCCCTCGGGCGCACAGTGGACCATTTCCGCCGCCGGCCACGAGGCCGTCATCGTGGAGGTGGGCGGTGGGGTCCGGACATACCGTCTCGACGGGACCGACTGCCTCGACGGGTACGACGCCGACGAGATCTGCCCCGGCTGCGCGGGGCAGGTGCTGACCCCCTGGCCGAACCGGATCCGCGACGGGCGCTACACGTTCGGCGAGCGGTCGTTGCAGCTCACGCTCAGCGAGCCGGACCGGGCGGTGGCGATCCACGGGCTGGTCAACTGGGTGCCGTGGCGACTGGTGGAGCGGTCGCCCGAGGCGGTGACCGTCGGCTACGACCTGCCGCCGCAGCCGGGCTACCCGTGGCCGCTGCGGCTGAGTACCCGGTGGAGTGTCGGCCCGGACGGGCTGCGCGCGGAGCACGAGGCGACGAACCTCGGCACCGAGCCCGCGCCGTTCGGCTTCGCCGTGCACCCGTACCTGCGGGTGCCCGGGGTGGCGGTGAACGACCTGTCGATGCGGCTGCCGGCCCGGATGCGGTTGCAGGTGGACTCGCGGCTGCTGCCGATGGGCGGCACCCCGGTCGCCGGCACCGAGTACGACTGGACCAGCCCCCGCCGGCTCGGCGACGCCCGGCTCGACCTCACCTTCGGTGACGTGATCCGCGACGACGACGGCGGTTCGGTGGTGAGCCTGGCCGCCCCGGACGGGGTGGCGGGGGTGCGGATCTGGGCGGACCGGGAGTTCGGCTGGTGGCAGGTGTTCACCGGCGACGCCCTGCCCGGCGACCGGCGACGCCGCTCCGTGGCGGTGGAACCGATGACCTGCCCGCCGGACGCGTTCCGCTCGGGGCGCGACGTGATCACCCTGAAGCCGGGTGCGACGTGGCGGGGTGTGTGGGGCGTACGGCCCGGGGCCTGAGCGGGGGAGCGCATGGAGTTCAGCGAGGTGGTCCGGCGACGCCGGATGGTGCGTAACTACGACCCGGACCGTCCTGTCCCGCCCGACGTGGTGCAGCGGCTGCTCGACCACGCCGTCCGCGCGCCGTCGGCCGGCTTCGCCCAGGGCTGGGGTTTCCTGGTGTTGGAGACGCCGGAGGACCGGGAGCGGTTCTGGGCGGCGACCACGCCGGGCGGCGGCGGCCGGGAACGGTGGCTGGCGGGGATGCGCCGGGCCCCGCTGATCGTCGTCCCGCACGCGAACCGGTCGGCCTACCTGGAGCGGTACGCGGAACCGGACAAGGGCTGGGCGGACCGCTCGACGGAGCGCTGGCCGGTGCCCTACTGGTACGTGGACACCGGCTTCGCCGCCCTGCTGATGCTGCTGACCGCCGTGGACGAGGGGCTGGGGGCCTGCTTCTTCGGCATTCCGTCGCCGCGCCTCGACGCGTACCGGGAGGCGTTCGGGGTGCCGGCGGAGTACGAGCCCGTCGGTGCCGTCACGGTGGGTTATCCTGCGCCCGACCACCGGTCACCGTCGCTGCGCCGGGGGCGCCGCCCGGTGGAGGAGGTGGTCCGGCGGGGGCGGTGGAGCTGACCGGGGGGCGATGTCCGGTCAGGTGCCTCATCAGGTGTTTCGTCCGGTGGCGAATCGGACGGTGGGTAGTGAAACTGACATCAGGGAGCAGAACGCGGTGTGCCACCGCCCGCTACGCTGGCACGGTCATCGGTGCCGCGGGTCGCGGTGCCGCGCCGCGACCCGACCCGGTGTCGTGGGTCGGCCCTGCCAGGGGGAGGGGAGCGTACCGTCGTGATCTTCAGAGCGGTTCGGGACGGGCGTCCCTACCCGGAGCACAACCTGACGCTCAAGCAGTGGGCGGAGATCCCGCCGAGGCCGCTGCGCCTGGACCAGTTGATCACCACCAAGCGCGAGCTGGCGCTGGACAAGCTCCTCGCCGAGGATTCCACCTTCTACGGTGACCTCTTCCCGCACGTGGTGCAGTGGAACGGCGGGCTCTACCTGGAGGACGGGCTGCATCGCGCCCTGCGGGCGGCGCTCCAGCAGCGCAACCAGATCCACGCCCGGGTGCTCGTCCTCTCCGGGCCGATCGAGTAGCTCGGCCGGTCGGCTTTCCGACCCGTGCTGACCTGCGGTTTCGCCAAACCGGCGCGGCGGTTCCGCCCGGTCGTTCCGCTCAGCGAGCGGCTGTCGTACGAGAGCCGTACCGTCATCTTCAGACGACGTGTCTGACGAGGACGGTGAGGGCCATGGCCCGCGACGGTGACATCAACGAGCCCACGAGGGAGTTTCCCGGCTACCCGACCGGCGAGGCGCTCAAGGAACGGTCGGCTGTCACACCCGAGGCGGAGCGGGGTGCGCCACAGCCGGCGGGTGGCCCCGCCCGGGGCCTGCTCTGGGTGCTCGGCGTGGCGGCGATGGCGGTGGTCGTGCTGCTCGGCGTGCAGGCCACGGGTCTGCTGCCGGACTTCCGCAACCCGTTCGCCAAGGAGCAGACCGACCGCAGCCAGCCGCCCCTGCTCAAGTCGATCCAGGATCTCAGCCGCTACGTCGCGGCCGAGGGCAACTTCCAGGTGGTCGTCGATCTCCAGAACGACCGGCGCAACGTGCCCGACTGGCTGCTCAGCCAGCGCACCCTCTTCGTCGGCGCGGGCAGCGTCGAGGCGTACGTCGACTTTGCCAAGATCTCCGAGGGTGCGGTGGTCGAGTCGGCCGACGGCAGGTCGGTGGAGATCAAACTACCGGCGCCGCAGCTCGGCAAGGCCAACCTCGACCTGGAGAAGAGCTACGTCTTCGCCGAGGAGCGCGGGCTGCTCAACCGGGTCGGCGAGCTGGTGAAGGGCGACCCCAACCGCCAGCAGCAGGTCTACCAGCTCGCCGAGGAACGGATCACCGGCGCCGCCCGCGACAGCGGCCTGACCCAGCGGGCCGAGGGGAACACCCGCAAGATGCTGGAGGGACTGCTCCGCTCCCTCGGCTACGAGAAGGTGACGGTCACGTACACCGCTCCGTGACGGCGGGCCCCACCGACGCGACGGCGCCCGCCCCGGTCGACGGGACGGGTGCCGCTGCGGTGCTCACCTCCGTGGCTGGGCGGGGGTGGGGTGGATCAGTAGCGGGCGGCGGCGTAGCGGTCCTCGTTTGGCATCAGGACCCAGAGGACCAGATAGATGACGACCTGGGTGCCGGGCAGCAGCAGCGACAGCAGGAACAGCAGCCGGACGAAGCCGGCCGACCTGCCGAAACGCTGGGCCAGGCCGGCGCAGACGCCGGCGAACATGCGCCCCTGGCGGGGCCGGACCAGTTTGCGACTCATCGTCGTACTCCCACTCTGCGGCGTACGCCGCCGCTGTCCTCAACGGTAGGAAGGGGTGGCCGCCGCGCCCTCGGTCGCGAGGAGGATCGGCGGCGCCCGTACCCGTAGGTGGTTACCCAGGGAGCACCCCCGCGACGCCCCCGGTCCGCGATCACGGGCAGCCGCTGAGCTGGGCGGGTAGGCTCGCCGGTTGGGCACCCACACCCCGGGTGCCGCACGGCCGCCCGGACCGGGTCGGCCACGAACGGGCCGGCACCCCGCGAGGGTACGACGGCGAGGAAGTGCAGTCATGATCAGCGTTTTCGACCTCTTCAGCGTCGGTATCGGGCCGTCCAGCTCGCACACGGTGGGGCCGATGCGGGCAGCCCGCACCTTCGCCGCCGGGCTGAAGGCCGACGGGTTGCTGGCCGGCACGGTGCGGGTGCAGGCGGAACTCTTCGGCTCGCTGGGCGCCACCGGGCACGGCCACGGCAGCGACCGGGCGGTGCTGCTCGGGCTGGCCGGCGAGGCCCCGGAGACGGTCGACACCGACACGGTCGACGCGCGGGTCACCCGGATCCGCGCCGAGCGTCGGCTGAGCCTGCTCGACGCGCACGAGATCGACTTCGATCCGGACCGGGACGTGGTGCTGCACCGGCGCCGCTCGCTGCCGTACCACCCCAACGGGATGACCTTCGTCGCGTACGACGACAGGGGCGCGGAGCTGCGGGTCCGGACGTACTACTCGGTCGGTGGCGGATTCGTGGTGGACGAGGCGGCGGCCGGGGCGGACCGGATCAAGCCGGACGCCACGCGCGTACGGCACCCGTTCCTCACCGGTGCGCAACTGCTGGACGTGACCGCGTCGACGGGGCTGTCGATCAGCGAGGTGATGCTCGCCAACGAGCTGTCCTGGCGCAGTGGGGGCGAGGTGCGCGCCGGCCTGCTGGAGATCTGGCGGGTGATGCGGGAGTGCGTCGAGCAGGGCTGCTCGCGGGACGGGGTACTGCCCGGCGGGCTGAAGGTCCGCCGCCGCGCCGCCGAGCTGCGCCGCAGCCTGGAGACGGAGTCCGACTCCACCGACCCGCTGCGGGCGATGGACTGGGTGACCCTCTTCGCCCTCGCCGTCAACGAGGAGAACGCGGCCGGCGGCCGGGTCGTCACCGCACCCACCAACGGGGCGGCCGGGATCATCCCGGCGGTGCTGCACTACTACACCCGGTTCGTCCCGGGCGCCTCCGAGGACGGGGTGGTCCGGTTCCTGCTGGCGGCAGGCGCGATCGGCGTGCTGTTCAAGGAGAACGCCTCGATCTCCGGCGCCGAGGTGGGCTGCCAGGGCGAGGTGGGCTCGGCCTGCTCGATGGCCGCCGCCGGGCTGGCCGAGGCGCTGGGCGGCACCCCGGAGCAGGTGGAGAACGCCGCCGAGATCGGCATGGAACACAACCTCGGGCTCACCTGCGACCCGGTCGGTGGTCTGGTGCAGATCCCCTGCATCGAGCGGAACGCGGTGGCTAGCATCAAGGCGATCACGGCCGCCCGGCTGGCGCTGCGCGGCGACGGGGTGCACCACGTCTCGCTGGACAAGGTCATCAAGACCATGCGCGAGACCGGCGCGGACATGAAGGTCAAATACAAGGAGACGGCGCGCGGCGGACTGGCCGTCAACGTGATCGAGTGCTGAGGAATCTCGCTCACCGACTGCTAGCCTGTCGTCCGTCCGGTGAGGCGGGAGGCGGCGGTGACCTCTGGCATCGCGGCGTTGTGGTCGCACCGCACCTCGCTGCGCATCCTCGTCAGGCGCGACCTCGCCGTGAAGTACCAGCAGTCCGTGCTCGGGTACCTCTGGTCGCTGATCGAGCCCCTCGGCATGGGGGCGATCTACTGGTTCGTCTTCGGGGTGCTGTATTCCCGGGACACCAACCGCCACCTCGGTGACGCGGCCGACTCGTACCCGCTGTTCCTGCTCACCGGGATCTTCGCCTGGATGTGGACCAGTTCGGCGCTGAGTGAGGCGACCAACGCGCTGACCGGCCAGGCGAGGCTGATCACGACGATGAACGTGCCACGGCAGGTCTTCCCGATCGGCCGGGTCACCGGCCGCTTCGCCGAGTACGCCGCCGGCCTGCCGATCCTGCTGGCCATCGCCATCGGGTACGCCGCGTCCGGCGGGATCCGGCTGGGCTGGTCGCTGCTGGCCCTGCCGCTCGCGGTGGCGGTGCAGGCGGTCCTGCTGGTCGGGCTGGCGCTGCTGCTCTCGGCGACCAACGTGCTGATGCGCGACGTCGAGCGCTTCATGCGGCTGGTCGTCCGGGTGCTCTTCTACGCCACCCCGATCATCTACCCGTTGAGCCTCGTGCGGGACGCCGGACTGCCGGGCTGGCTGAAGGTCGCGTACGAGCTGAACCCGCTGGTCGGCATCTTCCAGCTGCACCACGCGGTCTGGTACCCGGACGAGTTCCCGGACGCCCGGTTGCTCGCCACCACCGTCGGCGTCAGCCTGCTGGTGCTGGCCGCCGGCTGGTGGTCGTTCCGCCGGCTCGAACCCGCCGTGCTCAAGGAACTGTAGAGATGGCCGACCCGATCATCGAGGCGGAGGGGCTCGGCATCCGGTTCGTCCGCAACCGGCGGCGGCAGTTGCGGCTGCGGGAGCTGTTCATCCACGGGGGGCGGCGTGGCGCGGCCGACGGCCGGTTCTGGCCGCTGCGGGATGTGTCGTTCTCGGTCCGGGCGGGGGAGACCGTCGGCGTCATCGGCCGCAACGGCACCGGCAAGAGCACCCTGCTGCGGCTGATCGCCGGCGTGCTCATCCCCGACGAGGGCCGGATCCGGGTGCGCGGGGACGTCGCGCCGCTGCTGGAGCTCTCCGCCGGGTTCTCCAACGACCTGACCGGGCGGGAGAACCTCTACCTGGTCGGCGGTCTGCACGGGCTCTCGGCGAGCTACCTGCGGCGACACTTCGACGACATCGTCTCGTTCGCGGGCGAGCAGGTGGAGCGCGCCGTCGACACGGCGGTGCGGCACTATTCGTCCGGCATGAAGGTCCGGCTCGGGTTCGCCATCATCTCGCACCTGCCGCACCCGATCCTGCTCATGGACGAGGTGACCGCGGTCGGGGACGACGAGTTCCGCAAGAAGTGTTATGCGACGATCGACCGTCTGCTCGGGGAGGGGCGAACACTGGTGCTGGTGTCACACAACGAAAAGGACCTGACCCGGTTCTGCCGTCGGGGGCTGTACCTCGACGGGGGCCGGCTGAGCGTCGACGGCACGATCGCCGAGGCGCTGCACGCGTACCACGCCGCGGTTCCGCGGTGACGCTCGCGATCGTGCTCGCCGCCGACGCCCCGGCCGCGAGCCTGCCGACCGGCTCGGGCGAATCCCTCGCCGATCGGCTGGCCGACCAGCTGCGTCGGGCCGGGGCGGACGAGGTGCGTCAGGTCGCCGACCTGGCCGAGCTGGCCACCCTCGTCGACGCGGCCACCGGCCCGGTGCTCGTCACCGGCGCCGACCTGGTCGCGCACACCGCCGTCCTGCGGCACCTGGCCACCAGCCCGGTCGGGCCGACGGTCGCGCTGGTGCTCACCGACCCGCCCGGGCACGGGCGCACGGCCGTGCGCGAGGAGCGCGGCCAGGTGGTCGAGGCCGGGCCGGCGGAGACGCTCGGCGGCGGGGCGACCGGCGTCTTCGGCGGCGCGCTGCGGGTCGGCGTCGACGACCTGCCGTCACTCGCCGCCGCCGCGCGCGCCGCCGCCGGGGTGACGCCCGCCGCCGCGCCGCCGGTGACCGGGCCCGCCGTGGACCGGCTCTTCGCGGGCCTCACCGGGCTCGGTGGGTTGACGTTCGCCCAGCGGGTACGCCTGCTCGTGGCGCACCGGGTGGGCGACCCGGCGGGGCTGGCCGCCGCGGAGGCGGCCGTGGCCGCCGTCGACGAGGACCGGGCCGAGCTGAAGCTCTCGGTGAAGGAGCGGGACGACTTCTTCACCACCTTCTTCGTCAGCACCTGGTCCCCGTACGTGACGAAGGCGTCGGCCCGGCTCGGGCTCGGCCCGACCGCCGTCACGATGATCTCGGTGGCCTTCGCGGTGGCCGCCGCCGTGCTCTTCGGCGTCGGCGGGCGCCCGGCGCTGGTCGTCGGGGCGGTGCTGCTCTACCTCGGCTTCGTGCTGGACTGCGTGGACGGCCAGGTCGCCCGCTACACCCGGCACTTCAGCGCCTGGGGCGGTTGGCTGGACACCATGGCCGACCGGGCGAAGGAGTACGTGGTCTACGCCGGCCTCGGCTTCGGGGCGACCCAGGCCGGCTTCCGGTACGGCTGGGCGCTGGCGATCGCCGCGATCACCCTGCAGACCGTCCGGCACATGACGGACACCTGGTACGGCGTGCTGCACGACGAGGCGGCCCGCCGGCCGAAGGCGACGGAAGCCGGGGGAGGTGGCATCGGCGACAAGTTGAACGCCGCCTCCAACCGGGTGCAGGCCGACACGGGTTCGGTGTCGTACTGGCTGAAGCGGACGGTGGTCTTCCCGATCGGGGAGCGGTGGGCGCTGATCGCGCTGACCGTGGCGCTGTTCGGCCCGCTGGTCAGCCTGTACGCGGTGCTGGCCTGGGGGGTGCTGGCCTTCGCGTACACCGGGGCGCTGCGTACGCTGCGGGCCCGCTGGATGCGGGTGCCGGTGCTGGACACGGTCGACGCCACCCTGTACCGCGACGACGGGCCGCTGGTCGCCCGGTTCCCGCTGGCCCGCCGGCCGGGGCCGCTGACGTTGGCGGTCCTGTCCGCGCTGCCGGCGGTGATCCTGTTGCTCGTCGCGCTACGCGGGGGCGAGGCCGCCCCGCCGCCCCGGTGGACGCTGCTGCTGGCCCTGGCGGGGCTGCTGCTGGCCGGCGGCGGGGCGCGGGCGGCGCACGACGGGCCGCTGGACTGGCTGGTCCCGGCCGCGTTGCGGGCCGGCGAGTTTCTGTTCGCCATCGCGGTCGGGGTGGTCGGCGACGTGCCGCCGTGGCTGATCTTCGGGTACCTCTTTGTGCTGACCCTGCACCACTACGACCTGACCGCGCGGCTGGAGAAGCGGCAGGCCGCCCCGCCGCTACACGGTGGCACGCTGGGCTGGGAGGGGCGGTCGGTGCTGCTGGCCCTGGCGGCGATCGTCGGTTTTGCGGGTATCGGGATGGCTACACTCGGTACGTACCTTCTCGTGGTTTTCGTGGGGAGTGTCGCCCTCGCCTGGGTCGTCCTGCCCGCCCGCGCCGCGCGGGCGTCGGTGGGCCTGGTCGGCGCGGGAGGTCGCTCGCCGGGCTGACGGAGGGGCCGGCCGATGACCTTGATCAGCTTCGTCGTGCCGGCCTACCGGGTGCAGGGATACCTGCGCGAATGCCTGGACTCCATCCTCGACCAGCCGGTCGACGACATCGAGGTGATCGGTGTCGACGACTGCTCGCCGGACGACAGCGGCGAGATCCTCGCCGAGTACGCGGCCCGCGACCGGCGGATGCACGCCGTCCGGCTGACGGAGAACGTCGGGCTCGGTCCGGCCCGCAACCTCGGGCTGGACCGGGCCACCGGCGAGTACGTCTGGTTCGTCGACGGCGACGACTGGCTCGCCCCCGACTGCCTCGCCGAGGTGGTCGAGCGTCTCCGCGCCAGCCGGCCGGACGTGCTCCTGGTCGACCACGTCCGGACGTACTGGAACGACACCACCAGCCCCAGCGCCATGGCGGAGGTGTTCCCGGAGCCACCCGGCGAGGAGACCTTCCGGCTGCGGGACCGGCCTGAGGCGCTGGGGCTGCTGCACACCGCCTGGAACCGGCTGGTCCGCCGGCAGTTCCTGCTCGACCTCGGGCTGCGCTTCGCCCCCGGCTGGTACGAGGACGTCTCGTTCAGCTACCCGGTGCTGATGGCCGCCGAGCGGATCGCCGTGCTGGACCGGGTCTGCGTCAACTACCGGCAGCGCCGCACCGGGGCGATCACCAGGACCAGGGGTGAGCGGCACTTCGAGGTCTTCCACCAGTGGCACCGGGTGTTCCGGCTGATGGACGACTGGGGGCCGACGGTCGACGACCTGCGCCCCGCGGTCTTCGAGCGGATGATCTGGCACTACCTGAGCGTGCTCGGCAACGGGGAGCGGATCGCCCCCGAGCTGCGGCCGGCCTTCTTCGCCCGGATCACCGCCGACCACACGCGCTGGATGCCCCCGGGTGGCTACCCGGCGCCGGCCGGTGCGGAGGGGCTCAAGCACCGGCTGGTGGCCACCGGCCGCTGGCGTACGTTCAGCGCGCTGCGCACCGCGTACCAGGCGCGGGACGCCGCCCGGCGTACCGCCCGCACCACCCGGCGGCGGGTCGCGCCCCGGGCCCGGCAGGTGGCCAGGCTGACCCGGGACACCCTGCTGCGGGAGTACTACCGGGCCGAACTACGCCGGCCGGTCGACCCGACGCTGGCCGTCTACGCGGCCTACTGGTACCGCGGGTACGTGGACAACCCGGCGGCCGTCTTCGAGGCGGCCCGGCGGCTGGCGCCGGAGGTCCACGGGGTGTGGATCGTCCGGCGGGACCGGGTGCACACCGTGCCCGAAGGCGTCGCGTACGTGGTCGCGGGGACGCCCGCCTACTACCGGGCGCTGGCCCGGGCGCGGTGGCTGGTCAACAACGTCAACTTCCCGGCCTTCGTCCGCAAGCGGCCGGGCACCGTGCACGTGCAGACCCACCACGGCACGCCGGTGAAGGTGATGGGGCTCGACCAGCAGCGGTACCCGATCGGCGCGGTCGGGATGGACTTCGCCGGGCTGCTGCGCCGGGTGGACCGGTGGGACTACAGCGTCAGCGCCAACAGCTTCTCCAGCCAGATGTGGGAACGCGCGTACCCGGCCGCGTACACCACCCTGGAGGTCGGCTACCCGCGCAACGACCGGCTGGTCACCGCGACCACCGAGGAGATCCTCCGGCTGCGCGCCGGGCTCGGCCTCGGCCTCGGCGAGCAGGTCGTCCTGTACGCCCCGACGCACCGGGAGCACCTGCCCGGCTACCGGCCGCCGTTCGACCCGGAGCGGCTGCTCGACGCGCTCGGCCCGGCCGGCCGGCTGCTGATCCGCAGCCACTACTTCCACGACCGGGACCGGAGCACCCGGCGGCCCACCCGGGACCGGGTACGCGACGTCAGCGACCATCCGCGGGTGGAGGACCTCTACCTGATGGCGGACGTGCTCATCACGGACTACTCCTCGGCGATGTTCGACTACGCGGTGCTCGACCGCCCGATCGTCCTCTACGCCCCCGACTGGGAGGCGTACCGGCTGGCCCGCGGCGTCTACTTCGACGTGACCGCCCAGCCGCCGGGCGCGGTGGCGACCAGTTTCACCGGCCTGCTCGACCTGTTCCGCACCGGCGGGGTCGACTCGGCGGCGACGCGCGAGGCCCGGCAGCGGTTCCGGGACCGGTTCTGCGCGCTCGACGACGGGCACGCCGCCGAGCGGGTGGCCCGCTGGGTCTTCCTCGGCGAGCAGCCGGAGCCGGGCGGGCCCGGCTGCTGACGGCGACGTCGCCCCGGCTGCCGGCGCGGTGCTCCGGCACGGCCGGACCGGATCCCGGCGGGACGCGTCGGACCGGACCACGGCGGGCCGCGGCCGGACCGCTGACCGGTGGACGTCACAGGGCCGTCACAAGCCGAACATGGCACGTTTACCCGATGTGCGAACCCGATGATCCTCGTCACAGTCATTCCGGGTTCGGTCGCGAGCTGGGGGGAGGGCACGGTGACAACCGTCGCGCTCAAGGATGTCTCGAAGGTGTTCAGGGACGGCACCCTCGCCGTCGACAGCGTCAATCTGGACGTTGTCGACGGCGAGTTCATGGTACTGCTCGGCCCCTCGGGCTGCGGGAAGTCCACGGTGCTGAGGATGGTCGCCGGGCTGGAGGACCCGACGTCGGGCGCGGTGCTGCTCGACGGCGAGCTGGCCAACGACCTGCCGCCGCGCGACCGGAAGATCGCCATGGTCTTCCAGGACTTCGCGCTCTACCCGCACATGACGGTCGGCGACAACATCGCCTTCCCGCTCCAACTGGCTGGGATGGAACCCGCGTCGCGTGGCGAGCGGGTCACCGACGTGGCCAGCGCGCTCGGCATCGGCGACGTGCTCGGCCGCAAACCCAGCCAGCTCTCCGGCGGGCAGCGCCAGCGGGTCGCGATGGGCCGGGCGATCGTCCGCCGGCCCGGCCTGTTCCTGATGGACGAGCCGCTGTCCAACCTCGACAGCGGGCTCCGGGCCGAGCTGCGCGCGGAGATCTCCGGCCTGACCCGGGAACTGGGCGTCACCACCATCTACGTCACCCACGACCAGGCCGAGGCGCTGACCATGGCCGACCGGGTCGCCATCATGCGAAAGGGCGTGCTCCAGGACGTCGGCACCCCCACCCAGGTCTACGGCCGCCCCGCCACCCTCTACGTGGCCGCGTTCCTCGGCAGCCCGCGGATGAACCTGCTGGAGGCCTCGGTCTACGTCCACCTCGACCGCTACGTGACCCTCACCCTCGGCGACCAGGTGCTCCACCTGCCGTGGGACGACATCCGCAGCCGGGCCGTCGCGCACTACCACGGGGAGCGGATCGTGGTCGGCATGCGGGCCGAGGCGCTCACCCCGGTCGCGCCGGACACCCGGGGCGACGTACTGCACGGCCGGATCCGCTACCTGGAGCACCACGGGCACGAGTCGCTCGCCTTCCTCGACATCGGGGCCACCGCGATCGTGGTGGACGAGATGGGCACCCGGGTCGACGCGCCCACCAGCCAGCGGGGCCTGCGCCGCGTCGGGCAGGTCGTGCAGCGGCTGACCGGTCGCGCCGCCGAGGAGGAGCCTGCTCCGGCCACCGCCGCCCGCACCAGCGTCCTCAACGACCCGGGCCGGCACCACCGTCGCCCCGCCGAGCTCGCGGTGCGGCTCGCGCCGTACCCCGGGGTCTCCGCCGGTCACGCCCTGGCCGTCTCCGTACGCATGGACGCGCTGCACTTCTTCGACGAGCGCGGTGACCGGATCGACGTCGGCTGGCGCTGACCGCCGGCGGCGCCCCGCGCAGCGCCTCGGTGATCAGGACGCCATGGACGTTACCCGGCCGTTTTAGGGTCAATGGCGTCCCGATCACCGATGTGGCCTGGGGTGGGTTGTGGGTGAAGTTACTGGCTAGTAGCGTCGGGTCATGACCATCGACTCGCGCCAGGTGGCGGCCGGCATCATCGAGGCCGTGCCGTTCGCCCGCACGCTCGGTATCGAATTCGTCGAGGTGGCTCCCGAGGCGGAGAGCGGGGTGCGGGCGACCGTACGGTTGCCCGACTCGCCGGCCACCCACAACCACGTCGCCGGCCCGCACGCCGGTGCCATGTTCACTCTCGGCGAGACCGCCTCCGGCGCAGTCGTGCTGGCCGCGTTCGGGCAGCTGCTCGACCGTGCCACGCCGCTGGCGGTACGGGCCGAGATCGCGTACCGGAAGCTGGCCCTGGGCCCGGTGCGGGCCACCGCGCGCCTCGGCCGGCCGGTCGCCGAGGTGGTCGCGGAACTGGAGTCCGGCCGGCGGCCGGAGTTCCCGGTGCGGGTGGAGATCGCCACCGAGGAGGGCAAGCCGACCGGCGAGATGACCGTGGTCTGGACGCTGCGCCCGAACTGAGCCGCGCAGCGAGCGGACCGAAAGCGGTTTGCGGGCGCGGAGGTCTGGATAGATTCGTACCGTGCTGGGCCTACCTGCTCATGTGACCGCCTGCCTCTTCGATCTGGACGGTGTGCTGACGCAGACCGCCCGGGTGCACAACGCCGCCTGGGCCGAGACGTTCGACGGCTTCCTGCGCCGCCGCGCCGCCACCACGGGCGAAGCGTTCCGCCCCTTCGATCCGGGGCCGGACTACAACCGTTACGTCGACGGCCGGCCGCGTGCCGACGGGGTGCGCACCTTTCTCGCCTCCCGGGGGGTCGTGCTGCCCGAGGGGTCGCCCGACGACCCGCCGGACGCCGACACCGTCAACGGGGTCGGTAACAGCAAGAACGTGTTGCTGCTGGAACAGCTGCGCACCCACGGCGTGGACGTCTACCCCGGCTCGGTCGACTACCTGAAGGCGGCCGCCGCTGCCGGCCTGCGCCGGGCGGTCGTCACGGCCAGCGCGAACGGCCGGGAGGTGGTTGCCGCCGCCGGACTGGAACCGCTGCTGGAGGCACGGGTGGACGGGCTCGTCGCCCGTTCCGAGGGGCTGCGCGGCAAGCCGCAACCGGACACCTTCCTGGCCGGCGCGAGGCTGCTCGGGGTCGACCCGCGCAACGCCGCCGTCTTCGAGGACGCCCTCGCGGGGGTCGCCGCCGGGCGAAGCGGCGGGTTCGGGTACGTGGTCGGGGTGGACCGGGTCGGCCAGGCCGACGAACTGCGGGCGCACGGCGCCGACATCGTCGTCACCGACCTTGCTGACCTGCTCGACACCGGAGAGTTCGCGTGATCCGGGAGCGCGCCTATCCGGTCGAGCCGTGGTACGTCCGGGAGACGCGGCTGGACATGGACGTCCTGGCCCAGTCCGAGTCGGTCTTCGCCCTCTCCAACGGGCACGTCGGGCTGCGCGGCAACCTGGACGAGGGGGAGCCGCACGGCCTGCCCGGCACGTACCTCAACTCCTTCTACGAGCTGCGCCCGCTGCCGTACGCAGAGGCCGGTTTCGGGTTCCCCGAGTCCGGCCAGACGGTCGTCAACGTGACCAACGGCAAGCTGATCCGGCTGCTGGTCGACGACGAGCCGCTCGACGTCCGCTACGGCGAACTCCTCGCCCACGAGCGGGTCCTCGACCTGCGCGCCGGCACCCTGCACCGGGAGCTGCACTGGCGCTCCCCGGCCGGTCGCGAGGTCAAGGTCCGCAGCACCCGGCTGGTCTCGTTCACCCAGCGTGCCGTCGCCGCGATCAACTACGAGGTGGAGGCGGTCGACGGACCGCTGCGGCTGATCATCCAGTCGGAGCTGGTGGCGAACGAGACGCTGCCCGCGCAGAGCCGGGACCCGCGGGTCGCGGCCGTGCTGGAGTCGCCGTTGCAGGCCGAGGAGGAACTCACCACCGACGACGGCGGGCTGCTGATCCACCGGACCAAGGTCTCCGGGCTGCGGGTGGCCGCCGCGATGGAACACGAGGTGTACGCCCCGGGCCGCAAGACCATCGAGTCGGAGGGGTACGAGGACTGGGTCCGTACCACGATCGGGTGTGTGCTCAAGCCCGGCGAGACGCTGCGGGTGGTCAAGTACCTCGCCTACGGCTGGTCGAGTCGCCGGTCGCTGCCGGCGATGCGCGACCAGGTCGAGGCGGCCCTCACGGGTGCGCGGCTCGACGGCTGGGACGGGCTCCGCCGCGAGCAGCGCGAGTACCTCGACGAGTTCTGGGACACCGCCGACGTGGTGGTGGAGGGTGACCCGGAGATCCAGCAGGCCGTCCGGTTCGGCATGTTCCACGTGCTCCAGGCCGGGGCCCGGGCCGAACGGCGGCCCCTCACCGCGAAGGGCCTTACCGGCCCGGGGTACGACGGGCACGCGTTCTGGGACACCGAGATGTTCGTCCTGCCGGTGCTCACCTACACCCACCCGGCCGCGGTGCGGGACGCGCTGCACTGGCGGCACGGCACCCTGGCCGCCGCCCAGGAGCGGGCCCGGACGCTCAACCTGGAGGGTGCGGCGTTCCCCTGGCGCACCATCGAGGGATCGGAGTCGTCGGGGTACTGGCCGGCGGGCACGGCGGCCTTCCACATCGCGGCCGGCGTCGCCGACGCCCTGCGGCGCTACGTCCAGGTCACCGGCGACACCGCGCTGGAACGCGAGATCGGGCTGGAACTGCTGGTGGAGACCGCCCGGCTGTGGCGGTCGCTGGGCCACCACGACCGGCACGGCCAGTTCCACATCGACGGGGTCACCGGCCCCGACGAGTACACGGCGGTGAAGAACGACAACATCTACACCAACCTGATGGCGCAGCGGAACCTGGTCGCCGCCGCCGACGCCGTGATGCGCTACCGGGACGAGGCGTTCCACCTCGGCGTGACCGACGAGGAGTCGGCCGCCTGGCGGGACGCGGCGGCCTCCATGCACATCCCGTACGACGAGGAGATCGACGTCCACGAGCAGGTGGAGGGGTTCACCCGGCTCCAGGAGTGGGACTTCGAGCACACGCCGCCGGAGAAGTACCCGCTGCTGCTGCACTACCCGTACTTCGACCTCTACCGCAAGCAGGTCGTCAAGCAGGCTGACCTGGTCCTGGCAATGCACTGGCGGGGCGACGCCTTCACCCCGGAGGAGAAGCTGCGCAACTTCCTCTACTACGAGCGGCGGACGGTACGCGACTCGTCGCTGTCGGCGTGCACCCAGTCGGTGCTGGCGGCCGAGGTGGGCCACCCGGAGTTGGCGCACGTCTACCTGCGCGAGGCCGCGCTGATGGACCTGCACGACCTCAACGAGAACACCCGTGACGGCGTGCACATGGCCTCGCTCGCCGGTGCGTGGATCGCCCTGGTGGCCGGGTTCGGCGGGCTGCGCGACCACGACGGCAACCTGTCCTTCGCGCCACGGCTGTCCAGCCGGCTCGGGCGGCTGGAGTTCTCGCTCCAGTGGCGCGGCATGCGGCTGCGGGTGGACGTCCGGTCGGACCGGACCACGTACGCGCTGCGCCACGGCGAGCCGGACGACGTGCTGGAGTTACGCCACCACGGCGAGACGGTCCGGGTCAGCCGCGCGGAACCGGTGACGCTGCCGATCCCCCCGGCGGAGGTGTCCGGGCCGGCCCCGGAGCAGGCTCCGGGCCGTGCTCCCCTGCTCCGCCTGCCGGAGAACGAGCCGTGACCGACGCCGCCGGCCCGCGTGACGAACGCGGGCCGGCGGCGTGTGGATCAGCGTGGGCCCCGCCGTGGCGGCGGGCCGGCGGCGTGGATCAGCGTGACCTGCTGCCCCGGTGCGGCGGCCGGCCGGCGCCGGTCAGAGCGGCTTCCGGGCATGACAGGCGGCCTGCTGCGCCGGTCAGAGCGGTCTGCCCTGTGACGGGCGGCCGGCTGCGTCGCGGGGCGCCATCGCCCGCGGGTCGTCGGCCGTGCGCGCCTGGGCCGCGTCGTCGGCCCAGTCCCGGCCGCGCTCGGTGTCCTGTTCCCGCCGGTCCCGGTCGGCGGTCTGCTGCTGCGACTTCCGCTGCTGCTGGGCCATGACGATCCTCGCGATCCGTCGGGGCGCGGTTGCGCCGGTACGGCCTGCGGTCACCCGTCGCCTACCCGAGGCCCCCGGCGACAAACGCCGGGGCTGCTTGCCGGCGCCGCGGACGGGTATGCGGCAGCGAGGGGGGACGACCGAGGACGTACGGAGGCGAGATGGACGTGCGCAGCAGTGCGGTGACGATCCCGGCGGGGGAGGCGGAGCTTCCGGCCGACCTGCTGGTGCCGCCGGAGCCGGCCGGCGTGGTGCTCTTCGCGCACGGTAGCGGCAGTTCCCGGCACAGCCCGCGTAACACGGCAGTGGCGCACGTGCTCAACCGTGGCGCCCTCGGCACCGTGCTGGTCGACCTGCTGACCCCGGCGGAGGACCGGGTGGACGCCCGTACGGCCGAGCTGCGCTTCGACATTCCCCTGCTCGCCGATCGGCTCGCCGCGATCGTGGACTGGCTGGCGGCGGAGCGGCCCTTCGGCGCGGTGCCGGTCGGGTTGTTCGGGGCCAGCACCGGGGCCGCCGCGGCCCTGGTGGCGGCGGCGGCCCGACCGGAACTCGTCGGCGCGGTGGTCTCCCGTGGCGGCCGTCCCGACCTGGCCGGCCCGGCCCTCGGTCAGGTGCGCGC
This sequence comes from Micromonospora sp. NPDC048170, assembly GCF_040652795.1. Classification (NCBI taxonomy): domain Bacteria; kingdom Bacillati; phylum Actinomycetota; class Actinomycetes; order Micromonosporales; family Micromonosporaceae; genus Micromonospora; species Micromonospora sp. NPDC048170. The sequence continues at coordinate 42,328 of NZ_JBEZMR010000006.1, forward strand.
GCCCACGTTGCTGCTGGTCGGCGGCCTGGACGAGCAGGTGATCACGCTCAACGAGCAGGCGCAGGAGGCGCTGCCGGAGACGGCCGAGCTGACGGTGATCCCGGGGGCGACCCATCTCTTCGAGGAGCCGGGCGCCCTGGAACAGGTCGCCCACTGCGCCGCCGACTGGTTCACCACGCACCTCTCCGCCTCCCGCTGAGCGCCGGCCACCGGCCGGGTCAGGTGGAGGGCGGCGGTGTGACGGTGGGCGTGGGGTGTTGGCGGTGTTGCTGAATGGTGTCGATGATTCGCCACACGACGGCGGTGACCGGCACCGAGACGAAGGCTCCGGCGATGCCCGCGACCAGGGTGCCGGCGGTGACCGCCACCAGGATCACCGCCGGGTGCAGGCGTACCTGACGCTTCATGATCAGTGGCTCCAGCAGGTTGCCCTCGACCTGCTGCACGATGATCACGGCGGCCAGGACGAGCAGCGCGGTCACCGGCCCCTTCGCCGCGAGCGCGACCAGCACCGCCACGGCGCCGGCCACGGTCGCCCCGATGATCGGGACGAAGCCGCCGAAGAAGGTGATGAGCGCGAGTGGGAAGGCCAGCGGCACCCGGAGCACCACCAGGGCCACGCCGATGCCGATCGCGTCGATCGCGGCGATCATCATCGTGCCCCGGCTGTACGCGCCGAGCGTCCGCCAGCCCGCCCGGCCCGCCTCGGCGGTCACCGCCCGGTTCGGTCCGGTCATCCGGGACAGCGTCCAGTGCCACATCGAGCGGCCGTCCTTGAGCAGGAAGAACAGCAGGACGAGTGCGAGCAGTGCCGAGCCGAGCACCTCGGCGGCCGTCCTGGCGCTGGACACCGGGTCGAGGGAGCCCTGCCCGAGGCCCTGACGGGCCTGATCGAGCAGCCGGTCGAGCTGCTGGTCGCTGACCGGCAGCGTGGAGGTCACGAACTCCCGGGTCCGGCGCAGGCCCTGTCCCAGTTCCTGGCTCAGCTCGCTGAACTGACCGGCGGTGAGGCTCCACACCAGCGCGCCGACGCCGACCAGCACGCCGAGCAGCAGCAGCACGGTGAGCAGGGCGGCCGGTGCGGCGGGCAGCCGGAGCCGGCGCAGCGCGAGCTGCACCGGGTCGAGCAGCGCGGTGAGGAAGATGGTGGCGGCGAGCGCGATGGCCAGCGGCGCGAGCAGCACCGCGATCTTCCCCAGCAGGTACAGCCCGGCGACGGTCACCACCAGGCAGGCGCTCCACACCACGGCCGAGCGGACCAGCCAGGGAAGCGCGGCCCAGGTCTGTCGGGGACCCGCGCCGCGGCCCGCCGCCCCTTCGGGCGTACGCCCGGCATCGTCTGCGACCACGTCGGCCCTCCTCGATCTCCGGCGAGTCGGTACCCGGCCGGCGTCCTTCCGACACCCGCGTCCCCTTGCACGCTAGATAGGTGGGCGAGGCGTCGGAGGGCCTAACGACCGTTTTCCGGCCGTCTGTCCGTCTGTTTGCATCGCCCGTCCCAGGGAAGGCGGAGGTCCGACCCGGATTCGAGGAGGCCCGATGAGCGACTTCATGGACAAGGCCAAGGACTTCGCCGACAAGCACGACAAGCAGGTCGACCAGGGCGTGGAGAAGGGCGGCGACATGGCCGACCAGCGCACGGGCGGCAAGTACGACGAGCAGATCGACAAGGGTGTCGACCAGGCACAGGCGCGTACCGGGGAGGGCGACCAGGTTCGCTGACCGCATCGGGCCGTCCCGGGTCGCCGCGTGTCGGTGGCCCGGGACGGCTGCTTTCGTACGGATCGACGAACGCCGCTAGCCAAGGCTCGGCCACTGTCGATACCATCCGCAGTCGAAGCATGACTCATCGTGGAGTTGTCCCCGAGTGGACCGGCACCCGACCCCTGGGGTGCCGCGACGAGAGGAAGCCTGCTGGTGACCGAGGCCCCCGAGACGACCGTCCCCCAGCGCTGTCCGTTCAGCGACCCCGACCGGCTCAACCTCGATCCGCTTCCGGGGCCTGCTCGCCATGCCGGTGAGCTGGTGATCCGATGAGCGCGAAGAACGAGCAGTGGCGGGTGCACGTGGACCCGATGCGGTGCATCGGGTCGGGGATCTGCGCGGGTACCGCGCCGGGGCACTTCGTGCTGGTGGGCGGGTTGTCCCGCCCGCTGGCCGAGCGGGTCGCACCGGACGACGCGCTGGTGGACGCGGCGGACTCCTGCCCGATGGAGGCGGTCATCGTGTCCGAGGCGGACGGCCTGCGCCGGATCGCCCCGGAACCCTGACCCGTCCCGACACCGGGACCTGCCGCTACGCCGGGATCGCCGCTACACCGGGATTCGCCGCGGTGCCGGGACCGTCACGGCCGCCGGGGACCCGTCCCGGCGTCGTCCGGCCGGGACCGCGCCTCAGTCGAGGACGGCGTCCAGGGTGCGTCGGGCGGTCTCGGCCATGACCGGGTTGCTGTCGACGTAGTAGGAGAGGGCGCCGATGGCCTGGACCACGGCCCAGCCCCGCCCGCGTGCCCAGGTCGCGTCGTCGACCCCGAGCACCCGCCGGTAGGTCTCCCGCGCGTCGGGCCGCAGCAGGTTCCACGCCGGCATGAGGTCGACCGCCGGGTCGCCGACGCAGGCCGTCTCGAAGTCGATGACCGCCGCGAGCCGGCCCTCGCGGACCAGCAGGTTGCCCGGCATCAGGTCGGCGTGGAGCCACACGTCGGGCCCGTCGTGCACGGGCGCGTCCCGGCACTCCCGCCAGATCCGGGCGAGCCGCGCGGTGTCGGTCAGGCCGACGCTGTCGGCCAGGCACCCGCGCACGAAGTCGTCCCGGCCCGCCAGCGGGCCACCCCGGGAGTGCCCGGACCACACCAGACCGCCGGTGTCGACGTCGTGCAGCGCCCGGACGAACCCCGCGAGGTCGCGGGCGAACCCGACCGGGTCGCCGATGCTCCGGTCGCTCGCGGTCTCGCCGGGAATCCAGCGGTACGCGCTCCACGGCCCCGGGTAGCCCTCGCCCGGCTCGCCGAGGGCCAGCGGCTCGGGAACCGGCAGCGGCACGTGCGGCGCGAGGCGGCGGACGTTCTCCTGCTCCCGTCGCAGGTCCTCGCGGAGTTCGGGGTCGAGGCCGGGGCGCAACGGGAAGCGCAGCACGATGTCGTCGCCGAGGCGGAAGAGCACGTTCACGGTGCCGTACGAGGTGACCGGGCGCACCGGCCGGTCACGCCACAGGGGAAACTGGTCGGCGACGAGGGCGGCGACGACGTCCACGGTGACGTCGACCTGGTCGGCATGCATCTTCACCGGCCGATCCTCGCTGCCGGCCCACGGACTGGTCGACCCGTTTTCGGCCCCCGGCCATGCCCGGTGCCGGCCGTCCCGCCGGAACGCGCAGGGGCCGGCCCCGTGCGGGCCAGCCCCTGCCAGGGGTCGGCTCAGGACGAGTAACCGCGCTCGGCGATCCAGTTGGCGACCTTCTCCAGGGTCATCCAGTACTCGCCCTCGGGGGCGGCCGGGTCGGCGATCCGGACGAGGTCGCCGCCGTCCCGGTAGCCCACCAGGGTCAGGTAGTGCCCACCCTCGTACGAGTGCGGGTTGCCGGCGGTGTCGACCGCGGTGCCCTTGATGTTGGCCACCACCGGCCGGCCCCTGTCCAGCGCCGCGACGACGTCGGACCGCAGCCGGTCGACCTGCTCCGGCTTGGCCACCGGGTCCGGGATCTCGGTGGTCCGGTACCCGCCGCCGGTCAGCTCGTTGAGCACCCGGGTGGTGTCCAGGGCCGAGTCGGTGCCGGCCTCGGTGGTACCCAGCTTCTTCGCGACCTCGTCCTGAGGGAGCGCCTTGCCCAGCGCCGAAAGGGCGATGCGGGTCGCGGCCGGGCCGCAGTAGTAGAAGTTGGGCTGCGCCTGGTACTCGATGCCCACCCTGCGCTCGGCCCGCCGGTCGGCGCGGCCGTTCTTGTCGGCACGGCCGTCCCGGTCGGTGTGCACCGAACCGGCCGGGGTGATCGCCGCCGGTGCCGCCTGGGCGGTCACCGCCGGACCTGCGAGGCATCCGCCGGCGACCAGCAGGCCGACGACGGAGAGGCCGCTCTTCTGGACGATCGGGCTCATGGTCGGGCTCCAATCGGGGGTCGACGCCTCCGGGGGCCGGGGGCGCACAGCACCGGGAGAGGCGCTCGGCTCGGGGGTCTCGGTGGCCCGGGGCGGTCGGCCCACGGGCGTGCTCAGGGGATGCAACGGCCCTGATCAGGCGGGCATTCCGGGCCCAGGCCGGGGCGCGTGCCCCGCCGCACGTCGAGGTTCGTGTCCCGTCCGGGGACGAACCGGTCAGACCGTTACAGGCTTCCCAGCAGGCGGGTCACGGTGATCTCGATGACCACCCGGTGCGGATTCGGGCGGGGCGTCCGGTAACGCTCGGCGTACCGGCGTTCGGCCTCGGCGACCGCCGCCCGGTCGGAGCGCAGCACGGCCCGTCCCTCGATGGTGAGCCAGCGTCGTCCGTCGACGTGGCAGACGGCCACCGGGGCGCCCCCCGGCCCCGCGGCGGCGACGTGTCGCGCCTTGCGGGACGCCCCGTCGGTGATCACCCGGGCCAGGCCCGTCGCCGCGTCGAAGGTGACCCCCACCGGTACGACGTGCGGGGTGCCGTCCGGGCGCGGAGTGGTCAACGTGGCCAGGTGCCGTTCCCGGCAGAACGCGACGACCCGTTCGTCCTGCGGTGTCAGTCGACGGTCGCCCGGCATGTCCGTCCCCTGTCTTGCGCGGTTGCGGCACCGATCATGGCAGCGCGGCACCGATCGTGGCAACGCGGCACCGATCGTGGCAACGCGGCACCGATCGTGGCAACGCGGCACCGACCAGGCACCGCGGCACCGATCATGGCACGCGGCGGCGGGCCCGGTCGGGGTCGGACGGCGCGTCGGGTGTGCCGGGCAGCGGGGCGTTCGCGGCGCGACGCCGCCGGACCAGCCGGCCGAGGTAGAGCAGCGCGCCGGTCAACACCGCCATGTCGTCCAGGTAGATGGGGTCGGGAAGCAGGTCCACCGGCAGGATGGTGTAGATCAGCGCGCCGTAGAAGGCGACCTTGCCGTTCACGCCGAGCGTGCCGAGCAGCCGGCGGGCGCGGATCACGCGGACGGCCAGCACCACCGCGCCGACCAACGTGGCGACCGCCACGACGCCGACGACGACCCACGCCTCCCTGGACATACCGTCACGCTAGCCCAGCGGAACCGGTTCCGCCCGGTCCTGCCGGTCAGTACGCGACGACCGCCGCCCGGCCCTGGGCCACCGCCGGCACCTCCCGGCCGGTCACCGTCGGAAACTCCCGGGTCTGCTCCACCGCCGAGGCGCCCTCGATCAGCGGCAGCAGCGACTGCGACTCCTCGGGTTGGCGGTTGACCGCGGCGAACGTCTCCTCCCGCAGGCTGCGCGCCGCCTCGGCGGCGGTCTCGGCGGCCCGCCACGCGGCCTGCTCCCGCTCCCGGGCCGCCTGCTGCCGGGCGAGCAGGTTGTCCCGTACCGCCCGGCGCAGCACCAGCTCCTGCTCGACCGGGTGCAGCCGGGGGTCCCAGCCGTTGCGGTGCGCGAAGACGTCGCTGAGCTGCTCCACCGACAGATCCTTCCGCCAGTACGCGTCGAGGGCGGCCCGGTGCAGGAAGCGCTCGCGCTCGGCGTACTCGGCGGGCGTCCGCACGGTACGCGGAAGGGGCATCGCCTCGGCGACGGCCAACCGGCGGACGTCCGCCTCGGCGGCCTCGTACGCCTGCCAGGCGGCCTCGACCTCCTCCTGTGCGGTCAGCCACTCGGCCCGCAGCCGGGCGGCGGTGGTGGCGGACCGTTCCGCGGCCACCGCGACCTCCTCGGCGTACCGGGAACGCTCGCGCGCCTCCTCGGCCCGTTCCAGCTCGCTCGGCATGGCGGCGCGACGGATCCGGGAACCGGCGTCGAACCGGAGCCGGCCGGGCCGCAGCAGCAGGCCGGCCACGGTGACGGCGACGACGCCGAGCAGGCTCAGCCAGATCACGGCGGCCCGGGGCACATCGAGCAGGACGGAGGAGAACACGTTTTGCATGGTCAGCACCTCGCAATCGATCGAGGGAATCGACAGGGTCTGTGCCCGGCGTGCGGGCGGGTGGGCACTCGCGGGCCGCGTGCGGGGCGTACGGCTCCGGCAGCGGGCGGCCCCGGGGCGGCAGGCCGACGGGCGGACGCCGGCGACGTGGCGTCCGGAGCATCGGGGCGGGGTGGACGGACGCGTCGTACGACGGCGGTCCGTGGCGGCCGGTGCCCCGGATGCGGAGCCGGTGGCCGACGGGTCAGGCGGTGGGCGGACCGCGCCGGGCGGGAACACCCCGGCCGGGGCCACGGGCGGGGGCGTCCGGGCGGGCGGCCGGAACGGTGGAGGCGCCGGCCGAGGTGTCGGCCCGACGGGCCGTCTGCGGGGCGGCGGTGTGGTCGGCCTGCTCGGCCGTCGGCCCGTGAACCGGCAGCGACTGTGCGGCTCGAAGGCTCGCGGCGGCCGGACCGACGGCGATGACGGCGGCCGGACCGGGGACGGCGGCGGACGGCGTCGGTGCGGTGGCCGCACCTCCGAGGCCCACGGCGAGCACCAGCGCGGCGAACGCCAGCCGGGTCAGCTCACGCAACGAGCGCAGCGTGACCGACCAGAACGGGTCGACGGACGCTACGGACGGCACCCGTCCAACCTATCGCCCGGGCCAGGCTCATGCAGCGTGGCGACGGCCCGGGATCGGGTGACAGCCACCACCATGTCCGAAGTGGATCACCGGATCGGAGAGCGGCGCGTTCGCCGTAAACGATGCGGACGTGCGACGGCCCACCCGGTGGTGCGCCCGCCGGATGGGCCGTTGTCGTGCGAGTGTGCGTCAGCCGTCGGTGCCGAGCACGGGCGGAGCGGCGGCGGCGCCGTCCCCCCAGACCATGTCGTCCTCCGTCAGCCAGGTCAGCCGGCCGTCGGCGTCGTCGTCGTGCACTCCCTGACCGGCGCCGAGGATGCCGTGGCGGTTGCCCGCACCGCGGGCGCCACCCGGCCGCCCGGCACCGGTGGCCGCCCGGTCGCCGGCCCCCTGCCGTGCGCCGTCCCGCGAGTTGTCGAAGCGCCGGCCCATCCCCGTCGCGGACCGGTTGTCCGCCACCGGACTGCCGCCGGCGGACCGCACGGCCGAGTTCGGCGCGCTGCCGCTCGAAGCGGCGAGAGCCCCGGTGCCGAGCACACCGCCCGCCGGGCTGCTGCCCTGCGGGCCGAACTGGAGGCCGGCCGAGGCCGTCGAGGTGCCGCCCGGCCCGCCAGGGCCCGTCACGGGGGCCGGGCTGGTGGTCAGGGGCGTGGCCCCGGCGAGGGAGGTGCCCGTGTCCACGATGCCGGGCGCGCCGCCGACCGCGCCGCCGCCCGGATGTCCGCCGCCGACGGCGCCCGGGATGAGAGCCCCGGAGTCGCCGCCGCCCGGTCCGGAGCCCGGCCGGTCGGGCGCCGCGACGGTCGCCTTGTCCCGCCGGCCGGTGAGGCCGGTGGTGGTCGGCGTGGCCGTCGGCGTGGTGGCGCCCGGCCCGCTGCGCGGGGTCGTGGAGGGATCGCGGCTGGTCAGGCCCGGGGTGTCGGGGTGCGGCGGAGGCGGCGGGACGAGCCGGCCGTACGCGGAGAGGTCATAGCCGGCGGCCAGCTCGGCCACCACGTTGACCATGCGCTTGTGCGCCTTCTCCTGCTCGGCCTTGTCCTGCTGGTGGCCCAGCAGCCCGCCGACCACCATGCCCGGCACGCCGAACACGGCACCCTTGGCCGCGCCGGAGATCGCCTGGTCGTGGTCGTCGGTCTCGGCCGGGCTCTCCGCCTGCTTGCGGGCGGTGCGCAGCTCGCCGGCCATCAGGGTCAGGCCCCGGCTCACGTCCGCCATGCCCTCGCCGAGCTTGTCGGCGTAGTCGGTGACGAGCGTCAACCGGCGCTGGAACTCCTGCGAGGCCGAGCCCGTCCAGGTGTTGGCGAGCTTGTCGAGGTCGCCGCTGAGCTCGCGGGACAGCCCGTCGAGCATGCCCTTGAGCGACGTCCACTGCGCGGCGACGCCGTCGATCTGACCCGGCTGGCCGGCCATCACGGCGTCGTAGAGCTCCTGATGGCTTACGGGCTGGTAGCGGCTGGTGTACTCAGACACGGGGAGCCTCCTTCCGCTTCAGCGCGTCGTCCACCCCGTTCAGCGCGGCGGAGATGTCGGCGGAGTTGGCCGCGTTGCGCTCCTCGGCGGTGCGGTAGTTGGCCAGGATCGTCGCGGTGGCACTCTGCGCCGCCTTCACCGCGGCACGCAGCCGGTCGACCTGGTCCACGTAGGACTGCTGGATCTCGGAGTAGCGGCGGGAGTTCTGCGTGGCGTCGGTGAACGAGCCCAGCGCCGGGGGCCGGCACTGCATCTCGGTGCTCAGCTTCCGCAACGCCTTCTCCGCCTCGGCCAGCCGGTTGGCCAACTTCTGGTGGAAGTCTTCCAGGGACATCAGGTCGACTGTCGTGCGCCCGGTCATGGCAGCATCCCCGTACGTCATCGTCGATAACCGTTGGCAGGGCACAGGTTAGTCGACCGGCGCGACTCGGGCGACCCGCCGCCGGCACCGATCCACCAGGTGCGTACTCAGTCGCCCGACCCGGGGGAGGCCGGCGACGTGCCGGGAGAGGCCGGCGCCTTCGACGTGGGTCCGCGGGAGGGCGCCGCCGGCGTGCCGGACGTGCCGGACCGCTCCGGCGTCGGGCTTGCCGGGGGCTTCGTGGGGCTGGCTGTCGGCTTCGCCTGGCCGCCCGTCGGGGCCGACGGCGCGGGGCCGGGCGCGAAGTGGGAGAGCGCGTCGTCCCGCGAGAGGGTCGGCCCCGTGGGCACGAGGGCCAGCAGCGACGCGGGTACGGCCAGCGGGGTGACCCCCTCGTAGCCGAGGGCCGACATGGCGCCGACGCCGAGCGGGTAGCGGACCCCCTGGGCGCTGATCAGGTAGACGGTGGCGCCGGGGGCGGCCGTGCCGCTCTCGCCCGAGCCGGGCGTGGCCTGCACGAGCACGCCCTTGCCGCCGGGCAGCAGCACGCCCTCGGCGGTACGCACCCCGTCGCGCGCGCCCTGCCGCACCGGGACCGCGCCGGCCGCGGCCAGCTCCGTCGGCACGCGGTCGAAGACCTCCAGCGTGGTGGTGGGCGGCCCGCCGTCGGCGCCCGCCCGGTAGGTCGCGCAGATCGCCGTCCGGCCCGCGGTGGCCGGGTGCAGCGCGGGAAGGGCCTGCGGCATCCCCGCCTCCTCCGCCCGCTGGTCGGTCAGCAGCCTGCCGGCCTGCGCCGGGGTGATGTCGGTGACCTGGCCGCCGTCGCGCAGCAGCAGCAGCGCGCTGATCTCGCCGATCGCGGAGAGCCCCTCCCGGGTGAGCACGTAGTGCTGGCCCGCCGCCCGGAAGACCTGGCCGACCCTGGCCGGGCGCTCGAGCAGGCTGCTCGCCTCGTCCTCACCGGCGATGGCCGGCTTGCGCAGCACCGGCCCGGCCGGCACGGCGTTGAGCAGCTGCTGCCCCACCGACAGGCGGGGCGCGTTGGCCATCCGCAGCGCGGCCAGCGCCGAGTCGCCGCCCGTCACCTGCAACCGCCGGTCGCCGGTGAGCAGGTGCCGCTGGCCGTCGGCCTCCACCAGCACGCCCCGGTCGCCGAGCGGCGCACCACCGGGCAACGGGCGGTCGATCACCACCCGGGTGCCGGACCGGCGGGGATCGGCCGCGTCCGGCACGTCGCAGACGGACCAGGGCAGGCCCGTGAGGGACTTGCGGTCCGGCAGCGCGTCGGGGGCGCCGACGATGCCGACCGTACGCCCCCGGGGCCGGTCCCGGATCGACGCCTGGGACATCGTGCGTACCTGCGGGGCCGGCTCGTTGATGATCAGGCGGGCGGAGGCGTAGTTGAGGGTGGGGTGCAGTTGCCCGTCGACGAAGACGTACGTCGCCCCGGTCTCCCGCTCGATCACCAGGGTGTTCGGCTCCAGCGGCGCCGTGTTGCCCGTGAACTGCCCGTACGCGCCGACGCCGCCGAGCACCACGGCCGCGGCGATGACGCTGCCGAAGACCGCCATGCCGAGCCGCCGCATCGGCAGGTTGCTGGTCTCCGGGTCGCCCGACAGCAGCGCCGAGACGATCCGGCGGGTGACGAAGCGGTACGCCTGCACCTGATCGCGGCGGGTCCGCATTACTTACCTCCGGCGGGGGGTGGGTCCGCGACGAGCAGGTCCGAGTCGGTGTCGCGGGCTTCCCTACGATAAGGGGCCGTCGACGGGTCACCGGGACCAGCGCCCGACCTGATCCGGCGGACGCTCCGCCGTCCAGAAAGGACTGTCAGCGATGACGCAGGTTCAGGCGCCACCCGGTCGTCCGGCACCGCAGCCGTCCGGCGTCGCCCAACGGCCGGTCGTGCCGGCGGGCGGGCGCGACCGCGGTCGGATCGGGCCCGTGGCCGTGGGGCAGCTCGTGGTGCTGGAACTCTGCGCCCTGGCCGTCTGGGCGGCGCTGGGCGGGCCGGTCTGGCTGGCCGGCGCCGTCGGGGCGCTGTCGCTGGCGGTGGTGGTCGCCGTCTTCGCCCGACGGGGTGGCCGCTGGTGGTACGAGGACCTGCTGCTGCGCCAGCGGCTGCGGCGGCGACGGGAGGCGGCCAGGAGCACCGTCGCGGCCGGCGGCGGGGCCGATCCGAGGCTGGCCGCCCTGGCCCCGGAGTTGACTGTGACGGAGCTCACAGATCGCGGCATGCGCCTCGGCATCGGGCAGGACGCCCAGGGCTGGTTCGCGGCGGTGGCGTTGCAGGGCCGCGCCGGGGCGCCCGCCGGGTCGGTCGAGGCGTCGGTGCTGGACCGGGCGGTGCGGGTGCTCGCCGACTTCACCGGCCCGGTCACCCGCGCCCAGGCGATCTCGCACACCCTGGTCTGGTACCCGGCGCCGGGCGCGCCACCCGCGGCCCACCGGACGGTCTGGCTCGCGCTGCGGCTCTCCGTACGCGACGCCCGCGTCGAGACCGTCAGCCGGGGCGGCGGCGTGCACGGCGTGCACCGCACACTCTCCGCCGGGATCGGCCGGCTGGGCAAGGCGCTGACCGCGGCCGGGCTCGCCCACCGCCCCCTCAGCCGCGACGAGCTGCGCGCGGCGGTGGTCTCGGCGGCCGGGCTGGACCTGGCGCCGACGCCTCCGGCGGAGACCTGGACCGGACTGCGCGGCGGCGGCTGGACCCAGCGCTGCCTGGTCCTGCGTCCCCGGGCCGACGCGCCGTTCGGCCCGCTGGTGGACGCGGTGACGGCGACGTCCGCCCCGTCGCACACCCTGGCCGTCGTGGTGCTGCCGGCCGGGCGGGTCGCCCCGCCGATGCTCCGGGTCGCGGCGCCCGACGACCACGTGGAGGCGCTGGTCAAGGCGGTGCGGGAGGTGGCGCGCCGGTCCGGTGCCCCGGCCCGCCCGGTGGACGGCCAGCACGGCCCGGGCGTCTACGCCACCGCCCCGGTCGCCACCACCGTCACGACCCTGCACCCGACCGACTGAGAACGAGGGACGGGAGAGCGGGTCAGGGCCGGAGGTTGACGATCCAGCCGTAGAGGCCGACGACCCAGACGGCCAGCGGGACCAGCGCGATGATCAGCAGGATCTCCACGATGTCGAGCAGCCGGCCCCAGACCGGGGAGATCCGCTTGCCGGCCACGGTGAGCCCGTAGATCAGGCTCACCACGGCCGCCAGCACCAGGCCGCCGAGGATCAGGCCGAGGCGTACCGCCGTCGAGCCGTTGCCGAACGTGGCCGCGGCAGTCAGGCCGAGCCCCGCGGTGCCGGCGAACAGCACCGGGGTGCGCTGGGCGCGACCCAGGAACGGCCGGGCCCGCAGCAGCGACAGCAGGGCCAGCACGAGGCAGAGCAGCACCGCCGGCAGGCTGCCGTGCAGCGCGAGCACCACCTGGGCGCCGAGCACCAGCAGCGACACCGTCCAGAGCAGGCCGGTCAGGAACTCGTCGGCCCGTTCGCTGAGCTGGAGGACCTGCCGGCCGTCCACCGACTCGGTGTCGCTCTTCAGGTCGTCAGGACCGGTCGGGATGGACGGAACCGGCAACCGGGCCAGCCGGTACGCCGCCATCGGCAGCGCCGGCACCGCCCCGAACGAGACCGCGGCGACGATCGCCGCGGCGGCCGGCGCGTCGGTGTCGAAGACCAGGCTGACCAGCGCGCCGAGACCGGTGAGGGCACCGACCCCGACCGCGCCGAAGAAGAGCGGGAGCCGGTCGCCGACGGCCAGGGCGGCCACCGCCGCGCAGAGCACCACCGCCGTGGTGCCGAGGAGCACGTGCGGGGCGGCCAGCCCGGACAACGGGCGGTCGCCGGCGAGCACGAGCAGGCCGCCGACGCCCGCGTACGCCAGACCGACGACCCCCAGCACCGACCCGGTCGCGCTGTCGGCGGCGGCCCGGGACAACACGGCCGCGGCGACGACCAGGGCGACCGCGACGACCAGCGCGGCGACCGCGCCGGGCAGGTGCGGCGGCCCGGTGAACAACGCCGCCACCGCGCCGGCGCCGAGCGCCGCGGCGGCGAAGAACACCGCGAAGGAACGGGTGGTGCCGACCTGCCAGGCGCCCGGGCGCTGGTTGGTGGCGGTGGCCACGGCGTCGACCACGTCATCGAAGACGATCTCCGGCGCGGTCGCGGACCGGGGATTGAAGTAGAGGACCTCGCCGTCGCGGATGCCGAGCTGCGTGGCGGTCCGGCCGCCGTCCAGCGGCTGGCCGCCGAGCCGGGCCAGGCTCCAGCCGCCGTGCCGCACCCCCTCGTCGGCCAGGTCCTCACCCGCGTAGCGGAGCAGCGTCGGCAGCAGGTCGGCGAGCGGTACGTCGGACGGCAGCGCGAGATCCATCCGGGTGCGGGGTGCCACGATGGTGATCCGGCTCAGGCCGCCGGTCGCCGTCTTCGTCGCCACAGTGGCCTCCTCGCGCTCTTCTACGATCACCCCTGGCCGGCGGTGCCGACGCACGGGTTCCTGACGCCCACGGGAGATTACCTACGATGGCGGGCACGTACGATGCCCACCCGGACGACTCCGGTCGCTCGCCGAACTTCATCAGGGCCGCTTCTGGGAGGAGACAGCCGTGAGCACGGTGGTGTTCCGCCGGCTCCCGCGTCAGCCGGGGCCTGCGCTGCCGCGAGGCGAGGTGCTGCTCGAGTCGCCTCCGGAACTGCCCGAGCCGACCCCACGCGGGATGGGGCAGCTGCTGATGATCCTGCCCATGGTCTGCGGCGTGGGCGCCATGGCGTTCCTCTACGCCGGCCGGGGCGGCGGCACGATGACCTACATCGCCGGTGGCCTCTTCGGTGTCTCGATGCTGGGCATGGCGATCGGGTCGCTGAGCAACGGCAACAACGACAAGGCCGAGCTGAACGCCGACCGGCGCGACTACATGCGCTACCTGGCCCAGATGCGCAAGCGCACCCGGCGCGCCGCCGAGCAGCAGCGGGCGGCGATGGCCTGGCGGCACCCGGAGCCGGACGCGCTCTGGTCGATCGGCGCCTCCCGGCGGCTGTGGGAGCGGCGGATCACCGAGGACGACTTCGGCGAGACCCGGATCGCCACCGGTCCGCAGCGCCTGGCCGTGGAGATCGTCCCGCCGGAGACCAAGCCGGTCGAGGACCTGGAGCCGATGAGCGCCATCGCGCTTCGTCGCTTCGTCCGCGCCCACTCGACCGTGCCGGACCTGCCGACCGCGCTCTCGGTACGGGCGTTCAGCCGGGTGGTGCTGCGCGGCGACCGGGAGCCGGTGCTCGACCTGACCCGGGCCGCGCTCGGCCAGCTCGCCACCTTCCACGCCCCGGACGACATGGTCGTCGCGATCGTCGCCGCGCCGGACCGGCAGGCGGCCTGGGACTGGGTCAAGTGGCTGCCGCACAACCACCACAGCGCCCGGACCGACGCGGCGGGCGCGCGCCGGATGGTCTTCGCGAGCCTCGCCGAGGCAGAGGAGTCGCTCGCCGACGAGCTGGCCGGCCGGCCCCGGTTCGCGCCGGAGGCGAAGCCCCTGACCGCCGCGGCGCACCTCGTCGTGGTGATCGACGGCGGTGAGGTCTCGGCGGCCTGCCAGCTCATGGGGCCGGGGCTGCTCGGCGCGACCGTGATCGACCTCTCCGGCACCGTGCCCCGCGACGCCGGCCGCTGGCTGCTCTGCCTCGACGTGGGCGACGGCAGCTCCCTCGAACTGGTCCGCGGCACGTCCTCGTCCCGGCTCGGCCGGCCGGACCGGCTCACCGAGGCCGCGGCCGAGGGGCTGGCCCGGCAGATCGCCCCGTACCGGCTGTCGCAGCAGCAGACCACCTCGGACGAGCCGCTGGCGAAGAGCATGGAGCTGCCGGACCTGCTCGGCATCGGCGACGCCGCCGCGGTCGACGTGCAGTACACCTGGCGCCCGCGCAGCCACCGCGACCGGCTGCGCATCCCGCTCGGCGTCGGGCCGGACGGCAACGTGGTGGAGTTGGACTTCAAGGAGTCCGCGCACGAGGGCATGGGCCCGCACGGCCTGATCATCGGCGCGACCGGCTCCGGCAAGAGCGAGCTGCTGCGGACGATCGTCGGCGCGCTGGCGGTGACACACTCCTCCGAGGAGCTGAACTTCGTCCTGGTCGACTTCAAGGGCGGCGCCACGTTCGCCTCGCTGGACGCGCTGCCGCACACCAGCGCGGTGATCACCAACCTGGCCGACGAGCTGACGCTGGTCGACCGCATGAAGGACGCGCTGGCCGGCGAGATGAACCGCCGCCAGGAGGTGCTGCGGGCCGCCGGCAACTACGTCTCCCGCTACGACTACGAGAAGGCCCGGGCGGCCGGCGAGCCGCTGGACCCGATGCCCAGCCTGCTGATCATCTGTGACGAGTTCAGTGAGTTGCTCGCCGCGAAGCCCGACTTCATCGACCTCTTCGTGATGATCGGTCGGCTCGGCCGGTCGCTCGGCGTGCACCTGCTCCTGGCCAGCCAGCGGCTGGAGGAGGGCAAGCTGCGCGGCCTGGACACCCACCTGTCGTACCGGATCGGTCTGCGTACCTTCTCGGCCGTGGAGAGCCGGATCGTGCTCGGCGTGCCGGACGCGTACGAGCTGCCCAGCGCCCCCGGCCACGGCTACCTGAAGACCGACACCAGCACCATGCTGCGGTTCCGGGCCGCGTACGTGTCCGGGCCGTACCGGGCGCCGGGGCAGGCCGCCGCGTCGTCGCGGGCGTTGGTGCAGCGCCGGATCGTCCGGTACGGGGTGGACTTCGTGCCGGTGCAGAACCCGACCCTGCCGGTGCCGGACGCGCCCGAGCCGGAGCAGCCCACCGACGGCAAGGCCGTGGCGATGCTGGACGTGCTGATCGACCGGTTGAACGGGCGGGGCCGCCCCGCTCACCAGGTCTGGCTGCCGCCGCTGGCGGAGCCGCCGGGCCTGGGCGAGCTGCTGCCGCCGCTGAGCGTCGACAAGAGGTTCGGCCTCTGCACCGCCTCGTGGGCCGGTCGCGGGCGGCTGGCCGCTCCGGTGGGCATCGTGGACCGGCCGTACGAGCAGCGCCGCGACCCGATGCTGGTCGACCTCTCCGGGGCCGGCGGCAACGTGGTGATCGTCGGCGCCTCGCTCAGCGGCAAGAGCACGATGCTGCGCTCCATGCTCGCCTCGCTCGCGCTCACCCACACCCCGCGTGAGGTGCAGTTCTTCTGCCTCGACTTCGGTGGTGGCGCGCTGCGCAGCCTGGACGGGCTGCCGCACACGGCCGGCGTGGCCGGGCGGCGGGACACGGAGGCGGTACGCCGCACGGTGGCCGAGGTGGTGGGCGTCCTGGACGACCGGGAGAACCGGTTCGCCCAGCACGGCATCGACTCGGTGGCCAGCTACCGCCGTCGCCGGGCGGCCGGGGAGTTCGCCGACGACCCGTTCGGCGACGTCTTCCTCGTCGTCGACGGCTGGAACACCCTGCGCCAGGAGTACGAGGAACTGGAGCAGACCATCACCACCCTGGCCAACCGCGGCCTGGGCTTCGGCGTGCACGTGGTGCTGACCGCCGTCCGGTGGGCGGAGATCCGGATCAACATGCGGGACCTGCTCGGCACCAAGCTGGAACTTCGTCTCGGTGACCCCAACGAGTCGGAGATCGACCGGCGGGCGGCGGCGAACGTCCCGAGCGGCTCGCCCGGTCGTGGCCTGACCCGCGACAAGCTGCACTTCCTCACCGCCATCTCCCGGATCGACGGCCGGCGCGACATCGACGACCTGACCGAGGCGTCCATCGCCCTGTCCCGGCACGTCACGGAGGCCTGGACCGGCCAGCCGGCCCCGAAGGTGCGGCTGCTGCCGCGCAAGCTGTCCGCCAGCGAGCTGGCCCGGGTCGTCGACCGGTCGGCGCCGGGCCTGCCCATCGGCGTCAACGAGTCGGCGCTGGCCCCGGTCTACCTCGACCTCGTCAACGAGCCGCACCTGACGGTCTTCGGGGACGCCGAGTGCGGCAAGACCAGCCTGCTGCGGCTGATCGCGCGGGGCATCACGGAGCGGTACACCCCGGCCCAGGCCCGGCTGGTCATCGCCGACTACCGGCGCGGTCTGCTCGGCGCGGTCGAGGGGGACCACCTGCTCGACTACGCGCCGTCGAACCAGGTGTTCGCGCAGGGGCTCGGCTCGATCCGCAGCGCCCTGTCCAACCGGCTGCCCGGCCCGGACGTCACCACCGCGCAGCTGCGCGACCGCAGCTGGTGGAAGGGACCGGACCTCTACGTCCTGGTCGACGACTACGACCTGGTCGCCTCGGGCGGGAACAACCCGCTCAGCGCCCTGCACGAGCTGCTGCCCCAGGCCCGCGACATCGGCCTGCACCTCATCATCACCAGGCGGGTGGGTGGCGTGGCCCGGGCGCTCTACGAGCCGGTCCTGCAACGCCTGCGCGAGCTGGACCAGCCCGGCCTGCTGATGTCCGGCAACCGCGAGGAGGGCGCGGTCTTCGGCACGCTGCGGCCGAGCCCGCAGCCGCCGGGCCGGGGCACACTGGTGCGCCGGCGGGACGGCCAGCAGCTCATCCAGACGGCCTGGTCAGAGCCGGGCTGAGGGGATGCCGCGCCAGTCCGGCCGGGCTGACGGGGCGGACCGACGGGACGGCATCCGGTAACCTGCGGCACGAGCGCCGCAGCCGACGAGAGGACCGCTTTGAGCACATCGTGGACGCCCCCGGGCGGGGGAGCGGCCGGCCTCGAGGGACTTCTGCGGCAGGCGCAGGAGCAGCAGCGCAGGCTCGCGGACTTCCAGCGGCAGCGCGCCGAACTGCGGGTCACCGGCGAGAGCCCGGACGGCCTGGTCCAGGTCTCCGTCGACGGTGACATGAAGGTCGGCGACATCGAGATCAACGCGCGGGCGATGCGGCTCGACAGCTTCGACCTGGCCGAGTCCCTCCAGGCCGCGATCGACGCCGCGTACTCCGCGCACGCGGAGCGGCAGCGCGAGCTGGTGGAGGAGATGGTCGGCGGCGCGGACCTGGTCCGGCAGGCCGAGGCGGGCAAGGTCACCCCGGAGGACTGGTTCCGCCACTTCGGGGTGGACCTCAACGACCCGCTGCGCCGGCTGCGCGGCTGACGGTAAGGGGAGGACAGTGGCGAACGAGGTCGACGTCGGCGCGATTCGGGGCGCCGCCAAGAAGCTCGCCGCGGAGGACGGCCCGAAGGCCTTCCTGCGGAACGCGAAGGAGAAGCTGGACGAGGTCAAGCTGTCCGGCCTGTCCATGACCATCCTGGGCATCGGTGCCGTGGGCCGGCACAACGCGGTGATCGACGAGCACGTCGACAACCTGCGCACCGGCATCGAACACCTGCAGAAGGCCGCCGACAACCTCGAGAAGACCGCAAGCAACTGGGAGAAGTCGGACCAGCCCTGGGTGGTCAAGTGATCCCGCAGGCGCAGGACGCAGGGAGGCCCTGATGCCGGAGATCCTGATCGCCAATTCCTCGGGTTCGGTGGTGGGGACGCACAGCGTCGCTGCGCAGACCGCGCCGGTCCGTACGCTGGCCGGTGCGGCCCGCGCCAACTGGGCCTGGCTCGTCGGCGCCGGCGTCCTCATCATCGCGATCGTCCACCTCGAGTCCTTCGACAACGACGAGATCTCCAAGGCCGTCAAGAACTGGGGTGACGCGGCCGCCTATCTCGGTGGGGACCAGTTCGGCAAGGCGATGGAGAGCGTGCCGCCGTCCGCCGAGGAGTGGAACTTCGAGGACCGTGAGGCGTTCGACAAGTTCGTGCTGCAGCTCAACATGGAGGTCTCGGCCCTCGCCGACGCGCTCAACGCCAACAAGGACGCGTTGCAGGGGCTCCAGGACCACTACAACGCCGTGATCGACGCGCTGGTCGCCGTGTTGACGACGATCCTGATCGCGGTGATCGCGGCGGTGGCGCTCCAGGCGTTCCCGCCCACCATCCCGCTGGCGAACGCGATCGGGGTGGCCGGCCTCACCGCCAGCATGGCGATCATCGCCTTCGTCTTCCAGGACATCGGGTCGTTGCTCTCCACCATCACGAGCTCGTTCCGGGGTGCCGACGTGCACCAGTTCACCGCCGAGTCCAAGCCGGGCTTCGCGTCGGGGCCCGACCCCGACATCAAGGACGTCAAGATCGACTGGGTGCAGGATTCGGGGTTCTACACGGCCTGAGTGGCCGGACGGAAGGTGGGTGGCACCGTGTGGCAGACAGGCGCGTTCGCGTACGCACTGGTCACCATCCCGGTCTTCGTCGTCCTCGGAGTGGTCGCGCAGCTGACCCGCTCGCGGCTGGCCCGACGGTTGATGGAGATCGTTCTGCTCAGTGGCGTGGCCGCGTTCGCGCTGGCTCTCGGCACCCTCGCGGACGACGGGACGCAGTGGACTCTGGTGGTGCTGCTGGTCGCCCTTTTCGTCGTCGGCGTGGTGATGCACGTCCGCTCGTACTTCCGTTCAGCCTAGGGAAAGTGGCCTCGTCGAGCGGTTGTCGCGCCATGTGGGGCAGGGCTGCGCGGATTGGACACCGTCCGCTACGGTCTTGACTGAGTGTCCGTCGGTGGGTGATTGCCTTGCGGCGGGGGAGGGCGCGGCGACTGCCGCCACAAGATGACGGAAGGGTGTGAAGCATGGCGTTCGAGGTCGAAGCAGCGACTCTACATACCGCCGCGGGTGACGTGCGCTCCACGCGCAGCGATGTCGACGGCGAGCTGAAGAAGCTGTGGAACGTGGTCGACGACCTGGCCATCGCCTGGAAGGGGCAGGCGTCCACCGGCTTCCAGTCGCTGATGCAGCGCTGGAACGAGGACACGGCCAAGCTGCTGACGGCGATGGACAACATCGCCGACCTGCTCGACAAGTCGGGTACGACGCACCAGGTCAACGACGAAGAGCAGCAGCAGATGCTGGACAAGTTCCACTCTGCACTCAACCCGTGATCCGCCGAGACGAGCAGAGGAGGAACTCATGAGCATCAAGGTTGACTACGCGGTCCTCGAGAGCAGCAACCAGCAGATGATGGCCATCTCGAAGACCATCGACGAGAAGCTGGACACGCTGCGTTCGATGCTGTCGAAGCTCCAGTGGGACGGCGAGGACCGGGCTGCGTACGAGCAGCACCAGGCGCAGTGGGACGCCGCCGTCCGGGACATCAACAAGATCCTGAACGACATCGGTGGCGCCGTGGGCATCGCCCGCGAGAACTACGTCAGCACCGAGATGAGCAACGCCAAGGCGTGGAACTGACACAATCGCCGACGCGGCTCCGGTCCGGTTCGACCGGGCCGGAGCCGCGTCGCGTTGTGCGCCGATAGTCCCGGGAGAATCATGCGTGCGAGGAAGCCTTCGTGGCCCAAGCTCAGGCTGACCGTCGCCGCGCTGGCGTTGGTCGTCGGCGCCGGCTCCGGTCCACTGGCCGCGCCGGCTCCGGCACGCGCCGACACGGTACGCGGCCTGCAGTGGTACCTCGACACGCTGAAGATCCCGCAGGCCCACAAGATCACCAAGGGTAAGGGCGTCACCGTCGCGGTCATCGACAGCGGGGTCGACGCGAGCCTCCCGGATCTGCGGGGTCAGGTCCTGCCGGGCAAGGGCGTGGGAGCTGCCACCTCCTCCGACGGCCGGCGCGACGACGACAAGAAGTTGGCCCACGGCACGGCGATGTCGGGGATCATCGCCTCGCGCGGTGGCGGTGAGATGCGGCATCTCGGCATCGCGCCGGAGGCCCGGATCCTGCCCGTCGCACTCGGCCGGCCCTTCGACACGGGGGACGTCGCGGAAGGCATCCGGTGGGCGGCCGACGCCGGCGCGGACGTGATCAATTTGTCGATCGGGTCCGACGTCCAGCCGACCCCCGAGGAGACCGCTGCCGTCCGGTACGCCCTGGACAAGGACGTCGTGCTGGTCGCCTCGGCCGGCAACCGGAAGCAGGGCAACCGGGGCGTCGGCAGCCCGGCGAGCATCCCCGGCGTCATCGCGGTGACCGGCCTGGCGAAGGACGGCGGGCACTTCGCCGAGAGCATCGGCGGGCCGGAGGCCGTGCTCGCCTCGCCGATGGAGGGCATCATCTCCCCCCGGCCGAAGTCGGTCTCGGCCAACGGCTACGGCCTGGGCAGCGGCACCAGCGACGCCGCCGCGATCACGTCCGGCGTGGTGGCGCTGGTCCGCGCGAAGTACCCGGACCTGAACGCGGCCAACGTGGTGAACCGGTTGATCCGCACCGCCCGCGACCAGGGCCCGAGTGGCCGCGACAGTCAGTACGGCTTCGGCGCGATCGATCCGCTCGCGGCGCTGACCCGCTCCGTGCCGGCGGTGGACGCGCACCCGCTGCTCGCCGGTGCCGCCGACGGCGCCGCCCCGTCCGGGGGCGCGGCGACGCCGTCGAAGGACGACGGTCCGGCGGTGTCGATCAGCATGAAGAAGGACACCGGCGCGCTGGTCCAGGGGGCGCTCTGCCTGCTCCTGCCCCTGGCGTTGCTGATCCTCGTGATCGTGCTGGTGCGCCGGTCCCGGCGGAAGGCGGCCACCGGCCCGGCCGGCCCGCCCGGCTACCCGCCGCCCGGCGGCCCCCATGTCGGTCCACCCGGCTATCCGCCCGGTGGTCCGCAGACCGGTCCGCCCGGCTACCCGCCGCCCGGCTATCCGCCGCCCCCCGGTTACCCGCCGTCCGGCGGCGCACCGGGACGGCAACCCGGCAACCCGCAGTTCGGCGCGCCCGGATACCCGCCGCCGGGCGGGACCCAGCCGGGCATGCCCGCACCACCTCAGGCGGGACCCCCGCCCGGGTACGGCCCGACGCCCACCGGCGGACCCAACCCGTACGGAGCGCCGCCGACGCCCCAGGCCGGTACCTGGCAGCCGCCCGGCGCCGCGCCGACAGCACCCCCACCTCCGCCGGCTCCCGGCGGGCACCAGCAGTAAGCCAGATTGTCAGTCGGCGACGGGGAGGAACCGATGACGGACGACCGGACGAGCCCACGGGTGGACAGGACGGAGCAGCCGGAAGAGATCCGGGTGGACACTCCGTACATGCCCATCACCCCGCTGGTGCCCACGGCACACATCAGCGGCATCACGATGGACAACGTCAACCGGGCACAGACCCCCTCCGGCCTGGTGCCGGGGGCCAGCGAGAGCGGCGACAACACGGAGTGGGACGCGTCCAGCCTGGACAGCGCCATCGAGTGGCTCGAGTCGCACGCCTCCTTCCTCAACAAGCAGTCGTACACGATGGTCGAGATCCAGGACAAGATGGGCGGCACGGCTGCCGCGGGTGGCCTGAACGGCGTGGGCGGCGGGGCGACGAGCCCGCTCGGCGCCTTCGACCGGGCGGGAGACCTGGCCCGCAAGCACGGCAGCCTCTTCACCACGACGCAGCAGAGCGTCCGCAAGCTCGCCGAGGACCTCTACCAGGCCGCCAACGCGCTGCGCGAGGTCAAGGAGAACTACGAGACGGCGGAGAAGGCGAACGCCATGTCCGCTGCCGAGATGGAGCGCGCCTTCAGCGAAGCCGCCACCAGCGGATCCAACGGCTGAACGGGGAGGGTGACAGGATGCCGAGCTGGGAAGAGATGTGCCAGCAGATCGTCGTCGCGGGCAGGCCGGGCGACGTCACCAGCGCCGCGCTGGGCTGGGAGCAACTGCTGAAGAACCTGAACTCCGTCAAGGAGAGCCTGGACAAGAACGTCACCGATCTCGGTGAGGTGTGGAAGGGCCCGGCGTACGACTCCTTCAAGACGCACGTCAAGCAGATCGCCACGGACACGGGCCGGGTCGTCGACGACGCCGAGAAGCACAACGGCATCGTCCAGTCGCTGAAGACCGCCGCCGACAAGTTGAGTGCCGCGCAGGCGGACTTCCCCATCCCCGCGAGCTGCGTCAACGACGTGCTCGAGGCGCGCAACGGCCGACTCGTGATCGACACCGGGCTCTTCGAGATGAAGGTCAAGCCCGACTTCCTGGGCCTGCTCGACCCGCTCACCTCGCTCGCCGACTGGATCAACGACAAGTCCGAGGAAGCGGCCAAGGTCTACACCCAGGTCAGCGGCGACTACGTGACCATCGACTCGGGCACGCCCGGTGATGTCAGGCCGGCGATCGACGACCGAAGCCCGGACGTGGATACGCCGAACCTCGACAAGCCGGGCTCGGTGAACCCGAACATCGGCAACCCGAACGTGGGGAATCCGAACGTCGGCAACCCGAACGTCGGCAACCCGAACGTGGGAAACCCGAACATCGACAAGTTCTCTCCGGGGAAGCCGGATCTCGGCATGCCCGACACGAAGACCCCGGACATCGGCTCCGGCGCGCACCCCGACCTCTCCGGCGGTTACCAGCCGGACACCGACAGCCTCGCCGACGACTACGGCAGCGGTCTGGCCGGCGCCGGCGCCCCGACCGTTCCCGCCCTCGGCGGTGGCGGTGGCGGTATGCCCAGCACCTCGGGGCTGGGCGCCGGCGGCGGGCTGGGCTCCGGTGGCGGGTTGGGTGGCGGTGGCGTGATTCCGGGCGGCGGTTCGCTCGGCCGGCCGGTGAGCCCCAACATGGGTCCGATGATGGGCGGCGGCGCGGCCGGCGCCGGTCGCAACGGCGGCCGGGGCGGCGGCAAGCTCGGCGCAGGTGGAATGGCGCCGATGATGGGTGGCGCGGCCGGTGGGGGCGGTCGTGGCGGCGGCCGTGCGGGTGCAGCCGGTGCGGGCGCCAAGGGCGTCGGTGCCGGCGCACGGGGCTTCGGTGGCATGGCCGGCGCGGGTGGTGCCGGCTACGGCGAGGAGGAGACTCCCCGCAACACCTGGCTGGAGGAGGACGACGACGTCTGGGGCGCCGACGGCGGCGGTACGCCCGGCATCCTGCGCTGACAGCGTCGGCTGAGCGCCGTCCACCGCACGGTGGGCGGCGCTCAGCGCTGTCCGGGGCCGTGCGGTGCCCGCCGGGAACGCCCGGTGTCGCTGGTGGGGTGGTACCGGGACGGGCGTCAGCCGGTGGTGACGTCCGCCCCGGACGGGCGGCGGCCCGGGCGCCAGCCCCGACGCCGCCCGCGGATCAGGATCGGCTTGACGGAGAGCAGCAGCCCGGCGATGAGCGCGCCGACGGCGGCGACCCAGAGCGCGACGGTGCCCTGCCAGGCCAGCGGGTCCGCGGTGGAGGGCGGCGGGGGCATCGCGCCGGCCGGCGGGTCGGTACGGGTGCCGAGCAGGCCCGCCACCGCCCGGTACGGATTCACAACCCCGTGTCCGACCTCGGCGTTCTTTCCCTCGGGCGGGCTGTCGGCCGTCCGGAACAGCCGGTCGGCTACCTGCTCCGGGCCGAGGCCGGGGTGGGCGGCCCGGACCAGCGCGGCCACCCCGGAGACGTACGCGGCGGCGAAGCTGGTGCCGCCCTGCGGCTCGAAGAGGTAGCCCTCGCCCCCGGGGGCCGGGCCGAGGATGTTCAGCCCGGGCGCCGCGACGTCGACGTAGTTTCCGCTCACCGAGCTGCCGACGTGGCCGCCCGCCTCGTCCACCCCGGCGACCGCGATCACCCCGGGGTAGGCGGCGGGGAACGCGGGGCGGTCCTGCTGGTTCTCCTGTCGGTTGCCGCTGGCGGCCACCACGACCACCCCCTCGTCGAGGGCGTAGCGGACGGCGTCGGCGAGCTGCTGCCGGTCCTGGGTCACCAGCGACAGGTTGATCACGTCGGCGCCGTTCTGCACCGACCAGCGGATAGCGGCGGCGATCTGCCCGGGCAGCCCCTCGTCGGTGGTGGTCTTGGTGTTGGGCAGTACACGTACGGGAAGGATCCTGGCCTGCGGCGCGATGCCGCTGAACGACGCGCCGGTGCCCTCCTTCCCGGCGATGATGCCGGCGACGATGGTGCCGTGCCCGGCCTCGTCGCAGCGGCCCTCCTGCTGCGGCAGGCCGTTGAAGTCCCGGCCCACCCTGACCTGGCCCTTGAGGACGGGGTGGCTGGCGGAGACGCCGGAGTCGATGACCGCCACCGTGACGCCGGCACCCCGGGAGATCCGCCAGGCCGCCGAGGGTTCGAGTCTCTGCAACGGCCACGGCATCTCGGCGGGGGCGGCGACGCCGTCAGGGCCGCAGTCGGGGACCGCCGCGGCGGCCGGCGACGGAGCGACGACGGTGGTGCCGAGCAGGATCGCAGCCGCTCCACAGAGGACCGCGCGGGCACCACGCCCGGGTCGGCGGGCCGGCCCGGGACCGCCCGGTCGGAAACTCTCGCGCACGCGGTGAGATTACCGCCGTGGGCCGAGGGCGCGTGCCACCGCCTCCGGGCGGAGTCGTGGCAGCGCCCCGTGGACGCGTGGGACCTCGGCTGTCAGGAGCGCTCGCCGGCCTCGGACGGCTCCGGCTCGTCGGCGAAGAGGGCGAGCAGGGCACCGACCTGTCGGTCCGCCTCGGCCGGGTGCCGGAACCGGCCGGCGGGGTTGAGCGTGTACTCGTTGCGTCGGCCCACCCGGGTGCGGTTCAGGTATCCGCCGGCCTCCAGGTCGGCGACGATCGCCTGGGCAGCCCGCTCGGTGACGCCCACCTCGTCGGCGACGTCGCGTAGCCGGGCGGTGGGGTTGCGGGCGATGGCGAGCAGCACGTGCCCGTGGTTGGTGAGGAAGGTCCAGTTGCGGGTGCTCCCGTTCTCCCCTGTCGTCGCCATGCCCGCCATCGTATGGCCCCTGCTTCGGGTTCGGCTTCGCGCCCTCGTGGCCGGCGGGCGTGCGAGGGGCCGTCCGCTGCCGCACAAGGGGCCGCCGAACATATGAAATGCATATCACGCATCCCTTGACGTACCTTGCGCTGCGTGTGACTGTGATGGCAGCCCGCGTCCAGCGTCGGCCCGGGTGACCAGGCCGTTCACGTGAGGAAGCGAGGTGGCGGATGAGCCGTCCCGGATCGCCAGGCACTCAACCGGGCCCGGAGCGGACGCTCCCGGCGTCGACCACGGGCGAAGCCCCCGTCGATGTCGGCACCGCGTCCGTCGCTCCCGCGAATCCCGGGCAGGCACTCGCCGAGCTGCTCGCCGGCAACCGGCGGTTCGTGACCGGCGCCCCGCGCCACCCCAACCAGGACGCCGGGCACCGCGCCGCGGTCGCCGACGGGCAGCACCCCTTCGCGGTGATCGTCGGCTGCTCCGACTCCCGGCTCGCCGCCGAGATCATCTTCGACCGGGGCCTCGGCGACCTCTTCGTGGTCCGCACCGCCGGGCACACCATAGGTCCCGAGGTGCTGGGGAGCGTGGAGTACGGCGTGACGGTCCTGGGCACGCCGCTGGTGGTGGTGCTCGGGCACGACTCCTGCGGGGCCGTCCAGGCGGCGCGTACGGCGGACGCCACCGGCACCCCGCCGGCCGGGCACCTGTGCGCCGTGGTGGACGCCGTGGTGCCCAGCCTGCGCCGGGCCGCCGCCGAGGGCGTGGACGACATCGACCGGATCGTCGACATCCACATCGCGTACACCGTCGAGGCGATGCTGAGCCGATCCGAGGTGCTCGCGGCGGAGGTGGCGGCCGGCCGCTGCGGGGTGGTCGGCATGTCGTACCGGCTGACCGCCGGCGAGGTGCGGACGGTGGCCGCGGTGCCCGTCGGCGCGGTCGACAGGCCGGAACCGTCGGCCAGCGCCGCGCTCGCCTGACCCGAGCCGCTGACGGCACCCGTACGACGAGACCGGGCCGTCCCGCCGAGGGGCGGGACGGCCCGGTCCGTGCGGGCTCGACTAGAGCAGTGACACGTGCACGTGGTCGGTGTGGTTGGACGGGCCGCTGTAGGAACTCCAGCCCGTCGCCGGGAACCAGATCTGCCGGTTCCAGATCACGTAGTAGATGCCGAGCCGGTCGGCGTTTCGGACCAGGAACGCGGTCAGGTTGTTGCCGTACATGAAGGTGTCGTCGTTGTGCCAGGGGGAGAAGCCGCTGCGCTGGAGCGACCAGTCGCACGCCCGGCCCTTCGGATGCTCGTACGGCCCACCGGAGCGGTAACAACCGACGAAGCGGTTGAACTTGGCCCGTTTGACCTCGTTGTACATGTGCAGGGTGCGTGCGGTGATGCAGCCGGAGGTGGTGGGGTCGTTCTCGGTGCAGGACAGCGGCTTCCAGTCACCGTTGGCGGTGCGGCCCGGCGCCATCCGGGCCACCGGGGATTCGGCCACCACCTTGCCCTTGGTCAGCCCGTTGCCGCCGACCAGCGCCAGCGCCTTCTTCGCCTCTTTCGTTTCACGGTTCAACTCGTTCGTGAGCTTCTGCTGCTCGCGGACCTCGGCGTCGAGCGCCAGCTTGGCCTGCTCGGCGCGGTTCTTGACCGCGTTCACCTCGGCGAGCTTCTTGGAGTTGACCAGATTGAGTTCGTCGAGGGCGGCGGCGCGCTGGACGAACGAGTCGGGGCTGGCGGTGTCCAGCAGCATCGACACCGCGCCGATCCGCCCGGTCCGGTACGACTGGGCGGCGATCTGGCTCACCTGCGGGGCCAGGAGCGCCAGCTCGGCCTGCGCCCGGCTGAACTCCCGGTCCAGCTCAGTCTGGCGGTCTTGCGACTTCTTCAGCTTGGCCTGGGCCTGCACGTAGGCCCGGTTCCGGGCCTCGATCAGGTCGCCGAGCAGTTTGGGCTCGTCGTCCCCGTGGCCCGAGGGCTTGGGCGGGGTGGGCGCGGCCATCGCCGGGAGAGGACCGGCGAAGACCGCCAGGGCGGCGAACACGGCCACCACGGGCGTCAACCAGCGGCGTAGGGGTGCCGTCACAGTTTTCCCTTCCGTCGACCGCCGACCGGGTTAGCTGACGGGTTCGGGGCGGAAGTGGCCCCTACCGCTGTCGCGGATTCACCCCACGTACCTGGGTCCCCGGCTCGCCTGGTGGCGATTGGGCGGCGGCACCGCAGGCGCCGCTGCGCGCCTTCGGCGGTGACCGGCAGCGAGGTTACCTGAGACCCCTCCCGGGGATCTACGCCCCTAAGCCGACTAAATGCGTTATTTCGTGATGGCGGACGGTGACCAGTGACGCGTCTATCAGGTGGGACGTCCTGATCGGTCACGCTGAGGAGTGTCACCATGCCGTGTCTGTGCTCCTGTCCCGGTCGGGCCATCCGGCAGGGATGGCGGACGATGTGTCTCCGGCCCGCGGCCCACTGAGTGCCTCCAGCGCCTCGGACCGGTCGACCGCCGGCCGGGGCGTCGGCGCGGGCGCGGGCACGGTGGCGTCGGTGGCGTCACCGCCGCGCCGGCCGGCCGTGGTCACCACGGCCGCCAGCCCCGTGGTCAGTGGCACGGCGGCGATCAGGCCCAGGGTCGCGACCGCGCTGCGGACGATCTCCTGCGCCAGGAACTCGCTGGTGAGGATCTGGGTCACCGCCCGCGAATCGGCGGTCAGCAGGAGCAGCACCGGCAGCGAGGCGCCGGCGTACGCCAGCACGATGGTGTTCACCGTCGAGGCGATGTGTGCCCGGCCGACCCGGGTCGCCGCCCGGTAGAGCTGCACCCGGGACAGCCCGGGATTGGCGTGCGCCAGCTCGGTGACCGTGGCGGCCTGGGTGACCGTGACGTCGTCGAGCACGCCGAGGGAGCCGATGATGATCCCGGCCAGCAACAGGCCGTGCAGGTCGACGTCGGCCTGGTACATCGACAACGTGGTGGCGTCCTCGCTGCCGAACCCGGTCAGGTGGGTCGCGGCGGTGGCGATCGTGCCGAGGACGCCGGTCAGCACCAGGCTGCCCAACGTGCCGAGCACGGCCACCGAGGTCTGCGCGGTGACACCGTGGGTGAGGTAGAGCACCACGAACATGATCAGGGCGGCGCCGACGACCGCGACCAGCAGCGGCGGGCTCCCGGCGCTGATGCCGGGCAGCACGAACGTCAGCAGGATGGCGAAGCTCGCCGCCAGGCCGGCCAGGGCGGCCAGCCCGCGCCACCGCCCGAAGGCGACGATCGCGGCAGCGAAGAGCACCACCAGCCAGACCAGCGGCTTGCCGCGCTGGTGCTCCGCGATGTTGTAGGTGCTGGCCGTGGGATCGGCGGGGTCGGTGAGCTCGACCAGGATGATCTCGTCGTCCACGGCGACGGTCGGCGCACCGGGGCCGGCGGGCACCGGTGTCTGAACCTGTCGGCCGGCGTCGGGGCCGTCGTCCACCCGCACCGTGACCGTGCCACAAGGGCCCTGCGCCGCGCCCGGGCTCCCCTCCGGGGTCTCCTGGGCCGGCGGACACGGCTCCGTCACCACCCGCGTCACCGTGCCGTGGTAACGGGGTGACTCGGGGCCGTCCGCAGGATCCGGCGCGTCCCACGGCCACAGCACCAGGGCCGCGATCAGCGTGGCGACGAAGAGGGGGACCACCGTCGCGACGAGGATCCGCCGTACCCCTGGCGGGGCGGACGGAGCGGGACGGGTGTGGTCGGCGCCCATCGAGTGTCTCCCAACGAATCCAGGGCGGGGTGCGTGCCGGCCGATGTGGAATCCGGAGGGCCACCGGCCGAATGGTAGTCACCCCGGCATCCGGGCGCAGGTCGTGCGGGGCGGTGTCGGGGCGCGGACCGCTGGACGCCCGCCGCCGGTGCCGCCTGTTCAGGTGCCGTGTGGCCCGGTGCTTTCCGTACAAACGGGTCGACACGCTAGCGTGTCGGGTGTGCGGACGACGGTGACGGCGGCATGGGGGGTCCGACTCCTGCTGCTCGTCTGCACGCTGCTCGGTCTGGCCGCGATGCACACCATCGGCCACGACTCGCACGCGACGGGGCATACCGCCGAGGCGTCCGCACACGCCGTGGCCGCGCCCGATCCGCACGCAGACGGGGCGGACGCGTCGATGCCGCCCCGCCACGACACCACCCTCGCGTACGCCGCGATGGCGGCCTTTCCGGCCGTTGCGGGCTGTCCCGGTGGCTGCGCGTCCGATCGGCTCCTGCCGTTCGGCGACACGGGCGGAGAACTGCCCGGGTGGGGCGTGTGCCTGGCCGTGCTGGGTGCCTTCGCGGCCCCGCTGCTGGTCGCCGCGCTGCTGTCGACCGGCGTACGCGCCGTCGGCCCGTCGGGGCGCGACTCGGTCGGCTCCTTCCCGTCGCCCCGGGCCCCGCCGCCCTTGCCGGTCGGCCTGCGGCTCGCCACGGTCGCGGTGCTGCGTAGGTAGGACGCCCGGCCGCGGTCCGGTCCACGCCGTTCCGCGTCCTCGTCGTGCTGCGTACGTTTCGACACCGAAAGGCCCAGACGTGACCACTCGTACCCTTGCGCGCCGTGCCGCCCTGGCCGGCGCCGCCCTGACCGCCGCCCTCGCCCTGACCGCCTGCGGCAGCGACGACCACTCGTCCCCGAACATGGGACACGGCACGCCCGGCACCGGCGGGCCGTCCGCCACCGCCAGCGGGGCGGCAACGTTCGGCGACGCCGACGCGATGTTCGCCCAGATGATGATCCCGCACCACCGGCAGGCGGTGGAGATGGCGGACCTGGCCGAGACTCGGGCGGCGGATCCGGAGGTCAAGAAGCTCGCCGCGGAGATCAAGGCGGCTCAGGCACCCGAGATCGCGACCATGAGCGGCTGGCTGGCGGCCTGGGGGCGGCCGGTGCCGTCGCCGGGCGCCGAGATGCCGCACATGGACCATGGCGGGATGCCCGGCATGATGTCCGACGCCGACATGAAGAAGCTGGCGGCGGCCTCCGGCCGGGAGTTCGACAAGCAGTTCCTGACCTTGATGATCGCCCACCACGAGGGCGCGGTCACCATGGCCCGGGACGAGCTCGCCCGGGGCGTGAACGCGGAGGCCAAGGCCATGGCCGGGCAGATCGTCAGCAGCCAGCAGGCCGAGATCGACACGATGAAGAAGATCCTCGGTCGGTTCTGACCCGGCCGCCCCGGCGTCCCCGTCCAGGGGGCGCCGGGGCGCCGCACCCGAGCCTCGACGGGCGCGGCCGGGCGGCGGTCCCGCCGGATCAGCCGCGCTTCATCAGCCGGCCGACGGCGGCCATCATCTCGGTGGCCATCTCGTCGGCACGGCCCTCGGCCGCACCCTCGTGCATACAGTGCCGCGCGTGCCCGTCGAGCAGGCCGAGCGCGACCTTGTCCAGGGCGGCCTGGATCGCGGAGATCTGGGTGAGCACGTCGATGCAGTAGCGGTCGTCGTCGACCATCTTCTCGATGCCACGGACCTGTCCCTCGACGCGGCGCAACCGCGCGAGCAGCTGATCCTTGGTTGCGGTGTAGCCCCTGGTCGGGGTGGGCGTCGGTGTGGTCATGGGTTCGAGGATACCGTACCCCT
This sequence comes from Micromonospora sp. NPDC048170, assembly GCF_040652795.1. Lineage (NCBI taxonomy): Bacteria > Bacillati > Actinomycetota > Actinomycetes > Micromonosporales > Micromonosporaceae > Micromonospora > Micromonospora sp. NPDC048170. Next base: position 73,043 of record NZ_JBEZMR010000006.1, read on the forward strand.
CGGGGGTATGGTAGTGTCGTCCCTGGCCGGATACCCCCACGGGGTACCGGTACGGAGAGCAGGCGCCGGTCTGCCTCCTGCTTACCCCCCGGGGGTATAGGCTGGAGGCGTCGAGAGGAGAGTCCGATGATCACCACGACGTACCAGGTGCAGGGCATGACCTGCGGGCACTGCGCCACCTCGGTCAGCAACGAGGTGGGCGCGATCCCGGGCGTCAGCGACGTCCAGGTCGACGTCGCCGCCGGTCGGGTCACCGTCACCAGCGAGGGCCCGTTGGAAACCGACACTGTGCGCGCCGCCGTCGACGAGGCCGGTTACGACCTCGTCGGCGCCTGACGGCGAGCACGGGGAAACGAGGAACACCATGAACACGGCGACGAAGCTGAGCGGTTTCGCCCTCGGCCTCGCAGTGGTGTTCGGCGCGACGTACGGGGTCGGCCGGGTGGCCGACCCCGTGGCGCCGCCCGTCGAAGCCCCGCATGACGCCACCGGCGGTCACGGGAACGACGGCGAGGCCGGACACGGGGGCGACAACGGCGCGGCGGCACACCTGCCCGGCGGCCTGCTCGTCTCCGACCGCGGGTACACCCTCCGCCCGGTCGGCGCACCGGCCGGGCAGTTCGCCTTCCAGGTCACCGGCCCGGACGGCCGGGCGGTCACCGCGTACGACGTGGCGCACGACAAGCGCATGCACCTGATCGTGGCCCGCCGCGACCTCTCCGGCTTCCGGCACGTGCACCCGGAGATGCAGCCGGACGGCACCTGGCAGGTCGACACGCCGCTCGGCGGGCCCGGTGTCTGGCGGGCGTTCGCCGACTTCACCCCGACCGGGGGCGAGGCGCTGACCCTCGGCGTCGACGTGACCGTCCCCGGCACGCTGACCGAACGACCCCTGCCCGCCCCGGCGGCCAGCACGACGGTCGACGGCTACACCGTCACCCTCGCCGGCGCCCCGCAGCCCGGCCGCACCGCCGAGCTGACCCTGACCGTGAGCCGCGACGGCGCACCGGTCACCGACCTGGAGGCCTACCTCGGCGCGTACGGCCACCTGGTGGCGCTGCGCCAGGGCGACCTGGCGTACCTGCACGTGCACCCGAACGGCGAGCCGGGTGACGGGCGGACCAGGCCCGGCCCCGAGGTGAGCTTCTCCGCCGAGGTGCCGTCGGCCGGCGCCTACCGGCTCTACCTCGACTTCAAGCACGGCGGCGTGGTGCGTACCGCCGAGTTCACCGTCGTGGCCGGCAGTCCGACCGGGGCGAGCGCCCCGGCCGCGACGGGCGCCCCGGCGGCGAGCACACCCGCCGCCACGAACCCCCCGACCGCCGACGCCAGCCACGGCGTCCCCGGTCACGGGCACGACTGACGGGACCGTGATGACGACCAGCAGCAAGCCCCTGCCGTACGCGCCGAACCAGATCGAGCTGGCAATCGGCGGGATGACCTGCGCCTCCTGCGCCAACCGGATCGAGAAGAAGCTGAACCGGATGGACGGGGTGACCGCCACCGTCAACTACGCCACCGAGAAGGCCACCGTCCGGTACGCCGACGAGGTCACCCCGGACGACCTGATCGCCACGGTGGAGAAGACGGGCTACACCGCAGTCCTGCCGCCCCCGCCCACGCCTGCCGGCGGCGAGCCGGCCGCGGCTGAGCCGGTGGACGAACTGCGTGGTCTGCGTACCCGGCTGTGGGTCTCGGCCGTGCTCACCGTGCCGGTGATCGCGCTGGCGATGGTGCCCGCCTGGCAGTTCGACTTCTGGCAGTGGCTGTCGCTGACCCTGGCCGCCCCGGTCGTGGTCTACGGCGGTCTGCCCTTCCACCGGGCGGCCTGGATCAACCTGCGGCACGGCGCGGCGACCATGGACACCCTGGTGTCGCTCGGCACCCTGGCCGCGTTGGGCTGGTCGGTCTGGGCGCTCTTCCTCGGCACCGCCGGGACGCCGGGAATGACCCACCCCTTCACCCTCGCCATCGACCGCACCGACGGCGCCGGCAACATCTACCTGGAGGCGGCGGCCGGGGTGACGTTGTTCATCCTCGCCGGCCGCTACTTCGAGGCGCGGGCGAAGCGGACCGCCGGCGCGGCCCTGCGCGCCCTGCTCGAGCTGGGCGCCAAGGACGTCGCGGTGCTGCGTGACGGCACGGAGACCCGGATCCCGGTGGACCAGCTCGCCGTGGGGGACCGGTTCGTGGTCCGCCCCGGCGAGAAGATCGCCACGGACGGCGTCGTCGACGAGGGCACGTCGGCGGTCGACGCCAGCATGCTCACCGGCGAGTCCGTCCCGGTCGAGGTCGGTCCGGGCGACCCCGTGGTCGGCGCGACCGTCAACGCGGGCGGCCGGCTGGTGGTCACCGCCACCCGGATCGGTGGCGACACCCAGCTGGCCCAGATGGCCCGGCTGGTCGAGCAGGCGCAGACCGGCAAGGCGGCCGTGCAGCGGCTGGCCGACCGGATCTCCGGCGTCTTCGTGCCGATCGTGATCACCCTCGCGGTGGGCACCCTCGGCTGGTGGCTCGGCAGCGGGTCGGGCGCCACCGCCGCGTTCACCGCCGCCGTGGCGGTGCTGATCATCGCCTGCCCGTGCGCCCTCGGGCTGGCCACGCCGACCGCCCTGCTGGTCGGCACCGGCCGGGGCGCGCAGCTCGGCGTCCTGATCAAGGGACCGGAGGTGCTGGAGTCCACGAAGCAGGTGGACACCGTCGTGCTGGACAAGACCGGCACCGTCACCACCGGCCGGATGACCCTGGTGGACGTGGTCCCGGCGACCGGCGAGGACCGCGCCGAGTTGCTCCGGCTCGCCGGGGCGCTGGAGGCCGCGTCCGAGCACCCGATCGCCCAGGCGATCGCCGCCGGGGCGGCCGAGGCGGGCGCGCTGCCCCCGGTGACCGGCTTCGCCAACTCCGAGGGGCTCGGCGTGAGCGGGACGGTCGACGGCCGGGAGGTGCTGGTGGGCCGGCTCCGGCTGCTGCGCGAGCGCGGTCTCGACGTACCGGAGGAGATCGAGCGGGCAGCGAGCACGGCGGAGACCGAGGGACGGACGGCGGTGCTGGCCGGCTGGGACGGCCGCGCCCGCGGGATCCTCGCGGTGGCCGACGTGGTCAAGCCGACGAGCCGGGCGGCGGTCGCACAGCTCCGCACGCTCGGCCTGACCCCGATCCTGCTGACCGGCGACAACACCACCGTCGCCCGCGCGGTGGCGGCCGAAGTGGGCATCGACGAGGTGATCGCCGAGGTGCTGCCCGCCGACAAGGTCGACGTCGTGCGGCGGCTCCAGGACGAGGGACGGGTGGTGGCGATGGTCGGCGACGGGATCAACGACGCCGCCGCGCTGGCCCAGGCCGACCTCGGCCTGGCCATGGGCACCGGCACGGACGTGGCGATCGAGGCATCCGACCTGACCCTGGTCCGGGGCGACCTGATGGCCGCCGCGGACGCGATCCGGCTCGCCCGGCGCACCCTCGGCATCATCAAGGGCAACCTGTTCTGGGCCTTCGCCTACAACGTGGCGGCCCTGCCGCTGGCCGCCGCCGGCCTGCTGAGCCCGATGATCGCCGGTGCCGCGATGGCCTTCTCCTCGGTCTTCGTGGTCGCCAACAGCCTCCGGCTGCGTGGCTTCCGCTCGGTCGCCTGACCCTTCCACCCCGTGCCGCCCGGCCCCTCGACGGGCCGGGCGGCACGGTGCGCTGCCGGTGGATCGCTGACGCTCGGTCACCGGGGCGGTTGGGCGGCGGCCGGGCGGGGTACATCGGGGGCGTACCGGCACCGCTGATCGGGAGGTTGACATGGGTTACGACGACAAGATCAATAACGCGTCCGAGAACGCCGCCGGCAAGCTGAAGGAGGGCGCCGGCCGGGCCACCGACAACGAGCGGCTCGAGGCCGAGGGGCGCAACGAGCAGGCGGGCGCCAAGCTGAAGCAGGCCGGCGAGAAGATCAAGGACGCCTTCAGGAGCTGACCCGCGTACGCGAGCACCGCCGGGCCGGCCGAGAGCCGGCCCGGCGGAAGGCGTACCGGTCCGGGGCGGCCGACGTGTCCCCCGGGCGGCACCACTCGTTTGCAGGACGACGTCCTGTCGCCCCGGCACCGGTCGAACCCGTGCCGTCCACAGGGGTGGCCGAGACCCGAACGGAAGGTCTCCCGTGTCCCGATCCGTCGTGTACGCGCGGCGCGCCGCCGCCGCGGTGGCCCTCGGGGTGCTGGCCATGGGGTGCCAGGAGACCGTGCAGGAGAAGGCCGCCGCGACCGGCGAGTCCCCACCGAGCCCGACGGTCCCGGCGAGCGCCACCCCGAGCCCGTCCCCGGTCGCCACGACCGCCGCCAACACCGTCGCGCCGCTGGCGAGCGGTCAGCGCCGGCCGCGTACCTGGCGTTTCGGGGCAGGGCCGGCACCGAGGGAGGCGCGGTCGGCGGCGGAGGTGCCCGACGACCAGCCGTCGGCGTCCCGGATGGTGAGCCGGGAGCGGGTGACGCCGGGGAAGAGCGCGTCGACGCGTTCGCGTACCGCCTCGGCGCGGGTGGCGAGCACCGGTAGCAGCCGTTCCGGCCCGGCCTGCGCCGCCGCCTCCTGGTCGGCCGTGTCGGTGGCGGCCCGTAGCCGCTCGCCGATCCGCAGCGCGAAGGCGTTGAGGAACGACTCGTCGTAGTCCCGGGTCCGCCGGCCGGCGCCCTTGGTACGCCGTTCGCCCCGACCGCGCAGCATCGCGGCGGTGGCCTGCACCAGCAGCGAGGTGTAGAGCAGCTCGACGGCCTCCAGGTCGGCCGGCCAGCCCAACACGGTGGTGAAGCCGAGGTCGTCGGACCAGACGGCCTCGCAGCGGTTCGCCGCCGCCACCTCCTGCGCCAGCAGCGCCTTCGCGCCCGCGTACGGGGGCTCGGTGCCGAGGCGCACCCCACCGGGTCGGTCGGCGGGCTCGGCGACGCCGGCCAGCAGCGCCTGGTCGATGCTGTGCCGGGCGATCAGTTCCTGCGCCTTGCCGGTTAGCGCCTCCGCCTCGGCCGGGTAGGTGGTCGACTCCGCCTTGGCCAGCAGCGCCCGCACCCGGCCGAGCATCCGGGAGCCGCTGCCCGACCCGTCACGTGCGACGTCGGCCACGGACGCGCCGGGTGGCGGTCGCAGCACGGCGACCGGCGGGAGCCCCTCGACGAGGGCCAGCGCGTCGACCGCCGCCCGCAGCGCGGTGAACCGGTCGCACCCGGCGCGGGCCGACCAGGCGGCCAGGTGGCCCTCGTCGGCGTCCCACCAGACCGCCGCGCCCAGGTCGCGGAGCTGGTCGTCCCACCACGGTGGCACCGGCCCGGTCAGGTCGCGGCGCTGCGCGGCGAGCGCGTCGGCGACCAGCCCGGCCGCGCGGGGGTCGAGCCGGCGGGCGGCGAGCCGGGCCAGGTCGACCGGCTGCCAACCGCGCTGCGCGAGCCGGCCGACGCCCCGGGCCAGGCGGTGCAGGAGCGCGCCGTCCACCGCCGCCTGGCCGTCCGCGGCGCCCGTTCCGATCATCAGCCGGTCCAGCTGCCGCTCCGCGAGGCGTACGTCGGTGCCGCGCACCGCCGCGAGCGCGTCGTTGATCAGTTCCTCGGCGTCCGGCACGGCCGCGTCCTCCTGGGGTCTGCTTCTTCCGCGCCGGGAAACGATCGTCGCCCGCCCGCCGAAGGTACCCCCGGGCCGGTCCGCCGTCCGCCGGTCGTGACCGGTGCCACCGGCGCGCGAGGCCGTCAGTCAGCCGACGTACGTGTTTCCGGCCGTCAGCCGCAGCACGAAGCCGTCGTCGCCGCGCTGCCAGGTCACGTGGTTGCAGGACTGGTAGGTGATCCACACACCGAGCCCGCCCGGGGTGCCGTCGGACGCGGGGAGCAGCCCGCAGAACGGGTCGCCCGGCCCCTCGCCGCCGTCGCTGACCGTCGCCAGGATGCGGTCGTCGCCGGCCCAGACGCGTAGCCGGACCGGCGGCCGGCCGTGGCGCAGCGCGTTGGTGACGATCTCGCTGACCGCGACGACGAGATCCTCCACCTCGTCGACGGGCACCTGGCCGTGGTCGGCCTTGCGTACGGCGGCGCGCGCCTCGGCGGCCGTCGGGTCGACCAGCTCGACGGCCGGCGGCTGCGCCTGGGCGGGGTCGGCCACGATCGGGCGGTTCTCCCGCAGGTACTCCGCGGGCGGGGTCCAGGTCGGGCTGGGCACGTGCCGCCCGTCGGCGGTGGCGAACCGGGGGTGTGTCCGGGCCACGTCCGCCATGACCCACGGCGGTGTGATCCGGGTGTCGTACGCGCACATGCTCCACAGTGGGAACTCGTCGTACGCGTGGTTGATCGCCGACTCGTAGCGGGCCCACCAGTCCCAGGTCGCGCCGAACGAGGCCGGGGGCATCTCGCCGACGATCCGGATCTGCCCGGCACCGGCGGCCAGCTGCTCGGCGAGGAGTTGGCGGTAGGACCGGATGGCCCCGGCGGGCCGGGCGTAGACGTCGCCGCCCGAGAGGAACTGGACCGGGGCACCGGCCGGCAGTGCCGAGCGGACCAGCCCGCCGGTGCGCTCGCCCAGGGCCACGAAGGTCGGCTCGCCCGCCTCGGCGCCGCCGAGCAGGAACGGCACCACCACCGCGAGCAGTTCGTCGTCGGAGGCGTAGCGGATCGCCTCGTGGTAGTAGCCGTGGTGCCCGGCTGCCGCGCCGGTCCTCATGGCGTGACCTCGACCCGGACCCCGGGCAGCTCCAGCAGGTCCACCAGTCGGGCCGCGGACGAGCGGGGAGTGCGCAGCACGGCGGTCGCGCCGCGTTGGCGCGCGTACTCGGCCAGGTGGGTGAGGGCGCGGTGGTCCAGGAAGCGCAGGTCGGCGGCCGACAGCACCAGCTCGCCGTCGGTGGGCCGCAGGTCGGCGCGGTCCAGGGCGGTGCGGAACAGCTCGTGGTTCGACATGTCCAGCTCGCCGGCCAGCGCGGCGTGCCCGTCTTCGGGCGCCACCGCGTACAACCGGAACAGCAGGCCCTCGACATTGGTCTGCGGATGCATGCAGGCCAGCTCGGTGACCGCCCGGTCGCCCAGCGTCGGCCGGTGGTAGGCGCACATGGCCGCGAACGGCCGGGTGCGCATGTAGCGGTCGATCTGGTGCTCGTAGCGGGTGAAGACGTCCAGCTTGGCCGGGGTGCGGACCAGCTCGGTGGCCTCCGCGACCACGCGCAGCCCGGTGTGGCCGGCGGCCAGCGCCTCGTCGGTGGCGGCGGCATAGGCCGCGACCTGCGTCGCCGGGTCGACGACGTGCTCGGGCGAGTAGGTCGCGACCAGGGGTACCACGGCGGCGGCTCCCCGGCGCGCGGCGGCGGCGAAGTCCGGCAGGGCGCGCAGCCGCTCGGCCACCTGGTCCGAGGGCTGTGGGGTGATGTACCAGAAACGCTCGCCGGCGGCGAGGCTCGCGGCCAGGTGGCGCTCCGCCTGGTCGGCGAGGGACTCCGGGTCGTCGTACGTCCAGCACACGTGACCACCCGGCACGGCCTGCCGCTCTCTGCTGATCACGCTGGTTGCCTCACGACAACGAGTGTAGGCCGTGTGGAGACGAGGCCCACGCCCCCGACCTGGCCGGGATTCCGGCGCCCCGCAGGCCGGCAGCCGTCAGGTGCTCCGCGCGCCGTCGAGGTGCGCGGAACGGGGGAAGGACGCCCAGATGTTCTTGGTGTTCTCCGTGGCGTACCAGCCGACGTCGAGGGAGAGGGCGCGGGCCAACTCCAGGCCGCGCCCGCCGTCGCCGACGGGCCGGGCCTCGGCCAGCTCCGGCAGGGAGCCCAGGTCGTGGTCGGCGACGTCGAGGATGAGGTGGTCGTCGGTGGCGAGCAGCCGGACGATGGTCGGCGGGATCCCGTGGCGCAGGGCGTTCGTGGCGAGCTCCGTGGCGATCAGCGCGACGAGCTCGGGGACCTCCTCCAGGGCCTCGCCCTCACCGAGCACGTCGCCGGTCAGTTCCTCGTGCAGGGACGCCCGCAGGGCGCGCAGGTCCGCCGCCTCCGACAACGTCCACCGCCGTAGCTCGCTGGACTGTGGTGGTGGTGGGGAACTGCTCAGCTGACCCATTGACTCGCTGTACCCGATCTCCGGGCGGCTCACGCCACGACGGACGGGTCAGCGCACCGGGTCGTGGGTGCCACGCGCCACCCCCGGGCGGCAGCGACGCACCCGCTCGGCGGCCATCCGGCCCCCCACCGCCAGGCCGTGCCGTTCCACCGCGGTCAACCCGTACGCCCCGCACGTGGGGGTGAACCGGCACCGCCCCGGCCAGTGCGGCGACAGCCACCGGCGGTAGCCCCGGATCGCCGCGACCCCCGCCCGGTCCAGCGCCGGCGCACGGGTCGCCGCGGCCGTCGCCGAGCCGACCATCAGCAGGGTGGAGAACAGGCCCAGGTCGCAACAGTCGCAGCAGCCGTCGGGGTTCCTCGACTTCGCCTTCGACTTCGCCATGAGGTCCTGCTGCCGGCGGTTCTCGCGGGCCGTCTCCCAGATGCGCCTGAACATGGGGCGATCATCGGTCAGCGCCACAGCCGGCGCGCCGCCACCCCCTGACCGGGCCGGTCGGTGGGACCCGGACGCGGCGGCCCGCCCGGTCGATGCGGGACCGGACGGCCACGAGTCGTCGGAAAAGCCGCATGCGGACACCTGTCGCGGGTAGTGAACAGACAACGACCGAGAGGAGAACGCCGTGCCCAGCACCACGATGCCGATGCTCGAGACGTACCCCAAGTCGATCAATCTGGACCGGGCCAGGCTGGCTGCCGTGATCGAGGCCCTGAACGCGTGCGCCCAGGCCTGCACCGCGTGCGCCGACGCCTGCCTGAGCGAGGACATGGTCGCCGAGCTGGCGAAGTGCGTACGGACCAATCTGGACTGCGCGGACATCTGCACGACGACCGCCCGGGTGTTGTCCCGGCACACCGGCTACGACGCCAACATCAGCCGCAGCCTGCTGGAGGCGTGCGCCGTCGCCTGTAGGTCCTGCGGTGACGAGTGCGCGGGTCACGCGGGCATGCACGAGCACTGCCGGGTCTGCGCCGACGCCTGCCGCGCGTGCGAGAAGGCCTGTCGTGAGCTCCTCGCCACCATGAGCTGACGCTTCCGGAGACCTGCCGTACGCGGACCGGCGCCGGCACCCCGCACGGGGTGCCGGCGCCGGTCCGTCGTGGCGCGGTCGGCGCACGCGACATGTCGGGCAATGGCCCTTCGAATACCCATAGGGGGTATATGGTGACGGGGAGGAGGCGGAGATGTCCCAGAGCCCGCACCACGAGCACGGCGACCACCGGCCGCCCGAGCCGGCGCCGGGTGAGCCGCCGCCCGCCGGAGAGCACGCCCACGACGAGGGCGGGCATGGCGGCCACGACAAGCACGCCGGGCACGACCCGGAGGAGTTCCGCCGGAAGTTCTGGCTGAGCCTGGTGCTGACCGTGCCGATCGTCCTGACCAGCGAGATGGTGATGGACTGGTTCGGCTACCGGCTGGAGTTCCCGGGGATGGCGTGGGTCGGCCCGGTCCTCGGCACGGTGGTCTTCCTCTACGGCGGCTGGCCGTTCCTGGTCGGCGCGGTGCGGGAGGTGCGCGACCGGGCGCCCGGCATGATGCTGCTGATCGCGATGGCCATCACGGTGGCGTACGTCGCCTCGGCGGCCACCGCGCTCGGCGCCTTCGACCTGGACTTCTGGTGGGAGCTCGCGGCCCTGGTCACGATCATGCTGCTCGGGCACTGGCAGGAGATGAAGGCCATCGGCCAGGCGCAGGGCGCGCTGTCCGCCCTGGCGGCGCTGCTGCCCGACGACGCCGAACGGGTGACCGCCGACGGCGGGGTCGAGCGGGTGTCCGTGACGGACCTGCGGGTCGACGACCTGGTGCTGGTCCGGCCGGGCGCCCGGGTACCGGCCGACGGCCGCATCACCGAGGGCGACGCCGAACTGGACGAGTCCATGGTCACCGGCGAGTCGCGGCCGGTCTCCCGCGGCGTCGGTGACCGGGTGGTCGCCGGCACGGTCGCCACCGACGCGGCGATCAGGGTGCGGGTCGAGGCGGTCGGCGAGGACACCGCGCTGGCCGGCATCCAGCGCCTGGTCGCCCAGGCCCAGCAGTCCAGCGGTCGCGCGCAGGTGCTCGCCGACCGGTTCGCCGCCTGGCTGTTCTACATCGCGACCGTGGGGGCGCTGGCGACCCTGGTGACCTGGGCCGTGCTCGGCGACCCGGACGAGGCCGTGGTGCGTACCGTCACCGTCCTGGTGATCGCCTGCCCGCACGCGCTGGGCCTGGCCATCCCGTTGGTGATCGCGCTGTCGACCGCCGTGGCGGCCAAGGGCGGGATCCTGGTCAAGGACCGGCTGGCGCTGGAGCGGATGCGTACGGTCGACGCGGTCCTGTTCGACAAGACCGGCACCCTGACGCGGGGCGAGCACGTGGTGTCGGGGGTGGCGGCCACCGGCGGCGGCAGCGAGGACGACGTGCTCGCCCTGGCGGCGGCGGTGGAGGCGGACAGCGAGCATCCGCTCGCCCGGGCCATCGTGGCCGCCGGGGCCGAGCGCGGCGTGGCCCGGCGGGCGACGGGGTTCCGCTCGCTGACCGGGCGCGGCGTCCGCGCCGAGGTCGACGGCACGGCGTACGCCGTCGGCGGTCCCGCCCTGCTCCGCGAGTTGGGCGCAGAGGCGCCGGACGACCTGGCCGACCGGCAGGCCGACTGGTCGCGTCGGGGCGCGGCGGTGCTGCACCTGCTGCGTCTCGACGGCGACACGGCCACCGTGCTCGGCGCTCTCGCGCTGGAGGACCAGGTGCGCCCCGAGGCCCGGGAGGCGATCGCCGAGTTGCGACAGCAGGGCGTCGGCAAGATCGTGATGATCACCGGTGACGCCCGGCCGGTCGCCGACGCGGTCGCCGCCGACCTCGGTTTCCGTCCCGGCGTCGACGAGGTCTTCGCCGAGGTGCTGCCCGCCGACAAGGACGACGCCGTGGCCGACCTGCAACGGCGTGGGCTGCGGGTGGCGATGGTCGGTGACGGGGTGAACGACGCCCCCGCGCTGGCCCGCGCCGACGTGGGCATCGCCATCGGCGCCGGCACCGACGTGGCGATCGAGTCCGCCGGGGTGGTGCTCGCCTCGTCCGACCCGCGCGGGGTCACCGGCGTGATCCGGCTGTCCCGCGCCTCGTACCGGAAGATGATCCAGAACCTTGCCTGGGCCGCCGGCTACAACGTGGTGGCCCTTCCGCTGGCCGCGGGCGTGCTGGCCTGGGCCGGGGTGACACTCAGCCCGGCGGTCGGCGCGGTCCTGATGTCCGCCTCGACGATCGTGGTGGCGCTCAACGCCCAACTGCTGCGCGGGGTGCGCCTGCGCCCGCAGGAGGGCTGAGGGGCCGCAGGTATCACCGACCAATCGAGCTTCCTTGACAGAAAAATCTGTCGGTGGGACGCTGGCGGCATGTTCGAGATCGCAGTGATCGAGGATCCGGCGGCGGCCGAGGTGTCGCTGGACCCGATGCGGGCGCGGCTGCTGGCAGCCCTCGCCGAGCCGGCCTCGGCGACGATGCTCGCCGCCCGTATCGGGCTGCCCCGACAGAAGGTCAACTACCACCTCCGGGCGCTGGAACAGCACGGCCTGGTCGAGTTGGTGGAGGAGCGCCGGAAGGGCAACGTCACCGAGCGGGTCATGCGCGCCACCGCGGCGTCGTACGTGATCTCGCCGGCGGCCCTCTCCGCCGTGCGGCCCGATCCGGCGCAGTCGCCGGACCGGCTGTCGGCGCGGTGGCTGCTGGCGCTGGCCGCCCGGCTCGTGCAGGACGTCGGCGCGCTCATCACCGGCTCGGAGCGGGCGAAGCAACGGGTGGCGACCTTCGCCGTCGACGGCACCGTCCGCTTCGCCTCGGCCCGCGACCGGGCGGCCTTCGCCGAGGAGTTGGCGGCCACCGTCACCGCCCTGGTCGGCAAGTACCACGACGAGAACGCCCCCGGCGGCCGTGAGTACCGGGTGGTGGTCGCCCTGCACCCCAGCGCCGACGCCGACGCCGCAACCACCAACGAGGAGCAGTGACATGGGACACGACTTCGAGCTGCGCAAGGACGTCGAGCTGGCGGCCACGCCCGAGCAGGTGTGGGAGGCCATCTCCACCGGTCCGGGCATCGACTCCTGGTTCATGGGCCGCAGCGAGGTCGAGCCGGGCGAGGGCGGCCTGACCCGCCTGACGATGGCCGGCCACGTCGAGGAGGCGACGATCACCGCGTGGGAGCCCGGCAGGCGGCTCGCCGACCGCACCGAGCCGGCCCCGGACGGCACCTTCATGGCCGTGGAATACCTCATCGAGGGCCGTGACCAGGGCGGCACGACCCTGCGGCTCGTGCAGAGCGGCGTCCTCGGGGACGACTGGGAGGCCGAGTACGAGGCGATGGCGGTCGGCTGGGACATGTACCTCGGGACGCTGGCCGCGTACCTCGCCCACTTCCCCGGTCGGGCGGCGACCCCGGTCTGGGCGTTCCGTTCTGGCGTGGGCGGCGCGGACCGGGTGTGGGCGGCCGTGGCCGGTGCACTCGGCGTCGCCGGCCCGATCGCCGAGGGGGAGCGGGCCCGGTTCACCGTCGACGGCCTGCCGCCGGTCGAGGGTGTCGTCGACCTCGCCGGCCTACCGACCTACGTCGGTGTCCGCACCGCCGACGCGCTCTACCGGTTCCTCTACTCGGGCGCCGAGCGGGGCGACGCCCTGGTCCTCGGCCACCACGTCTTCGCCGCCGGGCAGGACCCGGCCCGGGCCGAGCGGGCCTGGCAGGGCTGGCTGACCGCCCTGCCCGTCGGCTGAGTGGGTCGGGCAGGGCCGGCTGGCCGCCCTGCCCGTCGGCCGATCCGCCGGGCACCCGCCGCCGACCGGCCGCTGTCCCGTCGCGAACGGGTGTGACCTGGGCGACACGGCCTGCGGAGGGCTTGTTGCATAACCTTGGCAACTGCGGGATGCTGGCGACAGCAGTAGGGTGCCCCGGCGCGCGATGATCAGGACCACCGTCGGGGCGTCCGCCCGCTCGTGACCGTGGACCACCACGGGCGCGGTCGGTCCAGATCAGGACGCCGGGCGACGTGAGGCCAGCGTCGTGCGGAAGAACAGCCCCGGGAGCATGTGATGGGTACGCCTGTGTCCAAGCGCGTGACGGCGATCGCCGTCGCCGGTGTCCTCGCCGTGGCCGGCTGCTCGTCGCCGACGACCACGTCGACGGGGGCCGGCGGTCCCGGCACCCTCGTGGTGGCGACCGGAGGCGAGCCGGACGCGTTGAACCCGGTGCTCAACTACGGGGTCGACGGCGGCTCCCTGATCTTCGACGGGCTGGTCGCCCGCGACGACCGCAACCAACTCGTGCCGGCGCTGGCCCGGGAGCTGCCGACCGTGTCGGCGGACGGCCGGACGGTCACCGCGAAGCTGCGCGACGGCGTGCTGTTCCACGACGGCACCCCGTTCACGGCCCAGGACGTGGTCTTCACCTACCAGGCGGTGCTGGACCCGAAGGTCGACTCCACGCTCCGCTCCGACCTGGACATGCTCGCCTCGGTCGCCGCGCCCGACCCGTCGACCGTGGTGTTCAGCCTCAAGTACGCCTACGCGCCCTTCGCACAGCGGCTGGCCCTGGGGATCGTGCCGGAGAAGGCGCTGGCCGGGCAGGACATCAACAAGGCCGAGTTCAACCGCAAGCCGGTGGGCACCGGCCCGTACCGCGTGACCTCGTGGACCCCGGGCGACCGGCTCGTGCTCGCGGCCAACGAGAAGTACTGGGGTGGCAAGCCCGCCAACAGCGGCGTGGTGGTGGCGTTCGTCGCCGACGACAACGTACGCGCGCAGCGGACGCGGGCGGGGGAGTTCGACGTCGCGGAGCTGGCCCCGAAGCTGGCCACCGGGTTCGACGGGCAGGCCGGCTACCGGGTGCAGCGGGTGCCCACCGCCGACTACCGGGGCGTGATGCTGCCGATGGGCAACCCGGTCACCGGCGACCTCGCGGTGCGCCGGGCGCTGAACGCGGCGATGGACCGCGCCGCGATGGTCACCGGCCTGCTCGGCGGGGCGGGCGAGCCGGCGTTCGGGCCGGTCCCGCCGACGTCGGAGTTCGCCGAGCCGTCCATCGTCGGCAAGCCCTCCGCCGACCCGGCCGCCGCGACCGCGGCCCTCGACGCGGCCGGCTGGAAGCCGGGACCGGACGGGATCCGGGTCCGGGACGGTCGGCAGGCCGCGTTCGCGCTCATGTACCCGGCGACCGACAGCCTCCGCAAGGAGTTCGCCCTCGCGTTCACCGCCGACGCCAAGAAGGTCGGCATCAAGATCACTCCCGAGGGCCTGAGCTGGGACGCGATCACCCCACGGATGAAGAGCGACGCGCTCGTCATGGGCTACGGCACCCCGTACGACCCGGACTTCGTCACCTACAAGCTGTTCGGCTCCGCCTTCGCCGGCCAGGGCTTCTTCAACCCCGGCTCCTACCGGTCCGAGGTGGCGGACAAGGCGTTGCAGGACGGCCGCGCCAACGCCGACCCGGCCACCCGCAAGGCCGCGTACGCCACGTTCCAGAAGCAGCTCGCCACCGACATGCCGTGGGTCTTCCTCGCCTACCTCGAGCACACCTACGTGGTGAAGGACGCGGTCGTCGGGGTGACCCCGCGGGTGGAGCCGCACGAGCACGACGTGGCCAACAGCCTCTGGTGGAACATCCACACCTGGACCAGGAAGTCGTGACGACGCCCGCCCCGGTGGCGGCGCCACCTCCGGTCAAGGCTCCCGCCCGGCGGTCCCGCCGGCTCGCGGGGGCCGGCGCCGTGGTGCGCCGGCGGCTGCTGGTGGCCGTGCCCATCCTCGCCGCCACCAGCGTCGGCATGTTCGCCCTCGGTGCGGCCTCGCCCATCGACCCCGCCCAGCAGTACGCGGGCGCGGCGGCGTTCACCACCAGCGAGGAGAACCTGGCGCAGATCCGCGCCAACTGGGGCGTCGACGACCCGCTGCCGGTGCAGTACCTCCGCTGGGTGGGCAACCTGCTCCAGGGCGACCTGGGCTGGTCCACCAGCCGCCACGAACCGGTCACCTCCGTGCTGGCCGCCCGCGCCGGCTGGACCCTGCTGCTCGTCGGGGCCGCCCTGGCCCTCGTCCTCGTGGCGAGCCTGCTGCTGGGCACGCTGGCCGCGTACCGGCGCGGCGGCTGGTTCGACCGGGCGCTGCGCGCCACCGCGTACGCGGTGCAGTCGATGCCGGTGTTCTGGATCGGGCTGGCCGCGATCGCCGTGTTCGCCCTCACCCTCGGGTGGCTGCCGGCGGGCGGGCTCACCGACATCACCGCCACCGGCACCGACCCCGCCGACGTGGCCCGACACCTGATCCTGCCGGTGGGCGTGCTGGCGATCGCCCAGACGCCGTGGTTCGTGCTGTTCATCCGGGACGCCGTCGCCGAGAGCCTCCGCGACGACCACGTCCTTGCCGCCCGGGCCCGGGGGCTGCCCGGCCGCACCGTCCTGTTCGGCCACGCCCTGCGTACCGCGCTGCTGCCGTTCCTGACCCTCGTCGGCACCCACCTGCCCGAGATCATCGGCGGTGCCGTCCTGGTGGAGACCGTGTTCTCCCTGCCGGGTCTCGGCGCGGTCACCGTCCAGGGCGCGCTGGGCAGCGACTTCCCGCTGCTGGCCGCCACCACCCTGGCCACCACCGTCGTGGTGCTGACCGCGAACCTGGCCACCGACCTCGCCTACGCCGCCGCCGATCCCCGGGTACGCCTCGATGACTGACCTCTCCCTGCCCGTCCGGGTCCGGCGGCCCCGACCGCGTACGGGCCGGGCCGGTGCCGCCGTCGCCTGGGCCGTGCTGGTCGGGGCGGGCCTGGCCTGCCTCCTCGCCCCCGTCCTCTGGCCGCTCGACGAGAGCGCCGTCGACCTGGCCCGCACCCGGCTCGCGCCCTCCTGGGTGAACCCGGCCGGCACCGACGACCTGGGCCGCGACGTGGCCCACCGCAGCCTCTACGGCCTGCGCGTGTCCCTGCTCGTCGGGGCGGTCGCCGCGCTCGTCGCCACCGTGATCGGCGGCCTCGTCGGCGCGGTGGCCGGCACCCTCGGCGGCTGGGTCGACCGGGTGCTGATGCGGGTGGTCGACACCATCGCGGCGTTGCCGCACCTGCTGCTGGGCATCTTCATCGTCGCGATGCTGCGCCCGAGCCTGGGCGCGGTGATCCTCTCGATCGGGCTGACGCACTGGCTGTCCACCGCCCGCATCGTCCGCTCCGAGCTGCTCAGCCTGCGCAACCGGCCGTTCATCGACGCCGCGATCTCCGGCGGCGCCAGCCGTCCCCGGGTGATCCTCCGGCACCTGCTCCCGCACGTGCTGCCCCGGTTGGCGCTGGCCACGACGCTGATGGTGCCGCACGCCGTCTGGCACGAGACCGCGCTGTCCTTCCTCGGCCTCGGCCTGCCCCCGCACCTGGCCTCGATCGGCAACATGATCAACGACGGGCAGCGGTCCCTGCTCACCGGCGCCTGGTGGGCCAGCATCGTGCCCGGCCTGCTCCTCGTCGTCGTCACGCTGGCCCTGGCCGCCCTCACCGGCCGGTGGCGCGACCGCCTCGACCCGCGCGTACGAGCGGAGCTGAACCTGTGACCGCCACCCGCGAGCCCTCCGCCGCCCCCGCCGGCACCGCCACCGATGGTCGTCCCGGTCTGCTGGAGGTCGACGGGCTGACCGTCCGCTTCCAGCTCCGCGACGCCGTGGTGCAGGCCGTCACCGACCTGCACCTGACCGTCCACCCGGGCGAACTGCTGGCGGTGGTGGGGGAGTCCGGCTGCGGCAAGTCGGTGCTCGCCCACGCCCTGCTGGGCCTGCTCCCCGGCAACGCCACCGTCACGGGCCACGCCCACCTGCGCCCGCCCACCGGGGAACGGGTCGACCTGGTCGGCGCCTCCGAGCGCCACCTCGCCCGCGCCGTACGCGGACGCCGGGTCGGGCTGGTGCCGCAGAGCCCCGCCACCGCGCTGACCCCCGTACGGACGGGGCGGCGGCTGCTGGAGGAGACCCTGCGCGCCCACGGGCGCACCCGGCGCGAGGCGCCCGCGGCGGCCGAGCGGGTCGCCGCCGACGTCGGTCTCGACCCCGCCGACCTCGACCGCTATCCCCACGAGCTGTCCGGCGGCATGGCCCAGCGCCTGGCCACCGCCCTCGCCCTTGCCCCCGACCCGCCGCTGCTGCTCGCCGACGAGCCGACCACCGGCCTCGACCGTCCCCTGGTCGACCACACCCTCGACCTGCTGCGCCGTCGCTGCGACGCCGGCGGCGCCGTCCTGCTCATCACGCACGACCTGGCTGCCGCCCGCCGGGTCGCCGACACCGTCGCCGTCATGTACGCCAGCCGGATCGTCGAACGGGGGCCCACCGCCGAACTGTTCGCGGCGCCCGCCCACCCCTACACCGCCGGCCTGCTCGACGCCCTGCCCGAGCGGGCCTTCCGGCCGGTCCCCGGCCACCCGCCGATGCTCACCGACCTGCCGGACGGTTGTGCCTTCGCCCCACGCTGCGAACGCGCCACCGACATCTGCCGCACCCCGCCCGCCCCCACCGCCGGCACCCCGGGCCGGGTCGCCTGCCACCACCCGCTGACCCTCGGAGCGCCGGCATGACCAGCACCGCGCTCGCCGCCCACCAGATCGCGGTCTCCTACGGCGGCCGGCGCGTCCTCGACGGCGTCGACCTGCGTGTCGCCCCCGGCGAGACGGTCGGGCTGCGCGGGCCCTCGGGCAGCGGCAAGTCCACCCTCGCCCGGGTCCTGGCCCTGCTGCACGCCCCCGAGGCCGGGCACGTCAGCCTCGACGGCCACCGGGTCGCGGGCGCCCGGCACCGGCTGCCCGCCGCCGTCCGTACCCGTGTCGCGATCCTGTTCCAGAGCCCCCGCGCCGCCACCGACCCCCGGCTGGGCCTCGCCGACATCATCGCCGAACCGCTGCGCGCCACCGGCACACCCGCCGAGCAGGCGCGGGCCCGGGCGGCGGAGCTGGCCGACCTCGTCGGCCTCACACCCGACCTGCTCGCCCGCCGCCCGCACGCGGTCAGCGACGGGCAACTGCAACGCGCCTGCCTGGCCCGCGCGCTGGTGCACCGGCCGGACTACCTGCTCTGCGACGAGGCCACCGCCATGCTCGACGCCTCCACCCAGGCGCATCTCGCGGCCGTCATCACCGACTACCAACGGCAGCACGCGGCCGGGGTCCTGCTCATCACCCACGACCCGGCGCTGATGACCCGCTGGGCGACCCGGGTGGTCGACCTGCCGCCGTCGTCCTGACCGACCGTCCACCGTTGTCGCCGGCGGACCATCACCCGCCGGAGCCGGTGCGGTCGGTGCGGTCGGTGCCGCTGGCGGCGGCGAGGAAGGCGTTGTAGCGGGCCAGGTCGTCCGGCTCGCCGGTGGCCTCCGCGCGGGCGGCGGCCCGGTCGAGGCGGGCCTGTTCCCGCCCGTCGGCGCGGATCCACTGGCGGACCAGCACGACCAGGACGACCGCGGCCGGAATCTCACCGAAGGCCCACGCGATCCCGGCGCCCAACCTCTGGTCCTCGATCAGCGACGACGCCCAGTCGGGGTGGACGGCGAGATACCAGTCCGGGGCGATGAGGGTGGTGGTCTGCATCAGGACGAGGCCGAAGAAGCCGTGCGCCATCATCGACGCGAGATGGATGATCACCAGGAGGGGGTGGGAGATCTTCGGCCGGCCGGGGTCGACCCCGATGAGCACCCAGAACAGCAGGTACCCGGCGACCACGAAGTGGACGAGCATGGCCAGGTGGCCGAGGTGGGAGCGCATCAGCGTGCCGAGCAGGTCGCTCAGATAGAGGCCGAAGAGGCTGCCAGCGTAGATGCCCAGTGCGACCAGGGGATGGGTGAGCAGCTTCGCGGGCCGGCTGTGCAACACCAGCAGCAGCCACTCCCGGGCGCCCCGGACCTGCGGATCCTTGGGGCGACGCAGGGCGCGCAGCGCGAGGGTGACCGGGGCGCCGCCGACGAGCAGGATCGGCACCAGCATCGACAGCACCATGTGCTGCACCATGTGGGCGCTGAACAGCACGTACGCGTAGCGGGCCACGCCCAGGTTGGTGAAGGCGGCCAGCAGCAGCAGGCCGGCCAGCCAACTGGCGGTCCGGGCGACCGGCCAGCGGTGCCCGGCCCGGTGCAGCCGCCACACCCCGACCAGGTAGCCGCCGACGCCGAGGACGGTGAGGGTCAGGAAGAACATGTCCGGCAGCAGCTGGCCCACCAGGCGTTCCGGGGTCGGCGCGGCGGGCATCGGGAAGCCGAGCAGCTCGGTGACCGGATCGGCGTCGAGCGGGTCCTGCGTCACCGGGGTGGGGCTGCGGGACAACGCCACCGCCAGCCCGACGGTGGCGGCGAACACGACCAGCTCCCCGACGGCCAGCCGGGCGAACGCGCCGCGTCGGCCCGCGCGCAGGGCCGGCAGGGTCCGAGACCGGTGCACGGCACCGAGGACGCCCAGGACCACCAGGGCGGCGAGCTTGCCGAGGACCAGCCAGCCGTACCGGGACTGCCAGAGCTCGGCCACCGCGCCGAGGCGTACGGCGGCGCTGGCCGTACCGCTCACCGCGACGGCGACGAAACAGCCCAGGGCAAGGCGGCTGTACCGGTCGGCGGCGTCGGCCAGCTGCCGGCTGCGACGGATCATCAGCAGCGCCACCAGCCCGCCGACCCAGAGGGCGGCGGCCAGCACGTGCAGGGCGAGGCTCGACACCGCGATCTGGTGGTTGCCCGCGCCGGCGGCGTGCCCGGTGAACGCCGGCGGCAGCACCCCGACCAGTGCGACCAGTGCGGCCACGGCGGCGAGCCCACGCGACACCCCGACCCGGGCCAGCACCGCCACCAGCAGCGCCAGCCCCGCCTGGAGCAGCAGTGCCTGCCCCTGCGCGATCGAGGACGCGAAGCTGACCACGGTGGCGACGCCGAGCCCGTCCACGGGGACGCCGAGCAGGTCCGAGACCGTCAGCACGATCAGCGCCAGCGCCGCCACCGCCCAGCCCGCGGCCATCACGCCCGCGCGGCGCAGCAGCAGCCAGCCGTACGGGGAGACGCTCCGCCCGTCGCCGGGTAGCAGGAACGCCGCCGTCACCACCATCCCGATCGTCACGGTGGCGAGGCCGTCGGCGAGCAGCCGGACCACGGGCAGCGCCCACGTCGTGACCGGCCCCGGGTCCGGCAACCCGGGGATCGCGACCGCGAGCGCGCCGCCGGCACGCAGGCCGAGCAGGAGCACGGCCACCGCCGACGCCACGACCGCGACGGGCACGAGCCACGCGCCGGGACCCCGGGCCCCGGAACGGGCGACCGGCGTGCCCGGACCCCGCCCGGCGTCCTCCACCGCCGTCGCCGGCACGGGGTCGGCGCCCGGGCCCCGGGCGGGGTGGGCAGGGCGCGATGCGGTGTCTGGCACGTCGGTGTCCCTTGGTGTACGAGGAGGGCGTGGTGCGGTGGGAGAGGTGGCGGTGCGTGTCACGGGGATCGGCCGACGACCGCCCCCGACGTCGGTGCCGGGGCGCTGCCCGTCAGGGGGTCCGGCGGCGTCGGCGTAGCAGCAGCGCCGCCCCGCCGACGACGGCGACCAGGACCCCGGCGGCCACCAGCACGGTGGCGCCCGCCCCGAAGCCGCCCGAGTCGGTCGCCGCGGCGGCCGAGGGAGCGGCCCCGGAGTCGGTAGCGGCAGCAGCGGCGGCGGTGGGGCTGGCCGCCGCGGGCGCCCCGCCGGCCGGCGGGGCGGTGCTCGCCCCGGTGGTTTCGGGAGCGGCGCCGACCCCGCCGGCGACGACGAACCGGTACGACCCCTGCACGGGATGCCCGTCGGCGGAGACGATCCGGTAGGCGACGGTGTAGGTGCCCCCGCCCAGCGTCTCGTCGATCGTCACCGTGCCCTTCGTGCCGTCGACGGCCGGTGCCCCGGTGGGGACCTTCCGCCGGTCGGCGTCGGTCAGCGCGATGGTGGTGAAGGTCGGGTCGAGCCGCTGCGCGAACTCCAGCGTGATCCGCGTCGGCGGCGTCGACAGGCGGGCGCCGTCGGCGGGGCTGGCGGCGCGCAGCGTGTTGTGCGCGGCGGCGGGGGCGGCCGGTACGAGCAGCAGCGCGGCGGCGGCCAGCAGGGCGGCGCCGAGGGCCGCGGCGGTCGGACGGCGGAACCGGGTGTGCATGTCTGGTGCTTCTCCTGTTGAGGTGATCGGTCGAGCAGGTCCCGCTCGGCGGGACGCCACTGGTCGGGGAGGAACCGGTCAGGCCGCGCGGCGGTCGGAGGCGCGCGCGGAGCCGGGATACGGCGACGGGAGCAGCCGCAACCCCGGCGACTCCGCGGGTTCGTCGGCGGGAAGGCTCCAACGGGGTTCGTCCGGACGGCTGCGCCGCGTCGGGCCGTCGGGACGTAGCTTCCGGCGGGACAGGGCGACGACGATGACGTAGCCCGCGAGCAGGAAGCCGTGGCTGACCAGCCGGGTGGTTTCCACCTGGCCGGTCAGCAGGTCGTTGACCGACAGCAGCGCCAGCATGCCGACGAAGGCGGTCAGCATCGGCACCAGCCCGGTCGGGGGTGTGCGCCGGGCCGCGACGAACAGGAAGCCCGCGCCCACGGCGACGTTCCATGCCGCCGACTCGTGCCACAGGTGCCCAGACGCCAGGCCGCCGGTCGCCGCGTGCACGTGCGTGCTCGCGGTGCCGCGTCCGATCTGCGCCAGGCCCAGCACGAGTTGCAGCGCGCCGATCAGACCCAGCGCCGCCCGCAGGGTGAGCGCGCCCCGCTCCCGCCGGCGGCGCGGGATCGGCGCGGGCAGGGCGTCGAGGATGGCGTCGGTGAGGTCGTCACCGGTGACGGCGATCGACAGCCGGGCCCGACGGGTCACCGCCGTCGCCTGGTCGTACCACGTCCGGCAGCCGCCGCACTCGGCCAGGTGGGCCGCCACCGCCGTCCGCTCGGCGGCGGTCTCCTCCCCGTCCAACTGCGCTGACAGCACCTCACGCCACTGCTCACACCCCATGTACCGGTAGTCGGTCCGGAGGCGTCGTTGGTTCCCGCGCAGTTTTGCCGGGACAGCGTCTTCGCGCAGGTCAGCGGGGGAGCGTGGCTCAGCCGGTGGCGTTGCCGCCCCGGCGCGCGTCCGGTTCGGGCCGGCTGCGCACGGCGGCGACGAGATCTTCCCGGGCCCGGGCCACCCGGGAGCGGATGGTGCCCACCGGGCAGCCGCACACCTGCGCGGCCTCGGCGTAGGACAGGCCGAGAACCTGGGTGGCGACGAACGCCTCCCGCCGGTCCGTGGGCAACGCCGCGATGAGGCGTTCGAGCATCACCTGCCGGTCGAAGCCGCTGTGGGCCGGGTCGGGGGCGTCGTACCTGTCCGGCATCGGCACCGTGCGGGGCCGGGACGTCACGGTGCGGACGTGGTCCGCCGCGACCCGGCGGGCGATGGCGAGCAGCCACGTCCGGATCGAGGAGCGTCCGGCGTACGACGGCAACGACCGCATCGCCCGCAGGAAGGTCTCCTGCGTCAGGTCGTCCGCCTCGCGGGGCGAGACCAACGCGGCGAGGAAGCGGCGGACCTGCTGCTGGGTCGCCCGGACGAGCGCGGCGGCGGCGGCCCGGTCGCCCTGGCCCCCGGCCAGCGCCCACGCGGTGAGCTCCGCGTCGTCGTCAGCCATCCGGCACCTCCGAGTCGGGCCGCCTGGGGGCGGTCGCCCGACGACAATCACGACAGATTGTAGTAGTGACTGTCCGATAGCGTACCGCGACCGGCCCAGCGGGGGCCCACCGCCGGCACCACCCGGACGGGTGCCCCTGTGCCCGCCGCCCCGAGCTGTCTAGCATGGTGGCCCCCGACCGACCGTCGAAGCAGGCAGCCCATGACCGCTACGGTTTTCGAGAACGCCCAGATCCACACCCTCGACCCCGCCCGCCCACACGCCGAGGCGATGCTGGTGCGCGGCGAGCGGATCGTCGCCGTCGGAAACCTCGACGAGTGCCGGGACCGTGCCGGCGGCGGGGCACGCCGGGTCGACCTCGGCGGGATGACCGTGCTGCCCGGGCTGATCGACAGCCACCTCCACTCGGCGCTCTACGTGCGCGGTCTGGAGCAGGTGGACCTGCGCGGCACGACCAGCCTCGACGAGGCCCTGACGCGGATCGGGCGGCACGCCGCCACCCTGCCGCCCGACGCCTGGCTCTTCGGCGGGCGCTGGGACAGCCACAAGTGGGACCGGCCGGTGCAGCCGACCCGGGCCGACCTGGACCGGGTCTGCCCGGACCGGCCCGCCGTGCTGCCCACCATCGACGGGCACACCACCTGGGTCAACAGCGCCGCACTCCGGCGGCTCGGCATCGACGCCGACACCCCCGATCCGGTCGGCGGGCAGATCGTCCGCGACGAACGCGGCGAGCCGACCGGCATCCTGCGGGAGGCGGCGGGGGACGCGGCCTACGACATGATGCGCACCTCGCTCGCCGGTGACCTGGTGACGCAGTTGCGTACCCACCTGCCCCGGCTGCTCTCCGTCGGCCTCACCAGCATCCACGACCTCGACGGGCAGGACTGCCGGGCCGCCTACGAGACCCTGTACGCCCAGGGGGAGCTGCCGCTGCGGGTGCACAAGTCGATCCCGTCGACCGCGTTGGACGAGGTGATCGACCGGGGCTGGGCGACCGGCGACGGGGACCGCTGGCTGAGCACCGGACCGGTCAAGATCTTCACCGACGGGGCGCTCGGCTCGCACACCTGCCTGATGACCGAACCGTACGACGGCGAGCCGGGCAACCACGGCATCGCGGTCACCCCGGCGGAGGAGTTCGGGCGGCTGGTGGCGAAGGCGGCCGGGGCCGGCATCGCCGTCGCGGCGCACGCCATCGGCGACGCGGCGAACCAGATGGTGCTGGAGGCGTACGCACGCTGGCAGGAGTCGGCGCGCACCAACCCGACCGTCGCCGGGGCGGTACGGCGGCTGCGGCACCGGATCGAACACACCCAGCACCTGCGGCCGGCGGACGTGTCGCTGCTCGCCCGGCTGGGCGTGACCGCCTCGATGCAGCCCACCCACTGCACCAGCGACATCCCCCTGACCAGCAGGATGCTCGCCGGCCGGGACCTCGCCTCGTACGCCTGGCGCAGCCTGCTGGACGCCGGCGCGACGGTGGCGTTCGGCTCGGACGCCCCGGTGGAGGACCCCGATCCGTTCTTCGGTATCCACGCCGCGGTGACCCGGCAGCAGCCCGACGGCACCCCGCCCGGTGGCGTGGACCCGCACGAGCGGGTCGACCTCGACACGGCGCTGCGCTGCTTCACCGAGGCCGGCGCGTACGCCTCCTACGAGGAGCACCTGAAGGGGCGGCTGACCCCCGGGATGCTCGCGGACTTCATCGCGCTGCCCGTCGACCCGTACCGGGTCGAGCCGGCGGACCTGCGCGATCTCACGGTGGCGCTCACCGTGGTCGGCGGGGTCGTGCGCTGGCAGCGCTGATCCTGTAGTCGCCGAGCGGGGCGGGGCGGGCGGTCAGGGCCGCTCGGGTGGCAGGTCGACCACCAGCGCCGGGCCGGTCCGGCGACCGCCGCCGGGGCGTCGGGTCAGCGCGACCACGGCGTCCACGGGACGCGACAGTCGCAGCGCCTCGTCGGGCAGCCGGCGCGACCCGGCGGTGTGGGCGGACCTGTCGACGGGCGGGGTGATCGCCAGCCGCCGGGCACCCGCCGGTGCCCGCGCCACGCTCGTCGTCACCTCCGCCAGGCCGATCGGGCCCGCGTCGGGCAGGCCCCCGGGCCGCGTCCCGTCCCCGTCGTGCACGGTGACGTCCGGGCCGCCGCGGCGCAGCAGGGTGACGCTCCCGTCTCCGGAGACCTCGACCAGGGTGGCGGCGAGGTATCCGCCCGGGGAGACCTCCCGCACGAGGCGGTCGAGGGCGTCGGCGATCCGTGGCAGCGACCGTCCGCCGCGCCGGGACTCGGTGTGGAAGGTCGACTCCAGGGCCCGGGTGTGCTCGGGCCGGGCCAGGGTGGCCCCGTGCGCCACGCCGACGAGGACGCGCAGGCCGCCCCGCCGGAGCGGTACCGCCGCGGCGACCTCCCCGGGAGTGCGGCAGACGGCCAGTGCGGCGCGTTCCGTGCCGGCGGGCATGGCGAACACGGCGACGTCGCGCGGCGCGGGCACGCGGGCGACCGCGCGCTCCTCGCGACGTCGCCGGGTCCAGGCCAGCAGCGGTACGGCGGCCAGGCTCGCCACCGAGGCGCCGAGCGCCCAGGGCTCGGCGCGGTGCCCGGGTACGACGGGAACGACCACGGACGCCGCGAGCAGAACGGCCGCCCAGGCGGAGACCAGCGCGGCCACCCGGGGGCGGCTGGACACGCCGAGCAGCCCGGGAAGCAGCACCCAGCCGAGCGGTGTGCTCACCTCGGCGACGCCCATCACGAGGGCGTTGCCCGTCGCGCCGGCGAGGGCGGCCCGGGTCGACACCAGCGCCCCGATCCGCATCGTCCCGCCCATCCGTCGTCTTCGATAGCCGGTGCCCCCGGCAGGCTCCGGGGCGCGCCGTACGCCCTGTTCACCAGGTCGCCAAGGGTAGCCGGAAGGTGGGCGATCGTCTCCTGATCATGATAGGCAGGAGGTACGCGAGCGACGGGAGGTCGGCCATGCGGTTCGAACGTACGGTCATGGCCGGAATCGGTGTCTGCCAGCGCTTCACGACCGCCAGGGGCCAGCAGGCCGCCGTCATCTCGCACGTCAACGGTCAGCGTGACCTCGTCGTCTACCACCCGCAGGACCCGGACACGGCGCTGCACACCCTGGTCCTGGCGAAGGGCGAGGCGCAGGCGGTCGCCGCCGTGCTGGACGAGGCGGTGACGGTGGACCACGTCGCCGAGCTGGAGCGGCGGCTGCCCGGCGTCTCCGTGGTGCGGATACCGGTCAGCGTCAACTCGCCGGCCGGGGGGCGGACCTTCGTCGCCACCGGCCTGGCCAGACAGTCCCTGGCGCTGCTCGCGGTCGTCCGTGACGGCACGGTGGTCCCGACCCCCGGCGACGAGTTCGTCCTGCACGCCGGTGACGAGGTCGTGGTCGCGGGCACCGAGGCCGCGACCTCGGCCGCCGCGGACCTCCTCGCGGGTGGCTGACAACCGGTCGTCGCACCGTCCACCGACGCGGGACACCCTGCCGGGCCGGTATCGGCACTAGGCGGATCCGCTCCTTACCGGTTAGGGTTGGCTGACCGGCTGTCGAACTCTTGGGAGGGTATGTGCTGGTTCTGGTGGCGATCCATGCGCTCGCAGCCGTGATCGCCCCGGGACTGATACGTATCTGGGGGCGACGCGCTCTCTACCTGGTGGCCCTCGCCCCCGCGGCCACCCTGGGCTGGGCGCTCACCCGCGCCGAGACGGTCCGCTCCGGCACCCCGGTCGTCGAGACGGTCACCTGGGTTCCCCAGCTCGGGCTGGAGGTCGCCCTGCGGATGGGCACCCTGGCATGGCTGATGGTGGTGCTCGTCGGCGGGGTCGGGGCGTTGGTGCTCGCCTACAGCGCCCGCTACTTCCGCTCCGACGACCCGGGCCTGGGCCGTTTCGCGGCGGTCTTCGTCGCCTTCGCCGGGGCGATGCTCGGCCTGGTGGTCTCCGACGACCTGCTGCTGCTGTACGTGTTCTGGGAACTGACGACCGTCCTCTCGTACCTGCTGATCGGCAGCGACCCGACCCGGCGGGCCAGCCGGCGCGCCGCCATGCAGGCGCTGCTGGTGACCACCCTGGGCGGCCTGGCGATGCTCGCCGGGTTCGTCATGCTCGGCCAGCACGCCGGCACGTACCGCTGGTCGGAGATCGCCACCGACCTGCCCGGCGGCGGCTACCTGACCGTGGCCCTGGTGCTGATCCTGCTCGGCGCGCTGAGCAAGTCGGCGATCTTCCCGTTCAGCTTCTGGCTGCCCGGCGCGATGGCCGCGCCCACCCCGGTCAGCGCCTACCTGCACGCCGCGGCGATGGTCAAAGCCGGGGTGTTCCTCGTCGCGCTGATGGGACCGGCCGTGGCCGGCGCCACACCGTGGCGACCGGTGCTCCTCGCCGGCGGGCTGATCACCCTGTTCCTCGGCGGGTGGGCGGCGCTGCGGCAGGTCGACCTGAAGCTGCTGCTGGCCTACGGCACGGTCAGCCAGCTCGGCCTGCTGATGGTGGTCCTCGGCGCCGGCACCCGCGACACGGCGCTGGCCGGTGTGGCGATGGTGCTGGCCCACGCGCTGTTCAAGTCCACCCTGTTCCTCGTCGTCGGGATCGTCGACCATGCCGCTGGCACCCGTGACCTGCGAGAACTCAGCGGCCTCGGGCGTCGGGCGCCGGCCCTCGCGGTGGTGGCCTGCCTCGCGGCGGCCTCCATGGCCGGCCTGCCGCCGCTGGCCGGGTTCGTCGCCAAGGAGGCGGCGGTCGAGGCGTTCCTGCACGGCGGCGCAGCCGACCTGGCGGTGCTCGCCGGCATGATGCTCGGCTCGGCGCTGACCGTGGCGTACACGCTGCGTTTCGTCTGGGGCGCGTTCGCCACCAAAGGAGACGTGCCCGCCACCCAGGCCCGGCCGGTCGGGTGGCCCTTCCTCGCGCCGGCCGTCGTGCTCGCCGCCGCAGGCCTGGCGGTGGGGGTCTTCTCGCCCGCCGTCGACAGGTTCCTCGCCCCGTACGCGGACCTCTACCCGACCGCCGAGCCGGGCTATCACCTCGCGCTCTGGCACGGGCTGACCCTGGCGCTGGGCCTGTCGGCGCTGGCGGTCGCCGCCGGCGTCGGGCTGTTCCTCCTGCGCCACCGGGGCCGGCTGGGCCCGGCGGTGCGCCTGCCCTTCGACGGAGCGGCGGTCTACGACCGGCTCATCGGCGGGGTGGACCGGCTGGCGGTGGAGCTGACCGGCGCCACCCAGCGCGGATCCCTCCCGTTCTACCTCGGCGTCATCCTGCTGGTGCTGATCGCCTTGCCGGGTGGGGCGCTGCTGGCCGGGTTCCCCTGGCCGCAGCGGTTCCAGTTGTGGGACACCCCGTTGCAGGCCGTCGCCGCCGCGGTGGTGATCGTGGCCGCCGTGGCTGCCGCCCGCGCTCGGCGCCGACTCACCGCGATGATCCTGGTCGGCGTCGCCGGCTACGGCACCGCTCTGCTGTTCATCCTGCACGGCGCCCCGGACCTGGCCCTCACCCAGTTCCTGGTGGAGACCGTCACGATCGTCATGTTCGTGCTGGTGCTGCGCCACCTGCCGGCCAAGTTCTCCGAGCGGCCCATACGGGCCAGCCGGCGCGGTCGCATCGCGCTCGGCGTCGCCGTGGGCGTGGTCACCGCCGGCATGGCGTACGTCGCGGCCGGCGCGCGGGTGGCCACCCCGATCTCCGTCGACTTCCCCGACGCGGCCGTCTCCTACGGCGGCGGCAAGAACATCGTCAACGTGACCCTGGTGGACATCCGCGCCTGGGACACCATGGGCGAGATCGCCGTCCTGGTGGTCGCCGCCACGGGCGTGGCCAGCCTCATCTTCCGCCAGTCCCGGAACCTCGACCTGCGCAAAGGCATCCCCGGCGTAGGCCACACCGAATCGGTACGACCCCGCTGGCTGACCACCGGCGCCACCACCCGCCAGCAGTCGGTCATCCTCCAGGTCGTCACCCGGCTGCTGTTCCACGCCATCGTGCTCTTCTCGATATACCTGCTCTTCTCCGGGCACAACGCCCCGGGCGGAGGCTTCGCCGCCGGGCTGGTCGCCGGGCTCGCGCTGGCCGTCCGCTACCTGGCGGGCGGGCGCACCGAGCTCAACGGGGCCGCCCCGGTCGACGCCGGCAGGGTGCTCGGCGCCGGGCTGTTCGTCGCCATCGGCACGGGCCTCGCCGCGATGCTGCTGGGCGGGGAGTTCCTCCAGAGCGCCCTGCTGGACTTCTACGTGCCGGTCCTCGGCCACATCCACTTCGTCACGTCGGCCTTCTTCGACGTCGGCGTCTACCTCATCGTGGTCGGCCTGGTCCTGGACATCCTGCGCAGCCTGGGCGCGGAGATGGACCGCCAGCAGGAGACCGACCAGCAGGAGACAGAACAGGCCGACGACCGGACGAAGGAGCTGGTGTGAACCCGAACCTGACCTACGTCCTCGTGGTCGGTGTGCTCTTCGCCGCCGGGGTGACGCTGCTGCTGGAACGCAGCCTCACCCGGGTGCTGATGGGCGTCATCCTCCTCGGCAACGGCGCCAACCTCCTGCTGCTCACCGGCGGCCGGGCGGGCGGCCCGCCGATCGTCGGCACCACCGCCGAGGGCGACATGAGCGACCCGTTGCCCCAGGCCATGGTGCTGACCGCGATCGTCATCACCCTCGGCATGACCGCGTTCCTGCTCGCCCTGGCGTACCGCAGCTGGCACCTCAACGGGCACGACGAGGTGCAGGACGACGTCGAGGACCGCCGCATCATGGAGCTGGCCGACCGGGACGAGGGCCCGGGCACCGCCGACAACGACAACGGTGACGGCGACGGTGACGGCGACCCGGTCACCGTGCCCGCCGACGACCGGACGGCGAGCCCGGCCGGCGACGCGGGGAGGGGCCGATGACCTGGCTCGTACCCCTGCCGGTGGTGATGCCGCTGCTCGGCGCGGCCCTGACGCTGATGCTCGTCGCCCGGCCCCGCGCCCAGCGCTGGGTCAGCCTCACCGTCCTCTCCGCCACCGTCGCCGTGGCGGCCACGCTGCTGTTCCTCTCCTCCGTCGACGGGCCGATGGTCGTCGAGGTCGGCGGCTGGGTCGCGCCGCTGGGCATCGTCCTGGTCGCCGACCAGCTCGCCGCGCTGATGCTCGTCGTCTCCGCCGCCGTCACGCTCTGCGTGCTGGTCTACTCGATCGGGCAGGGCACGGCCGACGGCAACGAGGAGACGCCGCTGTCGGTCTACCACCCGACCTACCTCGTGCTGACCGCCGGCGTGTGCAACGCGTTCCTCTCCGGTGACCTGTTCAACCTCTACGTCGGCTTCGAGATCCTGCTGGTGGCCAGCTACGTGCTGCTGACCCTGGGCAGCACCGAGACCCGGATCCGGGCCGGCACCACGTACGTCGTGGTCAGCCTGCTGTCGTCGCTGATCTTCCTGGTCGCGATCGGCCTGGTCTACGCGGCGACCGGCACGCTCAACCTGGCCCAGCTCGTCGACCGGCTCGACGCGCTGCCGGACGACCTGCGGCTGGTCCTGCAGGGGATGCTGCTGCTCGCCTTCGGCATCAAGGCGGCCGTGTTCCCGCTGTCGGCCTGGCTGCCGGACAGCTATCCGACCGCCCCGGCCCCGGTCACCGCGGTCTTCGCCGGCCTGCTCACCAAGGTCGGCGTGTACGCGATCATCCGTACCGAGACGCTGCTGTTCCCCGGTGGCCGCACCGCCGACCTGCTGCTGGTGGTGGCGGCGCTGACCATGGTGGTGGGCATCCTCGGCGCGGTCGCCCAGTCCGACGTCAAACGGCTGCTGTCGTTCACCCTCATCAGCCACATCGGCTACATGCTGTTCGGCGTCGGCCTGAGCACCTCCCTCGGGCTGTCCGCGGCGATCTTCTACGTGGTGCACCACATCACCATCCAGACGACCCTGTTCCTCGCCGCCGGGCTCGTCGAACGCCGCGGCGGGAGCACCGCCCTGGACCGGCTCGGCGGGCTGGCCAGACTCTCGCCGCTGCTGGCCGTGCTGTTCTTCGTCCCGGCGCTCAACCTCGCCGGCATCCCACCGTTCTCCGGCTTCCTCGGCAAGCTCGGCCTCGTCCAGGCCGGCGTGGACGACGGCGGCCCACTCGCCTGGACGCTCGTCGCCGGCGGGCTGCTCACCAGCCTGCTCACCCTCTACGCCATCGCCCGCGTGTGGAACCTGGCCTTCTGGCGTGCCCCGCACCCGGACATGCCAGACGCCGGCGACACCGTCCGGGCCGCCCGCACCGACGGCGCCGAGCAGCCAGACCGGGAACCGTCCCCCGAGGCGTCCTCGGGTGCCGTGCTGCCCCGGCTGATGATCGGGTCGACCGCCGCCCTGGTGGTGCTCGGCCTGGCGCTGACCGTGGTGGCCGGGCCGCTGTTCGACATCAGCACCGACGCCGCCGACGACCTGCTGCGCCGGACCCCGTACGTCGAGGCCGTGTTCCCGGGAGGTGCCCCGTGACCAGCGACCCGGCGATCCAGGCGCGGCCGACGAACCCGCCGCTGACCCGCCAGTCCCGCCGACGCAACCGGATCATCGCCGTGACCGGGCTGACCAGCGTCTGGGTGCTGCTGTGGGGCACCTTCACCTGGGCCAACCTGTTCAGCGGGCTGGTGCTCTCCGCCGTGCTGCTGGCCGTGTTCCCGCTGCCGCCGGTGACCTTCGGCGGGCGGATCCGCCCCGTGCCGCTCGCGCGGTTCTGGGTGCGTTTCCTGCGGGACCTCGTGGTTGCCTCCGCCCAGATCGCCCGGCTGGCGGTGCGGTTCGGGCACCCCCCGCTCAGCGCGATCATCGCCGTGCCGCTGCGGGTCAACACCGACCTCAACCTCACGCTGACCGCCGAGGCGCTGTCCCTGGTGCCCGGCAGCCTCATCATCGAGGCCGACCGGGCGACCGGCACCCTCTACGTGCACGTCATCGGCGTCCGCGACCGCGCCGAGGTGGAGCGGTTCCGGCAGGGCGTACTGGACCTCGAAGCGCGGATCGTCGCCGCCATCGGCTCGCCCGACGAACTGCGCCGCGTGACGCAACCCGACCCCGCCGGCGCGCCGGAGCCGGCCCACCCGGAAGGGGCACCCAGATGACCGTCGTCGCCGTGACCGTCGCCGTGCTGCTCGCCGTGGCCGTCGGACTGACCCTCGTCCGCATCATCCGCGGTCCGTCCATCCTCGACCGTGCCGTCGCCACCGACGTCCTGCTCGCCGTCGTCGTCGCCGCCATCGCCACCGAGGCCGCCTACAGCCGCGACGCCACCGCCCTGCCCGTGCTGGTCGTCCTCGCCATCCTCGGGTTCGTGGGATCCGTCAGCGTCGCCCGGTTCGCGGCCCGGAGGAACGACAAGTGACGCTCGACGCCGTCCTCGATGTCATCGCCGCCGTCTGCCTGATCGCCGGCGCGCTGCTCTGTGTCGCCGCCGGTGCGGCGCTGGTGCGCTTCCCCGACCTGCTCGCCCGGATGCACGCGGCGGCCAAGCCGCAGGTGCTCGGCCTGCTGCTCGTGCTGCTCGGCTGCGCGCTGCGCCTGCGTACCGGCGTGGACATCACCACTCTCGTGCTCGTCGGCACCTTCCAACTCGCCACCGCGCCCGTCGCGGCGCACATGGTGGGCCGGGCCGGCTACCCGTACGCCGACATCCGCCGCGACCTGCTGATCACCGACGAGCTCGCGCCCGACCTGGACCGGATCAGCTCCAGCCGGTCCTGACCCGGCACCGGTCCGACCGGAGACCGACCCGAAGCACCAGCTGAGTCGTCTGTGACATCAGGGTCTGGGCCGCGGTGGCGCCAGACGGCGGTGAATCGTCTGCGACATCAGCTCGACAGCGGTCCGCGTGTGGATCCTCCGCCGACGGACACCGTCGCGGATCGTGGATCCGACCTGCCTTCGTAGATCGCAAGACATCGACATTCTTGCATGTCTCGATTGGTTCGTGTATGAAGGCTGAAAGCACTCTGGCTGCTGTTTTCCTGGGGAGGAGCGACGATGAAACATGCCCTACGCCGCCTGCGAACGGCGGCGGTCGCGCTCGGCGCCTGCACACTCGGGCTGAGTCTGCTGTCGGTACCCGCCGCCGAGGCGTACGCGGTCCAACCTCTCGCACCACACTCCGAGCGGGCACCCGAATCGGACCAGTTCTCGGCGGAGGGCGTCACCACGGTCGGTGAACTCCGTACCGTCGACGGCTCGCTGTCCTACGCCCGAAACGGCCGTACGCAGGTCATCCGGCACCCCGGCGCGACGTACGTCAAGGTGCACTTCAGCGCACTGCGACTGGCCCACGGCGACTACGTGACCGTGTCGAGCCCCGACGGCCGGGAGAGCCACCGGTACGACCGCTACCTCAACCGGGCGACCGGCTCCGACTACACCACCGACGGGCAGCCGGGCTTCTGGGCGATGTCGGTGGAGGGCGACACCGCGGTGGTGACGTTGCACAGCAGCCGCCCCTCCCGTGGCAGCGTCGCGACCATCGACCGGTTCTGGCGCGGCTACGACAGCACGGAGATCACGCAGCACAACTTCTCCACGCAGTCCGTGTGCAGCACTGACGCCCGCCGCGACGCGGTCTGCTACCAGAGCAGCCACCCCACCGAGTACGCCCGCGGCAACGCGGTGGCGCGGCTGCTGATCAGCGGCGGTGGGATGTGCACCACCTGGCGGATCGGCAACACCAACCGCATGCTGACCAACAAGCACTGCTTCTCGACGCAGGCCGCGGTCAGCGGCAGCGAGATGCAGTTCAACTACCAGTGCGCCACCTGTGGCGGCGCGAACCCCGGCGCCGGCACCAAGGTGAGCGGCGCGACCCTCTACAAGGTGAGCAGCGGCGGCTCCAGCCAGCTGGACTACACCCTCTACTCGGTGAACAACTTCGCCAGCATCCAGAGCTTCGGCACGCTTTACCTGGCGACCACCGCCACCACCACCGGCACGCGGATGTACATCCCGGGGCACGGCGACGGCAGCCCGAAGCGACTGTCGATCTTCGAGGACACCCAGAACGGTGCGACGTGCACCGTCAAGAACGCGAACTACAACACCTGGAACATCAGCTACAGCTGCGACACCTCCGGCGGTAACTCGGGCTCGCCGGTGCTGAACGCCAGCCACCGGGTGATCGCCCTGCACCACCTCGGCGGCTGCCCGTCGAACCAGGGTGCGAAGGCACACCTGATCTACAACGAGATCGCCAGCCTGATCGACAACGGCTGACGACCGCTGACGACGACGGGCCGTCGGGGCGCGCACCACGCCCCGGCGGTCCGTCGTGCCATGCCCTTGATACGACGTGACGCGCGCCGCTAGCCTGTCGGAGATCATTCGTCGCGGGGCGGCTCAGAGCCGTGTCTCAGGGGGTTCAGGTGCCGGGATCCCCAGTGCTCCGCCTGGGCCGGGTGGCAACCCTCCGTCCCACCCCGCTGCTGGTGCTCGACGCACCGCTTCACGACGACTGCCCTGACACCCTCGCCGCCGACCGTTCGAGGTGAACCGTGTTGTCCGTGAAGGAAAACGCGCTGTGGATGCTGGAGCGGTTGCTGCCGGGCAGCGGCGTGAACAACGTGCCGCTCGCGCTGGTCACGACGCAACGGTTGGACGTCGCGGCCGTGCAGGCGACATTGGACCAGTTGGCGCGGCGGCATCAGGCGCTGCGGACCCGGTTCGTCGAGGTTGACGGGCTGCCGGCGCGGGTGGTGGCGGAGTCCGTGCCGGTGCCGCTCGAGTTGGTGGAGGCGGCGGCGGACGAGGCCGGCCAGGTGTGCCGGGCTGCCGCGGCGCGGCCGTTCGACCTCACCGGGGACATCCCGGTCCGTGCCGTCCTGGTGCGGTGCCCGGACCGGGACGTCATCTGCCTGTGCCTGCACCATCTGGCTGTCGACGCGGTGTCGGGCGCGGTCCTGATCGAGGAGTTCGCGGCCCTGTATCCCGCGATGCTCGCCGACGGCCGACCGCCGGCGGAACTCGCCGGGCCCGGACCGGCGCCGGCGCTCGCCGGGCCGACGGCGGCGTCGCTCGACTTCTGGCACGGGCACCTGGCGGACCTGCCGGGCGTACCGGCGGCGTTGGCGTTCGGGCGGCCGGACCCGGCGACCCCGACGTTCACCGGCGGCACTGTCACCCGGCGCCTGTCCGCCACTGCGGTCGCCGGCATGCGGGACCTGCGCCGGGCGTGCCGCGCGACCGACAACATCGTGTTGCTGACGCTGTACTACGTGCTGCTGATGCGGCACGGCGCGGGCCGGGACCTGGTGGTCGGGGTGCCGGTCGACCTGCGGGACGGCGCGGCGCGGCGGGCGGTCGGCTACTACATGAACACCCTGCCGCTGCGGGTGGACGTGGCGCCGGAGCGTACCTTCGGGGAGTTGGTCCGGGAGGTCCGTCGGTTGTTCCTCACCGCGATGGACCACGCCGACGTCTCGTACGAGGAACTGGAGACGCCGCACACCCGCAACGAGGCGGCGTGGTGGGTGCCGCCGTTCCGCCACATGTTCAACCACCGCCCGCCCGCGGAGCCGATGACCGGCGGCCGGGACGAACTGGCGGCGGAGGTGTGGGAGGTCGACAGCGATCACAGCCGGCTCGACATCGAGCTGGTCGTGATGCGCGAGGGCGACGGCGTCACGCTGAAGGCGGTCTACGGTTCGGACGTCCACGACGCGGACGACGTCGCCGCGCTCCTGGCGCGGTACGAGGCGGTGTTGGAACGGCTGCCGGCTCAGCTCGACCGGCCGGTCGGGGGCCTCGACGTCTGGAGTGCCGCGGATCGGGTCGTGGTCGACGACGCCAACGCGACCTCGGTCGACAACCCGCTGAGCACGGTGGCGGAGGGAATCGCCGCGCAGGTGGCGGCCCGGCCGGAAGCGACGGCGATCGTCGATCGCGACGGCGTGACGTGGACGTACCGTGACGTGGCGGCGCGGACGGCCGGGGTCGCCGCGCTGCTGGACCGGGCCGGGGTGGGCGCGGGCGCGATCGTCGGCCTCTACGCCGAGCGGGGCTTCCCGTGCCTGGCGGCGGCCCTGGGCATCTGGCGCACGGGAGCGGCGTACCTGCCGCTCGACCCGGACCAACCGGCCGCGCGGCTCGCGTACGAACTCACGGATGCCCAGGTCAGCGTGCTGCTCGTGGACCAGGAGCCACCGCCGGGCGTGGTTCCCGCCGGCTGCCGGGTGATCGGGCTCGACGAGGTCGATCCGGATGAGCGCGACTCGTCGGCACCGCCGCCGGTGCCGACCGACCCGGCGTACGTCATCTACACCTCCGGCTCCACGGGGTTGCCGAAGGGTGTGGTGATCAGCCACGCCAACCTGGCGAACGTGGTGCGGCACTACCTCGTCGACATCGGCGTGACCAGCCAGGACGCCCTGCTCTGGCTGACGACCTACGCGTTCGACATCTCCGCTCTCGAGGTGTTCCTGCCCCTGGTCGCCGGTGGGCGGGTGGTCGTCGCCGACGACGCCGCCCGCAGCGACGGCGCGGTCCTGCTCGACCTGGTGCAGCGCTACGACGTGTCGGTGTTGCAGGCGACGCCGACGACGTGGCGGCTGGTGGTGGAGGAGGCGAAGGGCCGGCTGCGGGGACGCCGGGTCCTCTGTGGCGGTGAGCTGCTGCCGGCGCACCTGGCGCGGGCGCTGCTCGCGACCGGCTGCACGCTGTGGAACGTGTACGGGCCGACCGAGACGACGATCTGGTCCACCAGCGCGCTGGTCACCGACGTCGAGGCGGTCGTGACGGTGGGGCGGCCGATCGCGAACACCACCGTGGTCATCGCCGACGAGCATGGCCGACCGCAGCCGCCCGGAATGCCGGGCGAGGTGTGCATCGGCGGCGACGGCGTCGCCATCGGCTACCTGCGTCGCCCCGAGCTGACGGCGCAGCGGTTCGGTGAGCTCGGTGGTGCGGGCCGGTTCTACCGTACGGGCGATGTGGGCCGCTGGCGGCACGACGGCACGCTCGAGCTGCGGGGACGTACCGACCGGCAGGTCAAGCTGCGGGGCCACCGGATCGAGCTCGGCGAGGTCGAGGCGGTGCTGGAGCAGCATCCGCGGGTGAGCGCCGCCGCGGTGGTGCTGGCCGGCGACCCGAGCGGTGACGGCGGTCTGGTGGCCTTCGTACGTGGCGCCGGCACCGACATCGCCGACGACGTGTGGCGTTTCGCGAAGGACCAGCTCGCGTCGTACGCGGTCCCCACCGACGTGGCGGTGCTGGAGGCGATGCCGACGACCGGCAACGAGAAGGTGGACTATCCGACGCTGACCGCGATGGCCGAGCAGCGGGCAGCGGCTCGGCGAGCCCGAGCGGACGAGGCCGCGCCGGTCGCCGACGGTCTGGTGGGTGAGTTCGTGGCGTTGTGGCGGAGCATCCTCAAGGCACCGCAGCTGCACGAGCAGTCGCACTTCTTCCGCAGCGGTGGTCATTCGCTGCTCGCCGCGAAACTGGCGCAGCAGGTCACCCGGTCGACCGGCGTGAAGGTGTCGCTGTCGGCGGTCTTCTCGGCACCGACACCGCAGGCGCTCGCCGGATTCGTGCTGAGCCGTCAATCGGATGGGGCGTGACCATGAGGCTCGGGCTCAACCTCGGTATGTTGCACGACCGGACCAGTCTCGACGATCTGCTGACGTTGGCACAGGCGGCGGACCAACTGGGGTACGACGCGCTGTGGCTCGCCGAGGCGTACAGCAGCGACGTGCCGACGCTGCTGGGCTGGCTGGCCGCGCAGACCGAGCGGATCGACCTGGGCGCCGCGGTCATGCAGATTCCCGCGCGGGCGCCGGCGATGACCGCGATGACCGCCGCGACGCTCGACCTGGCCAGCGGCGGCAGGTTCCGGTTGGGGCTGGGGATCTCCGGCCCGGTGGTGTCGGAGGGCTGGTACGGGGTGCCCTTCGGGCAACCGTTGACCCGTACCCGGGAGTATGTGTCCGTGGTCCGCGCGGTACTGACCCGCCGGCCGGTCCGGTTCGCGGGACGGCACACGACGTTGCCGCTGCCGGGCGCGCCGGGCGAGCCGCAGCGGTTGACGATGCGCCCGTTGCGGCGCGACCTGCCGATCTACCTGGCGGCGTTGGGGCCGAAGAACCTGGAACTGGCCGGGGAGATCGCCGACGGATCGCTGTCGCTCTTCCTGCCGCCGGAGGGTGTCGCGGAGACCCTCGCGCATATCGCGACGGGCCGGAACCGGGCGTCGGGCGACAGATCCGAGTTTGATCTGGTCGCCACGTTGCCAATGGCCGTCGGCGATGACCTGGAGGCGTGCGCGAATCAGGTGCGGCCGTATGCTGCCCAATTCCTGGGCGTGGGTGGCAATGCCCGCAACTTCTACGTCGAACAAGCTGAGCGGCTCGGTTACGGCGACGCGGCGCACAGGGTGCGGAAGCTGTTCCAGGAAGGTGACCCGGACGCACTCGCGGCGGTGCCGTTCGAATTCCTCGACCGTACGTGCCTGCTCGGCTCCACTGCGCGGATCGAGGCCAGGGTGCGGGCGTACGCCGCAGCCGGTCTCAATACGCTGTCGGTTGCGCCCCGCGGTGCAACAATGGCCGAGCGAATTGCCGGGTTGCGGGAGATGGCGGCTATCTGGCGGCGTTGTGGGTTTCCGCTGCGGCATACTGAATGAGCCAGTCACGGAATTCGGTGGTCGCGAATATCTCCGTGTGTGAGGGGCTGTACCGGATGTCGACGCCGCCGCTGAACATGGTGGCGAGGTGTGCCATGACCTTGTCCTTGCTCTCGGCGATCGAGGTCAGGTAGGAATCGGTGAACCAGGCGGTCGCCGTGCTGGCGACCGGTGCCAGCGTGTCACCACCGGTGAGGCCGATCATGTCGGCGACGACCCCGAGCCCGCGGTAGAGGACGCGCTCCACCGGGTCCTGGTGGGGCCGTGGGTCGGCCATCCGTTCCAGCACCTGGGCGAGCGTCGTCTCGGTCGCGGGTTTGCGCAGCAGCCGCGCGGCCGGTTCGGGACGGCGCTTGAGCTGGTGCAGCCGGAACATGACGGCGTCGCGTCTCGACGCGGGCTCGTGCCGCAGGTCCGGGTCGATGAAGAACATCCGTTCGACCGTCTCCCCCTGGCTTTCCAGCAGGTTCGCCATCGCGACGGCGATGACGGCGCCGGCGCAGTACCCGGCGAGCCGGTAGGGGCCCGTCGGCTGCGCGGCACGGACCTGGTCGCTGTACCGGGCGGCGAGTTCCTCGATCGACGCGGGCGTGGGCTCGTCGTACCAGCCGGGGGCGCGCAGACCGATCAGGGGGGTC
Source organism: Micromonospora sp. NPDC048170 (assembly GCF_040652795.1). Taxonomy (NCBI): domain Bacteria; kingdom Bacillati; phylum Actinomycetota; class Actinomycetes; order Micromonosporales; family Micromonosporaceae; genus Micromonospora; species Micromonospora sp. NPDC048170. The sequence continues at coordinate 111,970 of NZ_JBEZMR010000006.1, forward strand.
GGCAACCCGATCCCGTCGAGGTGCTTGAGGAACCAGTTCACCTCGCCGTCGGCGCCGTGCACCAGCCACGTCGCGGTGCCGCCTCCGTCCGCGAGGCGCAACTGGGGGCCGGGCCGGTTGATCGGCTGGTCGGCGATGAACTGACCGAGTTGTGCCGGAGTGAGCACGCTGAGTGCCGTCGGGTCGACGCGGAGGTGGAAGATCTCGAACAGGTCGCGTTGGATGCGTTCCCATTCCGCGTCGATGATGCCCAAATCACCGAGAGTGACGCTGGTTGGCGGTAGCTGTAACAGTCCCATCGCCTCGGCGACGACCATTTGACTGCCGACCGTCGCGTAATCGGCAAATTCGTTACTCAAACGGTTCGGGGCTTCTTCTGGCACGCGTCATTGTAGCTGGTGAACCGACCGGCGGGCGTGTCACACAAAGGCCCATTGACACGGACTGGGGGCGCGACTATCGTCCCGAAGGCTGGCCCGCCCAACAGTTTGTAAGGGAGTGTTTGTGGCAGACACTCACGGCACATCCGACAACGACATAGCTGTTGTCGGAGTGGCGGCACGGTTACCGGGCGCACGCAATGTCCGTGAGTTTTGGCGCAACCTCCAAAGCGGTGTGGAGTCTGTCGAGCGCTTCACCCCCGAAGTGGCTCGCGCACGGCAACTGCCGCCGGAAGAGACGGCTGCGCCGGGTTACCAACCGGTGACGGCCACCGCCGCCGATCTCGACCTGTTCGATCCTGAGTTCTTCGGATTCACGCAACGTGAGGCCGAGCTCTGCGATCCGCAGTTCCGGCTGTTCCTCGAGCTTTCCTACACCGCGCTCACCGATGCGGGCTACGACCCGCGCGGCATCGGGCAGCGGGTGGGCGTCTTCGGTGGCGCGACCACGAACCGGTACCGGCTCGACTACATCGAACGCAACCGCGCCGTCAGTCGTGCCGCCGGTCTGACCAGCATGAGCACCGGCAACAACCCGGACTACATCGCTCCGCTGGTGTCGTACCGCCTCGGGTTCATGGGGCCGAGCGTGTCTGTCTACACCGCGTGCTCGACGTCCCTGGTCGCGGTGCACCAGGCGATGCAGGCGCTGCGCCGCGGCGAGTGTGAGGTCGCGATCGCCGGTGGTGTGCAGATCGACCTGCCGTTGGGCGGCGGCTACCCTTACCTGGAGGGCGGGATCCTGTCGCGCGACGGGCACGTCCGTCCGTTCGCGGCCGGCGCCACCGGCACGATCTTCGCTGACGGCGGCGCGTTGGTGGTGCTCAAGCCACTGGCGGCGGCAACGGCGGCGGGCGACCACGTGTACGCGGTGATCAAGGGTTCCGCGGTCAACAACGACGGCAACCGGCGGGCCGGTTTCACCGCTCCCGGCGTCGACGGCCAGCTGGAGCTGGTCCGGGCCGCGTTGGACGACGCCGGGGTGCATCCCGAGGCGATCGGGATGGTCGAGGCCCACGGCACCGGCACGGTCGTCGGCGACCCGATCGAGGTGGCGGCGCTGAGTGCCGCGTACCTGGAGCGCACCGGCCGTCGCCAGTACTGCTGGCTGGGCTCGGCGAAGGGCAACGTCGGCCACCTCGGCCCGGCGGCCGGAACCGTCGGCCTACTCAAGGCGATCCTCGCGGTACGCGACGGCGTCATCGCGCCGACGATCAACTGCGCCGAACCGAACCCCGCGCTGGACCTCGCGAACTCCCCGTTCCGGCTGGCCACGGAGGCCCAGCACTGGTCCAACCCCGAGTGGCTCGACCGGGACGCGCCGCGGGTCGCCGCGGTGAGCTCGTTCGGCATCGGCGGCACCAACGCGCACGTCATCGTCGAGCAGCCCCCCACGACCGGCGGGCGGCCCCCCGCGCTGACGGCGTCTCCGGCGACGGCGGCACCGCAGCTGTGGCCGGTGTCGGCCCGGTCCGCCGACGCCCTCGCCGCCAGTTGCGCGGCGTTGGGCGAACGACTCGGCGACGGCGGGTACGACCCGGCCGACGTGGCGTTCACGTTGCAGGAGGGGCGGGCCGCGTTCGCGCACCGCAGGCTCGTGGTGGCCGGCGACCCGGAGGCGGCGGTCGCGGAGCTGACCGGCGAGCCGACGGTACGCACGCTCGCAGGCGTCGCGGGATCGCCCCAGGTGACGTTCCTGTTCCCCGGCCAGGGCGCACAGTTCCCGGGGGCCGGGCGGGAGTTGTACCGGACCTGGCCGGTCTACCGGGACGCGGTCGACACCTGCGCGGACGAGCTTCTGCCGCTGCTCGGTTTCGATCTGCGGGAGCTGCTGAACGCCGAGGTCACCGACGAGCGGGCCGCGGCGAAGCTCAACGAGACCGCCGTGACCCAGCCCGCGCTGTTCACCGTGGAATGGGCGTTGGCACAGCTGCTGCGCTCGTTCGGCATCGAGCCGGTGGCGCTGCTGGGCCACAGCATCGGGGAGATCGTGGCGGCGACGGTCGCCGGCGTGTTCGCGCTGCCGGACGCTCTGCGGCTGGTCGCACGGCGGGGGCAGCTGATGCAGGAGCTGCCGCCGGGCGGCATGCTGTCGCTGTCGCTGGGCGCGGACGCCGTACGGGCGATGCTGCCGAGCGAGCTGGACGTCGCCGCGAGCAACTCGCCGTCGTCGTGTGTGGTGTCCGGCGAGCTGGCCGCGGTCGAGCAGTTCGCGCAGGAACTGGCCGACATCGGGCTGTCCGGCTCCCTGTTGCGCACGTCGCACGCGTTCCACTCGCGGATGATGGCCCCGATCTGCGACGACCTGGCAGCGCTGGTGGACAGCTTCCCCCGGCAGGCGCCACGGCTGCGGTACCTGTCGAACGTCACGGGCGACTGGATCACCGACGAGCAGGCGACGAGCGCCGCGTACTGGGCGACCCACGTACGGCAGGAAGTGCGGCTGGAGGGCTGCCTGGCGCGGCTCGACGAGCTGGCCGACGTGGTGCACGTCCAGGTCGGGCCGGGGCAGTCGATGTGCGTCTTCGCCCGCCAGTACGCCGCCAGCCAGGGCCGGTCGGCGAGCGCGCTGACCACGATGGCGCTGCCGAACGACACCACCGCGACGGACCTGACGGTGCTGGCGGCGACGGTGGGCCGGCTGTGGGTGTCCGGTGTCGACCTGGACTTCTCGGCGGTGCGGACGGGCGGCGGGCGACGGGTGAGCCTGCCCGGCTACCCGTACGAGCGGCGGCGCTGCTGGGTGGACCCGGATCCGGTGCGCCCGGGAGCGTCCGACGACGACGTCGAGGTGCCCAACGACCCGCTGCTGACGCCGTTGTACCTGCCGGCGTGGCGGTCACAGCCGTTGCCGCGCCGGGGCGGGAGCCTGCTCGGCGAGACGTGGCTGGTCCTCGCGGGCGACGACCCGGTGGGCGCGGAGATCATCGCGGAGGCCCGGCGGCGGGACGTGTTCGTGCTGCCCGCGTATGCCGGACCGGGGTTCGTGTCGGTGCCGGACGGCTACGAGTTCGACCCGGACGACAGCCACGACGTGGACCTGCTGGTGGAGGCGGTCCACCAGGCGGGTCTGCTGCCGGACCGCATCGTCTACGCGGTGTCCGACGGCGGCCCGGGCACCGATCCGGAACGGGTCGCGATGCGGGGCTACCACCGGATGGCGGCGCTGGCCAAGGCGATGCTGCGGACCTTCCGGGCCGAGGTGGAACTGGTGGCGGTCACCGACCGGGTGTGGTCGGTCAACGGTGAGCCGGCGCGGCCCGAAGGCGCCACGATCGCCGGTCCGTTGCGGACGCTGCCGCGTGAGCTGAGCACGGTACGGGTGCGGCAGATCGATGCGGCGCTGACCGCTCCGGCGGTGGCGGTGGCCGTGGTCGGTGAGATCGGTGCCGGCGGGGACGCCGAACTGGTGGCGCTGCGTGGGCACCGTCGCTGGGTGCACCACCACGCGTCGATCCCAAACGAGCCGGTGAGCGTGCCACGGCCGGCTGAGGGCAGGGGTGTCCTGCTCGTCACCGGTGGGCTCGGCGGCCTCGGCCTGGCGGTCGCGCAGGACCTGGCGGCGCGGCAACCGACCGACTTCGTGCTGGTCAGCCGGGGCGGGCTGCCGGACCGGACGAGCTGGGACGACCCCGGCACGCCGGACGGGGTACGCGGCCAGATCGCGGCGGTCAGGCGGATCGAGGCGACCGGCGCCCGGGTGCTGGTGCTGCGCGCCGACGTGACCGACTCCGACGCGATGGCGTCCGTGGTGGGGAGGGCACAGGCCGAACTGGGCCCGATCACCGGGATCGTCCACGCCGCCGGCATCGCCGGGGGCCAGTTGCTGGCCCTGCACGACGCCGAGGCCGCCGACCGGGTACTGGCGCCGAAGGTGCGTGGCACGCTCGTGCTGGACGCGCTCGTGCGGGCCGGCCAGCTGCCCGAGCTGGACTTCATCGCGCTCTTCTCGTCGATCGTCGCCGTCTCGGCCGACTACGGGCACAGCGACTACGCGGCGGCGAACACCTTCCTCGACGCGTACGCCACCTCCCACGCGGACGGTGCGCCGTACGTGGTGTCGATCAACTGGTGGGGCTGGCAGGAGGTCGGCATGGTGTCGACCGACCGCGCCGGCGAGGGGTTCCGCACCCTGCGACGCCTGCGGGGCGGCTCGACGGTCACGACGCTCGACCATCCGTTGCTGCATCGCGCGTCGCCCGACGGGGACGGCTGGACGTTCGAGGTCGACCTGGACGTGGACAGCCACTGGGTGCTGACCGACCACCGGATCGGCGGCGTCGGGGTGCTGCCCGGCACGAGCCTGCTGGAGATGGTCCACGCGGCTGCCCGCCACGTGTGGGGTGAGGTGCCGGTACGGCTCGAGGACGTCGTCTTCATCGACCCCGTGCGGGTCACGGCCGCGGTGGCCGGGGTGCTCACGCTGTCGCCGGCACACGCGGGCGGTTTCGAGTTCGCGATCAGCTTCGCCCTCGCGGGTCAGCCGGCCACGGTGCACTGCCGCGGCCGGGTCCGCTCCGTGCCGGACGCCACCGCCGAGCGCGTCGACATCGCGGAGTTCCGGGAGGAACTGGTCGAGTCGGACGCGAACCAGCCGTACTCGGGGCTCGTCGCGTTCGGGCCGCGGTTCCAGGCGGTCAGCCGGTACTGGGAGAAGGACACCCGGGGCCTGGTCGAGTTGGAACTGCCGGCGGCGGGGCGCGACGACGCGGACCGGTACGCGCTGCATCCGGCGTTGCTGGACCGGGCGGTCTACGGGTTGTCCGGCGTCGAGGGCCGCCGCTACCTGCCGTTCCTGTACCGGTCGGTGGAGGTGCACCGCCGTATCCCGGAACGGTGCTGGGTGGTGCAGACCTATCACAGCGACCCGACGCGCCCGGATTTCATGGAGGTCGACGAGGTCATCGTCGACGCCGACGGCAGGGTCTGCGTGGTCGTCGAGGGGTACTCGCTGCGCAGCGTCGACGAGTCGGTGACGGCCCCCGCCGCGAGGCCGGGGGGCGAGCAGACCGTCCGCGGCACCGGGATGCTGACCAACGCCGAGGGCGGCGAACTGTTCCGGCGGATCATGGGGCTGCGACCGGGGCCGCAGGTCATCACGTCGATCGGATCGCTGCCGGAGCGGTTGGCGGTCGCCCGTACCTTCAACCAGCAGGCGGTCGAGGCGGCGGAGACGGTCGCCGAGCCGGTCCGCACGATCGGTACGACGTTCGTGGCGCCGCAGACCCCGGTGCAGCGGGAGTTGGCCCGGCTGTGGTGCGAGTCGCTCGGGCTGACCCAGGTCGGCATCGACGACGACTTCTTCCTGCTCGGCGGCTCGTCGTTGACCGTGGTGCAGTTGGCGTCGCGAATCCGGGAACGGCTGACGGTGGAGCTGTCGGCCGCGGACATGTTCGAGTATCCGACCATCCGCAAACTGGCGGGCCTGCTGGATTCCGACCGGACCGCCGATGCGATCGGCTGAGTACGAGTTCGGCCACGGGCAACGCTGGCGGGTGTGGCCGACTCTCGTGGCGCGTACCGCCGGCATGCCGTTCGACTGGGTGGAGATCGAGGCGACCGGCGATTTCGACGTCGACGAGAAGGCGGCGCAGCAGGCGCTGGCGGCCGTCGACGAGCAGCCACTGCTGCGGGAGGCGCTGCTCTGGCAGAACCCCGCCGTCTACCGCCGCCGGTACCGGGGCCGGGAGAAGGCGGGAAAGCCGAGCGAGCAACGCAAACGGGACCGGGCGCTGTGGGCGTACGCCTCCCGTTACTGCGCCAAGAACGACATGATCGGCTTCTTCGGCCCGGTCGTGTGGGGGCGGTGGACCGACGGGCCCACCGACGTCGGCGAAATGGGTCGGCCACCGCGGCGACGCGGCACGTTCTTCGAGTCGTGGGCGATCCGCGCCGTCGCCGACGCCCTGCACGAACGGCACGACCTGAGCCGCTGGACAGTGCCGCGACGGGCGCCGGTGACCCACCTGGAAGGTGAGACGCTGCTGCTCGCCGACGGCACCGAACTGCGGTTGTCGGCGCTTCGCGCCCGGGTGCTGGCACTGTGCGACGGCCGCCGGACGGTCGACGACGTCGTGGCGGAGATCGCCGAAGCCGACCGGGACACGGTGCTCGCCGAGCTCGACCGGCTGCGTACGATGCGCCTGCTGACCAGCGGGTTCGCGGTGTTGCGGGGCGTCAAGCCGGAGCGTGCGCTGCGGGGCCAGCTGCTGCGGGTGACCGACCCGGCCCGCCGCGCGGCGGCACTGGCCGACCTGGACGGCGTCGTCGAGGCGCGGGACCGGGTGGCCGAGGTCGGCGACGACCTGCCCGCGCTCGACGCCGCGCTGACCGGCCTCGACGCCCGGTTCGTCGAGTTGACCAGCGGCAACGCGTACCACCGGGCCGGTGACTTCTATGCCGGGCGCACCGTCCTGTTCCAGGACTGCCTGGGCGACCTCGACGTCTCGCTGGGCACGCAACTGCTCGCCGACGTCGGACCGGCGCTGGACCTCGTGCTCGCCGGGGCCGCGTGGTACTGCCGCCGCACCGCCGCGGAGTACGAGGCGTGGCTCTCGCCGCAGGTGGACCCGGTGGCGGGAGTGCCGCTGGTGAGCGTCATGGACATGGTTGCCAGGTCGGCCACGTACGGCGAGTCGTCGCCGCCCGCGGAGGCCGCCGCCGCGGAACTGCGGCACCGCTGGGAGCGCCTGCTGGTGCCCGACCCCGACGTCAGGGCGGTGCAGCTGACCAGCGAGGAACTGCGGGCAGGGGTCGAGGCGGCGTTCCCGGCCGGCCCGCCGCTGTGGGCGCAGGCGCGCTGGCACTGCCCCGACCTGATGTTCGCGGCCACCGACCTGGAACAGGTCCGCGCCGGCCGGGCGTTGGCGGTGCTGGGCGAGGTGCATCCCGCCATGCAGACCATGGATGTGCTGTCGGCGTACGAGTTCCATCCGGATCGTCCGGCGTTGTACGCGCTGATCGACGAGGCGATGGGCGACGACCGGGTCCTGCCGCTCTACCAGCTGGGCTCCGGCGTGCTCAACTCCCGCACGGTGCCGCCGGACACGTACCTGTCGGCACGGTACCGCTACCTCGGGCTCGCCGCGGACACGCCGTACGGGCCGGCCGACAGGTTGCTGCCCGCCGCCCGGCTACGGCTGCGGCGCGGCGAGGCGGGACTGGTGGTGACCGACGTACGGGGCGACTTCGAGGCACCGGCGGTACAGGTGCTGGGCGACTTCCTGTCACACGCGGCGGCGCAGCGGTTCGGGATGCTGCCGGCCCGCCCCCACCAGCCACGGGTGACGGTCGACAACCTGGTCGTGGCGCGGGAGTCGTGGACGATCCCGGCGGGGCGCCTGGACGGCCGGGACCGGGTGCTGCACGCCGCCGCTGCTCGGCTGCGCGACGAGCTCGGCCTGCCCCGGCACGTGTTCGCCACGATCGCCGGAGAACGCAAGCCGTTCCATGTCGACCTGTCGAACCCCATGTCGCTGGCGGTGCTCAGCCACCGACTGCGACGCCGGGGACACGCCCGGCTCCGGTTCAGCGAGATGCTGCCGGGGCCGGAACAGCTGTGGCTCCGGGACGCCCGCGGTCGGCGGTACACCGGGGAGTTCAGGTTCGTCTGCGTGGACGGGTCCGGTCGATGAGCGTGGAGCACGCCGGCCGCCCGCCACGGCCGCTCGGCCGCGCTGCCCGTACGGCAGGTCGGGGATTGGTTCTTCGTTGTCGACTCCGCGCGGTCGGTGGGGGCAACGCTGTTGGGTCAGATCATCGGCCGCAGGGTGCGGTGATGCCGGTGTTTCGGTGGGAGGCAGTGTGAAAGCCGTCGTGGTGGAGCGATTCGGCCCCGCGGAGTCGCTTTCGGCGACCGACTTCGCCGAACCGGTGCCGGGTGAGAACGAGGTTCTCGTCCGGGTCGCGAAGGCCGGCATCAACTTCGCTGACAAGCACGTCGTCGAAGGCTCCTACAGCTACCGGCCCCCGTTGCCGTACGTCCCCGGTATCGAGGCGGTCGGCACCGACCCCGACGGGCGGCGGGTCGTCGCGTTGCCCCGTACCGGTGGGGCGTGGGCGGAGTGCGTGGCCGCACCCGCCGCGACGTTGGTCGCGGTGCCGGACGCAATCACCGACCTGCAGGCACTCGCGGTGGCCAACCAGGGGTTCGCGGCGTGGCACATCCTGCGTACCACGGGCCGGATGACCCGGCAGGACACCGTGGTGGTCACCGCCGCCGCAGGCGGCGTCGGGTCGCTGGCGGTGCAGCTGGCACGGGCGTGGGGCGCCAAGCGGGTGATCGCGCTCGCGTCCACCGAGGCCAAGCGTGACCTCGCGGTCCGGCTGGGCGCCGATGTCGCGCTCGACCCGACCTCCGAGGACCTCACCGACGAACTGGTCGCCGCGAACGACGGCAAGCCGGTCGACCTGTACCTGGAGATGTCGGGCGGCGCTGCCCTCGACACCGCGCTCGCATCGCTGGGGCGGCTCGGCCGACTGGTCACCTACGGCGCGGCGTCGGGCCGTGGCAGCACGCCGATCCGCCTCGAGTCGCTGATGCAGGGTTCCCGCAGCGTCCTCGGCTTCTGGGCGAACGACCTGGTCACCCGGCACCCGCGGATCACGGCGGAGACGATGACCGGCCTGTTCGCGATGATCGGCAAGGGCGCCCTGACCCCGGTCACCGAGCACGTGTATCCGCTGGCCGAGGCGGGCAAGGCGCTGACGGCGCTGGCCAACCGGGAGACGACGGGAAAGCTCATCCTCGATGTCGCCGGCTGACGGGGAACCGCTCACGTCACCGGCTGACGAGGGGCTGTTCGCGCTCGTCAGCGCGGCAGGGCGGCGCGATCCCGAACTGACCGCGATCCGCTCCGGCGACGAGACGGTCAGCTACGCGCGGCTGCTCACCACCGCGTCGTGGCTGGCGGGGCGACTACGGGCCGCCGGTGTCGCGCCAGGCGACGTCGTCGCGGTCTGCGCCGGGCGGTCGACCGAGTATCTCCTCGGTGTCCTCGCCGCGCTCGCCGCCGACGCGGTGTTCCTGCCGATCGACCCGGACACGCCACCGGGCCGGGTCGCCGCCGTGCTCGGCGAGGCCGCGCCGGCCGCCGTCCTGCGGGTGCCGGCGTCCGCCCTCCCCGGGACGACGGCGCCGGTCATCGACCTGGACTGGGCGGCGCCGGCCGACGTACCGGTGGCGCAGCCGATGGCGCGCGGAGACGACCCGGCATACCTCATCTACACCTCCGGATCCACCGGCACGCCCAAGGGGGTGCTCTGCCACCACCGGGGGATCCACAACCTGCTGACCGACTTCGCGGCGCGGCAACCGCTCGCCCCGGGCGCGGTCGGCACGATGTGGTCGTCGGTCGGCTTCGACGCGTCGGTGTACGAGATCTTCTCGGTCCTCCTCGCCGGCGGCACCCTGCTGGTCGTACCGGACGACGTACGGCTGGAGCCGGCGGCGATGTTCGCCCTGATGGCCCGGCACGCGGTGGCGACCGCGTACCTGCCACCGGCGGTCCTGCCGGCGCTGCGCGCGTGGGTCGACGCGCATCCGGGTGCGCTCACGCTGCGACGGCTGATGGTCGGCGTGGAACCGATCCCGGAGCGGCTCCTGCACGGGATCGCCGCCGCCGTACCGGGGCTGAAGATCGTCAACGCGTACGGGCCGACCGAGACCCACGTCATCGCCACCGCGTACGACATCACCGGTGACGGCCCGGAGCCCGACGACGGCCGGACCCCGATCGGCACGGCGGTACGCGGCGTCACGACGCACGTCCTCGACCCCGACGGCCGTCCGGTCGCCGCCGGACAGGTCGGCGAGTTGTGGGTCGGCGGGGTCCAGGTGGCGCTCGGCTACCACCGGCGGCCGGAACTCACCCGGGAACGCTTCGTCCCCGACCCGTTCGACACCGCCCGTTCCGCACGCCTGTACCGCACCGGCGACCTGGTGCGACGGCGTCCCGACGGCAACCTCGTCTACTGCGGACGCGTCGACCGGCAGATCAAACTGCGCGGATTCCGCGTCGAACCGGCCGAGGTGGAGGCGGTGCTCGAACGCCACCCCGGCGTGGCGGGCGCCGTCGTCGTGCAGCCGGAGTCGGCCGCCGAGACGCTCTGCGCCTACGTCACCGGCGCGGGCACCGCCGAATCCCTTCTCGCGCACGCGCGCGAGCTGCTGCCGGACTACATGGTGCCGAACTGGGTGGTCTTCGTCGCCGAGTTCCCGTTGACGGCCAACGAGAAGCTCGACCGGGCAGCCCTTGCCCGGCGTTCCCCGCCGATCGCGCCGACCGGCGACAACGCGCCGCGGACGCCGACGGAGGCGGCGCTGGCCCGCCTGTGGGCGGAGGTCCTCGGCGTCGAGGCGATCGACGTGGCCGCCGACTTCACCGCGCTGGGTGGGCATTCGCTGGCCGCGGTGCGCCTCGGTGGGCGGATCCGGCGCGACTTCGGCGTCGCCCTGACCGTGGCCGACGTCTACCGGCACCGCACCGTGTCCGCCGTCGCCGCCGCCATCGACGCTCAGGCGACCACCACCCAGGCGCCGGGCGCCGCGCGGCCGAGCCGGCGGATCGGGCCGCTCTCGCCGGCACAGCAGGCGTTGCTGCTGCTCCACCGGCTGTACCCGAACTGTCAGGCGTACACCCTGGCGGCGCTGCACCGGCTGACCGGCGACCTCGACGTCGCCGCCCTCTCGTCGGCGCTGGACCTGCTGGTGGAACGGCACTCGGCGCTGCGCACGATCATCACGACGGTGGCCGACCGGGACGTCCTGCGCGTCGTCGACCACGAGCCGACCGACCTGCCGGTGGTGACGGTGTCGGAGGCCGAGCTGGCGACGCGGTGTGAGGCCGAGGTCGCGGCTGCGGGTTTCGACCTGTCCGGGGGCCGGCTGTTCCGGGCGGTGCTGTTCCGGGTCGCGCCCGACCAGCACGCGTTGTTGCTGCTGGCGCACCACATCATCACCGACGGCTGGTCGTTCGCCGTGATCCAGCGCGATCTCGGGCTGGCGTACGAGGCCGTACGCTCCGGTCAGCCGCCGGCGTGGGAGCCGCTGCCGGTGCAGTTCATCGACCTGGCGGCCGAGCAGCAGGCCGCCGGGTACCAGGAGACAGTCACCGCCGAGCTGGACTTCTGGCGACGGGAGCTGGCCTCGATTCCGGAGCCGCTGCGGCTGCCGGTGCAGCGGGTACGGCCGGCCCGGCCACAGTTTCGTGGCGGCCGGGTCACGACGCCGGTGCCGGCGTCCACCATGGACGCCGTCCGGGAACTGGCCCGGGCGCTGCACACCACGGTGTTCGCCGTGCTCGTCACCTGCGTCCAGGTGGTCGTCGCCCGGTACAGCGGTCGCGACGAGTTCCTGCTGGGCATGCCGGTGGCGGGGCGTGACGACCTGCGGGCCGAGGACCTGGTCGGCTTCTTCAACAACTCGCTGCCGCTGCGCTGCGAGGTGGCCGAAGACGCGACCGTCGCGGAGCTGACCGCCGCCACGCACGAGCGGCTCATGGCCGCGTTGGCGCACCCGCATGTCCCGTTCGACGTGCTGGTACGCGAGGTGAACGCCCCCCGTACGCCGGGCGCGAACCCGCTGTTCCAGATGTGGTGCAACATGCTCTCCTACCCGCCGGCCCCGCTGCGGCTGCCCGGCTGCGTGGTCGAGCCGCTGCCGGTGCCGCTGGCCGGGGCGCTCTTCGACCTGTCCTGGTACTTCGTTGAGGACGGCGCCGGCCTGAGCATCGAGGTCGTCTACGACGCGGACCTCTTCGAGGCCGACCAGGCCCGGGCGATGGCCGAGCACCTGTGCGCGCTGCTGCCGATGGCCGCCTCCGCGCCGGACGGTGCGATCTCCGACCTCGACTTCGGGGTGCACGACCCTGGCCGGACGCCCCGACACTTCGTCGCGCCGGGCCCGCACATCGCGGAGCGGTTCCGGCAGGCCGTGTCGCGGTACGGCACGGCACCCGCGGTCGGCAACGTGTACTCGTACGCGGAACTGGACGCGGCGGTCACGGAGCTCGCTGCCGGCTGGCGCGGCAAGGGGCCCGTCGGCATCGTGGCGGGGCGTACCGCCTCGCTGCCGGTCGGCGTGCTGGCGGCGCTCACGGCGGGCGTTCCGTTCGTGTTGTTCGACGCGTCGCAGCCGCTCGCCCGGTTGCGCCGCATGAGCGGGCAGGCGCAGGTCAGCCACTGGTGGGACGCCACCGACGGGCAGTACCCGGAACTGGTCGGCCAGCTCGGCGGAGGTGACCGGGGTGCGGGCGCCGCCGTTGCCGACGGCACGGCGTACGTCGCCTTCACCTCCGGCACCACCGGTGCACCCGCGGCCATCGCCGCCGGTGAGGAACCACTACGGGCATTCCTGGAGTGGTACGTGCCGCGGTTCGACCTCACCGCGCAGGACCGGTTCGTCCTGTTGTCCGGCGTCGGGCACGATCCGCTGTTCCGGGACGTGCTCACGCCGCTGTCCATCGGCGCACGGCTCTTCGTGCCACCGCCGGCGGCGCTGGAGTCGCAGGTCGCGATGATGCGTTGGCTCGCCGAGATCGAGCCGACGGTGCTGCACCTGACGCCCGCCCTGGGACGGCTGTTGAGTGCCGCGGCGGTCGTCGAGGGCATCACGCTGCCGTCGGTGCGGCTGGTGGGGTTCGGCGGGGCCGCGATGACGCGCGTGGGAACTGCCGATGCCCGCATCCTGTTCCCGCGGGCGCGGCTGATGTCGTACTACGGCACCACCGAGACGCCGCAGGTGGTGAGCGTGGCGGACCTGGGGACCGGTGCGGGAATCGGCTTCGGTGGACCGACCGCGCAGGTCTCGGTGGTGACGCCCTCCGGCGCGCCCGCGCCGGTGAACGGCACGGGCGAGATCGTCGTACGCAGCCCGTATCTCGCCCTGGGCTACGTGGGCGACCCGGCCCGGACGGCGCGGCAGTTCCGGCTCAGGGACGGGGTGCGCGAGTACCGCACCGGCGACGTGGGCCACGTCCGGCCGGACGGCACGGTCGTGATCAGCGGGCGGGCGGACCGGCAGATAAGCGTCAACGGGCTCCGGGTGGAACCGGCGGAGCTGGAACTCGTGGCCCGGGAACATCCCCTGGTACGCGACTGCGTGGTGACGACGGCTGTCCGATCGTCGTCGACCGAGGTCGTCGCCTTCGTGGAGGGCGACCCGGGGGCGCTGACCAGCGACACCATGATCCGGCACTTCGCCGAGCGGCTGCCGGACACGATGGTGCCCGGCCGGGTGATGGTCGTGCCGGCGTTCCCGTTGACACCGAACGGCAAGCCGGACATGGCCCGGCTCGGGGAGATCGCGAAGACCGCCACCAGCGCGCCAGCCTCCCCCGTACGGGGAGCCGACGCGCTGGTAGCCACGATCACGCAGGTCTGGAGCACGGTGCTGGGCGTGCGACCGGCGGGTCCGGAGGTCAACTTCTTCGACTGCGGCGGTACGTCGGCCGGCATGCTGAAGGTGCAGACGGAGCTGTCCCGTCGGCTGTCGCGGGAGGTGGCGCTGCTGGACCTGTTCCGCTATCCGACGATCGCGGGCCTGGCGGCGGCGCTGGCCACCTGACCGGCTACTCGCTCCAGTCGGGCGCTGCCGCGACGGCGGGAGCCAACGCGGTCGGAGTGGGGAAGTCGAGGATGTCGAGCAGATCGACGTCCTTCGCCAGATCCGTCCGGATGAGCGCCCGGATACGCACCGCCGTCAGCGACGTGCCACCGAAGTCCACGAAGTCGCTCTCCGCACCGAGCGCGTCGTTCTTCAGCGCCGTCCGCCAGATGGTGACCAGTTGCGCGGTGACATCGCCAGACATGCGTTTCCCTCTATCCCTTGCTCATCGTGCCAGTGGCACGGCGACGCTGGTGAGCCGCAGCAGTTCGGCACCTCGGGCGAGTTTCGCCTCGAGGCTGCCGCGACCGAGTATCAGCCGCTGCGCGCCGGCCTCGATCGCGAGCCGCACCGGTTCGTAGACGACCACGTTGAAGTACGAGTACGTGCCGGCGGTCTGCTCGTAGTCGCAGCCCCAGCACCGGACCCGCCACACCTTGTCCTGCCGCCAGATGACCGTGAACGCGACCGGGTCGCTCTGGTGTGGATCGTCGTCGCCGAACACCGCCAGGCAGATCGCCTGATCGCCCAGCGTGCGCGCGATGCTGAGCAGGTAGTTCCCGTAGTCCTCGACGGAGCCGGCCACCCCGTACTTGAGTTCCACGTTCCGCAGCAGCGGCGCCAGCTGGCTGTGCCGTTCCGAAAGGTCGACCTCGACGACGCGTAACCCCGCCGCCTGGAACCGCCGCTGCTCCTTGCGGATCATCTCCCGGCGACTCGACGACTGCGCCGCCAGGTAGCCCGCGAAGGAGTCGACCGACACCGGGACGAACGCCTCGTTGCTCTCCACCAGCACCGGGTCGTCCGCCGCGACCAGCGGCATCACCGCCGCCAGCAGGTCGTCGTCCAACAGCGGGAAACACGCGAAATCCAGCTGCGCGGACTGTTCCAGCACCAGCTTCCAGCCGGCTTCCAGCAGAGTTGCCCGGACCGGACCCGCCTCGGCGGCGGGGCTCACCGAGACCATCGCCGGTGCCCGGCCGAGCGAACCGAGGTAGCAGCCGGTCCGCCAGCCCCGGGTCGCCTCCGACCCGTCGAGCACCAGCCGGGGATGCGGCGTCACGGTGTACGGCGAGCTGACCGGATAGACCGTGAGAAGGCCCAGTGGACCCGGCTGCCCGGACCCGAGGACGACGTACCTCGCGGCCTGGCCGATATCCGCCAGGGCCCGGTCCACCCGTATCATTTCGAGCCGGTCGACTTCACTGACCAGCGCCGGCCCCACGTCACGCAGAACCGCAACCAAATCGGTGCTGACCGTTACGGAACCATCATCAGGCTGCGACATTGTGAGAAATGCTAGGGGCCTGACCTTGGCACTGTCAATGAAGTCGTCGGAATCGGCGTGCATTATCGACGCCCCATTCCCGGTGTGACCGGTCCGGTGCGTTCGGTCAGCTGGCGCAGCCCTCGCTGACGCCGGCGAGTGTGCTGCCGCGCGGCTGTCCCGCCTGTGGCGCGCAGCTCGCCGACAACGGATTCGCCGCGCCGGTAATTGATGGGAGCGGCCACCGGAGTAGTGCTCTCGGCGTTTCGAAGAATGGCGGACACCCGCGTGGGAGCGGAGCCGTGACACCCCACGTCCGCTGCGGTGTTGACGTCGGCAGGGTCAGACCTGTGGCGACTGCGTCCCCGCACTCAACTTCCGAACTCCAGAGTGCCGTTGGCGCGGCCCTTCGCGACCACGCGATTGATCGAAACGGTGGCCAGAGCGAACCAGCCGATGCCGACGAGCACCTCCACCGCGAGCTTCGGCCACACCTCGGACCAGGTGCCACCGGCGAGAACGGTGCGGATGGCCTGTAGACCGTTGGTCAACGGGAAAAGATGGAGAACCGGCTGCATCCAGGAGGGCCAGAAGGAGAGCGGAACGTTCACGCCGCAGAACGCCATGATGGGTAGGTAGCCGAGATTCAGCACGATCACCTGAAGGCTGCGGTAGCGCACGGCGAAACCGGCCAGGAAACAGCCGTAGCAGTAGCAGCTGAGCGCGACGAGAAGGATTATCGCCATCGCGGGCAACGCCTCCGGCCACGGCAGCGGTACGCCCAGCAGCGGCGGCAGGACGAGCCAGCCGATGACGGAGCTGGCGATGCCGCTGGCGAGCCAGTGCAGACCGCGCCCGAGGTACACGGGCACGTGGCTGGTCGGGGCCATCGCGAGCAGGGGCAAGGTGCCCAGGCGGCGCTCACCGGCCATCGTCAGTACGACGATCATCGACTCCAGGCAACACAGCGCGACGATGTTGCCCACCAGCACGAACTGCATGGTCACGTCGTCGGCGACGAACTTTCCGATCAACGCGAAGAACGTCACCTGTGTCAGCAGCCGGGCCACCCAGCCGAACAGCCAGGTGCGCCACGTGTGCACCGTCCGCATCTCCGCGATCGAGAACAGCACCGACTGGTGCCCGAGGCGGAGCCAGCCGGTGCCCCAGGAGGAAGAACGGAGAGAAGAGGGACTGCTCATGAGTGGCCCACTTGTGCGGTCTCGCGGCTCTGGTCGATGATCCGGTTGATCAGCAGGAACCCGGCGACCAGCGCTGCCGCGCCGAGACCGACGGTGACGGCGACCCAGGCCGGCCACGAGTCCGGCAGGTCCCCGCTCATCGAGCCGCGCAGCAGGTCGGCGCTCCACGACAGGAAGACGACCCGGCTGATCGGCTCCAGCCAGCCCGGCAGGAGCGCGACCGGCACCAGGACTCCGCCGAGAATGTAGAACGGGTAGGTGAGCGCGTTCTGGAACACGTGCAGCGCCCGAGACTTGATGAACACGGCGGCGAGCAGGGTGGCGGTGCCGGCCATCGCGAAGCAGGTGGCCAGGATGGCCACGACGAACACGCCGGGTCGTTCGAGTGGTACGTCGACCCCGAATCCGACGACCGCCACCAACCACGATTCGAAGAAGGTCAGCGCACCGGCCAGGATGACGACTCCGATCCGCCCGAACACCACGAGACTCACCGGGGTGAGCGAGGCGACCAGCAGTTCCATCCGCCCACCCCAGCGCTCCTCTTCGATGATCGAAGCGGCCAGGTCCAGCGACATCAGCCAGAGCCCGATCAAGCCCGGCGCGAGTACGCCGTTCACCAGCGTTCCCGACCGCTCGCCGCTGACGACGAGCGACAGGAAGATGACGCTGAACAGCGGCGAGGTCAGCAGGATCATCAGGTGGCCCGGACTGCGCCGGGTGATGGCGAGCTGTAACCGGAAGGCCGCGGCGATGACGCGTACCGCGTTCACACCGACATCGCTCTCGTACCGATCAGCCGCAGGTACACGTCCTCGAGCGTGGGCTCGCTCCGGCGCGCCGAGAGCACACCCCGCTCGACCAGCCACACCAGCAGTTGTGCCACATCCGCGGGCTCCCTCAGCAGCGCCCGGTGGCCGCCGTCACGTGGCTCGACACTCTCCACGAACGCCAACTCCGGCACCTGGGCCAGCACCGCCGGGTCGTCACAGGTGAAGTCGACGCATTCGCGGGTGTCCAGGTACCGGCCGATGTGCCTGGTCGGTTCGTCGAGGACGAGCCGGCCGCGGTCGATGAGGGTGACCCGGTCACAGAGGGCCTCGGCCTCGGCCATGTCGTGCGTGGTGAGAAAAACGGTGCACCCTTCCTGCCGCAATTCCCGTACGAGTACGCGGAAATCGCGGGCGGCGACCGGATCCATCCCCGTCGTCGGCTCGTCGAGAAACAGGATCCGGGGCCCGTGTATCAGCCCACGAGCGAGGTGCAGGCGCTGTTTCATGCCCCGGGAAAAGGTCTCCACCGGTTCATCCGCGCGGTCGGCGAGCCCCATTCGTTCGAGCAGTTCGGCGCAGCGGTTCTGGGCGGTACGGCGGTCCAGCCGGTACAGCGCCGCCCAGAAGGCGAGATTCTGCCGCGCACTGATGCGGGGATACAGACCCCGCTCGCCACCGAAAACGACACCGACGTTCTCCCGGACCGCCCGCGAAGCAGTGACCAGGTCCTTTCCGAGCACCCTCGCGGTGCCGGAGGTGGGCAGGAGCACGGTGGACAGAATCTTGACCAGCGTGGTCTTGCCTGCTCCGTTCGGCCCCAGCAGGCCGAGGATCTCACTGTCGTCGACAGTCAGGGTGACGCCACCGAGGGCTACGGTCTCCTCGGCCTTGCGTCGTGTCCGATACGTGCGGACCAGTTCGCGAATTTCGACAACCGCTGGCATACAGATTCCTTTGTCGCGGTGCTGGCCGGCCCGGCGCTCGTGACGCGGACGTCCGCCACACCCGGCCGCTGGCCGGTTGGCCTGGCCAATATAGACGTCGTCCAGGGCGGTTGGGAAGTCACCGACGGTGTCCTCCCGACTTCCGTATCGGGGGTTACCCAGTGCAATTCCTGCGATACTGAAACCGCTGTGGGTGGGCCAGGGGGGCGGGGCGGGTGGGCATTCCAATGTGAGACACGCTGAGGGTCGGCGCCGGCATTGAGATCGTGCTCGTAGTCGACTTCGGCGGCCGACACCGGCCGCGAGACCTCCGGGTCCGGGGATCTGGTCCCGCTTCTTCCCGGCCGTTACATGGTCCAGTGACCGTCGACACGTTCCCATTCGGTTACGTAGCGTGACCTGGTGATCGGCGGCAGCGGCGCCAAGCTCGTCGTCACCCGGCCAGAATGGCAGGATCGGTTGAGTCACCTTGCGGCCCGGGAGCGGTACGAGCCGGCTCCGGGTTTTCCCTGAGGTACGATGGCGGGCGCGAGGCGTTGATGGGGACGAGTACCGCCGAACGCAGCCCAGAGCGAACCGGGGACGGTGTGAGCCCGGTGGTGTGCCCGACGGGAAGATCACCCCGGAGCCGTCGGAGGAAAGGCCACCGGCCGACTAGAACCGACTGCGCCACAGATGAGAGGGCCGTGCCGGTCACGGTCAAGGAGGGTGGTACCGCGGGACGATGTCTCGTCCCTCCGTGGGAAGCGCCATGACGCCCGACGGAGGAATTCATGTACCGCCCGGTACCTGCTCAGGTCGACCTGCCCGCCCTGGACCATGAGGTCCTGCACTTCTGGCACGCCAACAGCGTCTTCGCCCGCAGCCTGGAACAGTCGCGGGGGCGCCCGGAGTGGGTCTTCTACGAGGGGCCACCCACCGCGAACGGGATGCCCGGCGCCCACCACATCGAGGCGCGGGTGTTCAAGGACGTGTTCCCCCGCTACCGCACGATGAAGGGCTTCCACGTCGCCCGGAAGGCGGGATGGGACTGCCACGGCCTGCCCGTCGAGTTGGCCGTGGAGAAGGAACTCGGCCTGACCGGCAAGCAGGACATCGAGGCGTACGGCATCGCCGAGTTCAACGCCCGCTGCCGGGAGTCGGTGACCCGGCACACAGACGCGTTCGCTGAGCTGACCGAGCGCATGGGCTACTGGGTCGACATGGACGACGCCTACCGGACGATGGACCCGGAATACATCGAGTCCGTCTGGTGGTCGCTCAAGCAGATCTTCGACAAGGGTCTGCTGGTGGAGGACTTCCGGGTCGCGCCCTGGTGCCCACGCGACCAGACCACCCTGTCCGACCATGAGCTGGCCCAGGGCTACGAGATCGACGTCGACCCGTCGGTCTACGTCCGGTTCCCGCTCACCTCGGGCCCGCTTGCCGGACGGGCCGCGCTGCTGGTCTGGACGACCACGCCGTGGACGCTGGTGTCGAACACCGCCGTCGCGGTCAACCCCGACGTCACCTACGTGGTCGCCACCGGAGACGGGGAGGAGGTCGTGATCGCCGAGCCGCTGGTCGACTCCGTGCTCGGGGGCGGGTGGACGCTGACCGGCGAGTCGTTCAGCGGAAAAGAACTGGAGCGGTGGACCTATCGGCCGCCGTTCGACCTGGTCGAGGTGCCCGGAGCGCACATCGTCATCCTCGCCTCGTACGTCACCACGGACAGCGGCACCGGCCTGGTGCACCAGTCGCCGGCATTCGGTGCCGACGACCTGGCCAGCTGCCGCGCGTACGGGCTGCCGATGGTCAACCCGGTGCGCCGCGACGGCACCTTCATGCCGGAGTTGCCGCTGGTCGGTGGCCTGTTCTTCCGGGACGCCAACACCCCGCTGGTCCGTGACCTGGAGGCCCGCGGTCTGCTGTTCCGGCACGTGGACTACGAGCACAGCTACCCGCACTGCTGGCGCTGTCACACCGCACTGATCTACTACGCGCAGCCGTCCTGGTACGTGCGGACCACCGCCGTGCGGGACGAGATGCTGCGCGAGAACCAGCGCACCTCCTGGCAGCCGGAGAGCGTCAAGAACGGCCGGTACGGCGACTGGCTGCGCAACAACGTGGACTGGGCGCTCTCCCGGCAGCGGTACTGGGGCACGCCGCTGCCCATCTGGCGGTGCCCGGAGGGCCACCTGACCTGCATCGGTTCCCTCGCGGAGCTGAGTGAGAAGACCGGCGAGGACCTCTCCGGCCTGGACCCGCACCGCCCGTTCCTCGACGAGGTGACGTTCCCCTGCCACTGCGGCGCCACGGCGACGCGGGTGCCCGACGTGATCGACGCCTGGTACGACTCCGGGGCGATGCCGTTCGCCCAGTTCGGCTACCCGTACCGGAACGTGGACCTGTTCGAGAAGCGGTTCCCGGCGCAGTTCATCTCCGAGGCGATCGACCAGACCCGGGGCTGGTTCTACACCCTGATGGCGGTCAGCACGCTGGTCTTCGGGCGTTCCTCCTACGAGAACGTGGTCTGTCTGGGCCACATCCTCGCCGAGGACGGCCGCAAGATGTCGAAGCACCTCGGCAACATCCTCGAGCCGATCCCGTTGCTGGACACACACGGCGCCGACGCGGTGCGCTGGTTCATGGCGGCCGTCGGCTCCCCCTGGTCGGCGCGTCGCGTCGGTCACGCCGCCCTGCAGGAGGTGGTCCGCAAGGTCCTCCTGACGTATTGGAACACCGTCGCCTTCCAGGCGCTGTACGGGCGTACCGCCGGCTGGTCGCCGTCGGCGTCGGACCCGGCGCCGGCCGACCGCCCCGTGCTGGACCGCTGGGTGCTCTCCGAGCTGCACACACTGGTACGCAAGGTGGACGCGGCGATGGCGTCGTTCGACACCCACGAGAGCGGCAAGCTGCTCGCCGCGTTCGTCGACGACCTCTCCAACTGGTACGTGCGGCGTAGCCGGCGGCGCTTCTGGCGGGGCGACCCCGCAGCGCTCGCCACCCTGCACGAGGCGCTGTCGACGGTGACGCTGCTGCTGGCCCCGATCGTTCCGTTCATCACCGAGCGGGTCTGGCAGGACATCGTGGTGGCGGTCGATCCTACGGCGGTGCAGTCGGTGCACCTGGCCGAGTACCCGAAGAGCGACGAATCCCTGATCGACCCGGCGCTGTCCGTGCAGATGGCCCTGGTCCGCCGGCTGGTCGAGCTGGGCCGGGCGGCCCGCGCCGACTCGGGTGCCCGGGTACGCCAGCCGTTGTCCCGCGCGTTGGCGTCCGCAGCCGGCTTCGAGCAGCTCCCTGCCGAACTGCTCGCGGAGATCGCAGCGGAACTGAACGTCCACTCGGTGGTCCCGATCAGCGCTGCCGGGTCGTCTCTGGTGCACACCACCGCCAAGGCGAACTTCCGGACCCTCGGCCGCCGCTTCGGCAAGAACGTGCAGCAGGTGGCCAAGGCGATCGCAGCGGCCGACGCGGCAACGCTCCGCGACTCACTGCGGGAGTCCGGCGCGGCCAGCATCGAGGTGAACGGCGAGCCGGTGACGCTCGGTCCGGACGAGGTGATCATCACCGAGACGCCCAGAGAGGGCTGGGCCGTGGCCGCCGAGTCCGGCGCCACCGTGGCGCTGGACCTGCACCTGACCCCTGAGCTGCGGCGGGCAGGGCTGGCGCGCGACGCGATCCGGCAGATCCAGGAGGCGCGCAAGGCCAGCTCCCTCGACGTCGTCGACCGAATCGAGTTGCGGTACGTCACGTCTCGGGAGGACACCGCGTTGGCTCTGACCGAGCACCGCGACCTCGTCGCCGACGAGGTGCTTGCCACCCGCTACACGGCCGACGAGCCGGCGTGGCCCGACGCTCAGGCATTCACCGACGAATCGCTCGGCCTGACCTTCTGGATCCGCAAGGCGTAGCGCGCCGGGCCCGGTCGGTAGCGGCGCCGGCAGGCTCCGTACGGAGTCACGCACCTGGCGGCGGGGCTCCGGCCTGCGGAAACGTGCCCTGATGTCGGCGTCAGGTCGGCGAACCGCACCGCCACCGCCGGGCGTCCACCCGCTATCCGGCAGCCACCGCCGGTCATGGTCGGTCCACACGACCGACCATGACCGGCGGTGGCTGCCCTCGTTCGGAGCTGTCTCGCCAACGGCGGGGTGTCGTCGCCGGTCGGGTGGCGTCGATGGACCGCTGACAGGGACCCGGCCGCCCCGTCGGGGGCAGGTCTCTTCGCGACAGCCAGAGCCCTCACTCATATCCCATGGCCGGGATGATCTCGCCGAGTGATTCTTCGACGAACTCGCGGGTTTCGTCGTCGAACCGGTCGTTGCGGTTCGTCAGTCTGTGCGACTGAAACGTCGAAGGGGTGGCGAAGTCGTCGACGTCGAGCCGTTCGAACAGGGCACGGCGCTGCCCGGGCCAGTCGGCTGCGAGATCTTCTGCTTTCACCTCGATGTATCGCCTGCCCGTCAGGTCGAGCGTGTTCTTCGAGGTGAGCCATCGGTGGTAGACCGGCTTGAGGTAGGCGAGCGCGCCATCGACGGTGGGCGGTGCCCACGGCTGGGCCAGGTGGGATGCGAGCACCGAGACCGGGTGACGCTTGATGTGCACGATGGTCGCTTCGGGGACCAGTTCCCAGAGGAACTCCATGCACAGCAGGTTGAACGGTGTCTTCTCGCACCAGGTCGACTTGCCCGCGTCGGCGGCTGCTCCGCCGAACATGGTGTCGATCAGACCCCGCAAGATTCCGAGCAGTTCGCCCCGGTCGCTGAAATACCTGGGAAGTACCCGCCGGCGGCTCAGCGGCGCGAACGGCCCGGCAGGCCGGTCGGCGTTCCCGAAGCCTTCCGCGGGCGCAGGCTCGTCGTATGTGTACGCGATCAACTGCGGCCAGAGCTGTTGCACCGCGTCCCGATAGCGCCGCTCGCCGACCAGCTCGGGAACGGTCTTGCCGCGATCGTCGCGCCGACCGGGCACTCGTACGGTGAGAAAGTCGCTCAGCCGGTGCAGGGCGTCCTCACCGACGGTGGGGTCGTATCGACCGGTGAGTGCGTCGGTCAGATCCCGTAGGCCACCCGGGTCGACGAGGAACCTGGTCTCCATGGGAATCCGATGGATCAGCGGATGCTCGCCGATGATGTCGGCGATCCGCGACGTTCCCGAACGACCCGTACCCGCAACGAAGATCGGTGAGGGGAGAGGCATGGCGGGCAGTCAAACTCCCAGCCCGGCGCCTGTGCAAGCCATTTGTCCCCGTCATCCGCTGCGACGGGCCGGACCCGCGCAAGGTCGGCAAGGGCGAGCGGCCCCAGATGGCCAAACACGAAGCGAAGCGCTGCGAGGATGACCCCGGCGCTTCGGCGAACATGGGGCTCCTACGGATCGTTCGCTGCGGATCCGCCGTCTCGCGGCATGTGCGCGCACTCGGTCAAGAAGTCACGCCGGGGTTGGGCCGGCGGCGGTCCTGGCGAAGCGGCGGGCCAGGTGGCCGAAGGCGTCGACAAGCTCGGCGGGGCCGACTACCTCGATCTCGGTGTCGAACCGGGCGATGGCGGCGGCGAGGCTGGGCCAGGACCAGGAACCGAGCGTGAGCCGGCAGCGGTCCGGGCCGAACTCCTCGATGATCCCGTCGTGCGTGTAGAGGGCCACGGTGGCGGCTGGCAGGTCGAGGATCGCGGTGCCCTGGCAGGGCCAGTCGATGCTGCCGTCGTCAGCGCCGCGGAACCTGTTGACGACGAAGGTGGTCACGTCGCCGCCGGGCAGTTCCCTGGGCTTGAAGCGGGGTCCGTTGGGGATGCGCAGGGTGATCCGGTCGGCGCGGAAGGTGCGCCAGTCCGCCCGGTCGAGGTCCCACGCGACGAGGTACCAGCGTCCGTCCCAGGTGACGACGTGGTGCGGCTCGACGCGGCGCGGGGGCTCGTCCGCGATCTCGGAGCCGTAGTCGAAGCGGAGGATCTCGTGGGCCTGCACGGCGGAGCTG
Organism: Micromonospora sp. NPDC048170; assembly: GCF_040652795.1. Lineage (NCBI taxonomy): Bacteria > Bacillati > Actinomycetota > Actinomycetes > Micromonosporales > Micromonosporaceae > Micromonospora > Micromonospora sp. NPDC048170. The sequence continues at coordinate 136,155 of NZ_JBEZMR010000006.1, forward strand.
ATCGCCAGGAGCACGTCGCCGTCGATCGAAACGGTCGGTCGGGTGGTGGGCCGTTCGACGGCGGTGATCTGGAGGGCGTTGATGCGGTGCCGGAGCCGGGACGGCATGACCTGCCGGATGGTGGTCAACGCCCGTGCTGCTGCTTCGCCGGTGCCGTCGCCCGGTGTGGTGGCGGCGATCTGCAGCGCGATGGTGAGGGCGACGGCCTGCTCGTCGTCGAACAGCAGGGGCGGTAGTTCCGTGCCGGCGCTGAGCCGGTAGCCACCGTCGGGACCCTTGACGGCGACGATGGGGTAGCCGAGCTCGCGCAGCCGGTCGATGTCGCGGCGTACAGTCCGCAGGCTGATGTCGAGCCGCTCGGCCAGCAGCGTGCCCGGCCAGTCGCGGCGCGTCTGCAGCAGCGACAACAGGGCCAGCAGGCGGCCGGACGTTTTCGGCATGCGTTGAACCTATCCGCAGTAGGTGCCACAACCTGTCACCTACGCCGTCGAACCTTGGTGATGACGCCGGCCGGACAACGCGCCCGGAAACAACTCTCACCAGGAGTCTCGATGAGCATCACCACCACCGCCCACCTCAACTTCCGGGGCAACGCCCGAGAGGCGCTGGAGTTCTACCAGTCGGTGTTCGGCGGCGAGATGACGGTCATCGCGTACGGCGACTTCGGGATGCCGAAGGAACTGCCCGACGCCGGCAACGTCGTCTGGGGCCAGGTCGCGAACGACGACGGCTTCCGCGTCATGGCCTACGACGTGCCCAGCCAGGCCGGAGCCGGCATCACGCCGGCGCCCTCCACGCGGCGTGAGAACGGTATGACGCTGACCGGCGAACCGTTCTTCCTGTCCGTCCGCGGCGAGACCGTCGAAGAGGTCGGCGCGCTGTGGGAGAAACTGGCCGACGGCGCCACCGTCGTCGAGGCGTACGGCCCGGCGCAGTGGTCGCCGGCGTTCGGGATACTGACCGACCGCTTCGGCATCACCTGGATCCTCGACGTCGCCGCCCAGCACACCAACGCCTGATCCTCGCCCGCTGGCACCGGGACGAGGCGGCACACCGCCCGGCCGCCTCGTCCCGGTGCCAGACGATGTCCACCGGCTGCGCGATCGGTCGCTGGTCGGCGGTGTCTGTGGGTCTCACCTGCTGGGAGCGACCTGCAAGGGGGCGAGGTCAATCTGCTGGCGGCGCGGGCACCTACCACAGGGCGCTGACTGGCATGGCGCGGAGTCTGTCGCCGAACGGCAGCGTGGAGGTTCCGGTGTAGAGGACGATGCCGACGATGAAATCGTCGCCCAGGCGATCGGCGAGCCGCGCCAGCTCGCGCTACGCATCATGGCTGGTGAGGTCGACACCGCGTACTTCGCGGTGCCCGTTTTCATCATGCTCTTCGGCTCGACGTGTGGACGGGCCTTTCCCCTGAGCGGCGGCCGGTGGTCACGCTGCCCGCGCCCATCGACCGCCGGCCCCCGCCCGCGCTGTGCACGGCCGGGCGCTGGCCGGAGCTGTCGCCCGCCTTCGGGGAAAGGCCCGCCACGGTTACCTCAGGGTGAAGGCGCGGACGGTGGTCTGCTTGATGGTGTTGCCTGCCTCGTCCCAGGCCTCGACCTTCAGGGTGACGGCGCCCTTGGCGGCCCCGTAGCGGGCCTTCGCCGTGTAGGTGCCGTCCCGGTCACGCTTGACGTCGACGGGGGTGTAGGTGGCGCCGTCGTCAGTGCTGGCCCAGAGCTTCAGGCCGGCGATGTCGGGCATCTTGGAAGCGGACGGGGAGTGATAGGGGGAGACGGTGAAGGTGTGCGTGCGGCCCGCACGCACGCTGTTGGCGGCGTCCAGGGTGTCGCCCAGGTCGTAGCTGACGAACACGACCGGGGCCGGCTTGCAGGGCTTGGCGGTGCCGTACAGCACTTCGAGGGAGCAGAACGATCCGGGCAGGGGGTCGGCCGCCACCGGGGTGGTGAAGGTCCACTCGGTGTCGTGCTGGGCGTTCTTGGCGGTCAGCCGGTAGCTGCCCGGGCCTTCCGGCAGGGTGAAGAGCGGGAGGACGTCGGTACCGAAGGCCGGGGTGCGCGGGATCTCCTTGCCGTCCCGGAAAAGGCCGACGTCGATGCCTGGCTCGAAGGGGTTGGCCCAGTAGTCGGAATTGTACTGCCTTGTGCCAGACGAGCCGTTGCTGAGCTCGAACTCCGCCCACAGGCTGTCGCCCTGGACACAGATCATGCACCGGAAGCTCCAGCCGAGGTTCGTGCCCGGCTTGGCGAGCTTGTAGAGGCTGTCCGGGCCGGTCGCGGCGCCGGGCGTGAAGGGGGCGGTCAGCCACGACTGCCGGGTGCGGATCGGCTTGTCGAACACCTCCAGGGCCCACTGCGGTCGCGCATCGGAGGAGCGCAGCGGATCGGGTATCTCCCACATGCCGTGCGAGCTGACGACCTCGGGGTCGAGCGGTCCGACCCAGTCACGCCGTTCCGGCAGGGTGAGCCTGGGTGTGCCCCACTCCGAGGGCTGCGACGCCAGCGGGAGGAGGTCGTCGGTCTTCCACGCGTACCGCCAGTCGCTGTAGCGCTGCGGTGCGACGGTGTGGATGTCCATGTCGATCCGGGCCAGGTCCCGCTCGCTGAAGGTGTAGTGCAGCGAGCGGGGCACGCGGCCCTCTTCGTACGGGGCGAAGGTGTAGGTGTAGGGCGACTCCTCGGTGCCGGTCACCCGGATGGTGAGCCGCTCCCCGCCGCTGAGCCGCTCGCGCAGGTCGAGCGCCTCGCGGGAAGGCAGAGACACGTTGGGGATGCCGACCGGCTTAGGGGGGCCGGTGAACGGCTTCTGCGCGAGGCCGAGCGGGATCGCGCAGTTGCTCCCCGGCTTCGGGAAGTGCGCGATCGCGGCCGCGCCCGCGTCGCGGATCTGGCCGATCCGCTCGATTTGGGCTCCGCAGACTTCGCCGAACAGGCCCGCTGCCATCGGCGCCTCCATGAGGACGAGCTTGCCGCGTAGGTCACGGCCAGCGATGTCCTCGGGCCTGCCCTCGCCGACATCGACGACGTCCAGATCACGGGTGCCGGTGAACGGCCGGAAGTCAGGGAAGGTGTCCTGCTGTAGGTGATTCCCGTAGACGTCGAAGCCGTGCATCGGGGCCGCCGGGTGCAGGGCAGGTGCGCGCGGCTTGCGCACGCTCATGGCGACCTCGCTCCGGCCGAGGGTGAAGCGGGTGTGGAAGCGGAACCCGCCCTTGGTGACCGTCTTCGTGGGCAGGGCCCACAGCCGGGCCCACGAGCCGATCGGCGTGTTCGTCGAGATGGCACCCATGTAGGAGGTGCCGTTGGACACGGTCCGCTGGTAGGCCATGGTGGGGGAGTTGTTCAGCGGTTCAGCCGGCTGCGGGGTGGTGAAGCGCACCTCGGACAGCTTCCGGGCGTCGAGCGTGATCTCCGTGTCGCCGGTGACGGTGATCTCGGGCTGGAACAGGAAGGCCAGGTTGTGCCGGTCGTCGCCGTCGACCCAGAGCAGCCCCTGCGTCACGCTGACGACGCCCTGCGGAACGCGGGTGACCGTGGTCCCGACTTCGCTCAGCAGGGTGCCGCCGATGACGCCCTTGCCGCCGGACACGTCGATGGTGTCCTGGCCCCAGGGGCTGTACGGCTTGCCGTCCCGGCCCAGGGTGTGGATGGTGAGCGTGGCCTTGGGCGCCTCGCGCACCGCACCGGCGGGGGTGCGCAGCTGGACGCCGTCGGCGGCCGCGGTCACCACGCCCGTGTAGGTGTCCAGAGCCAGGCCCTTGGAGTCGAGGCTGACGGTGGTCGTCGCGGTCGCCGAGGCGGGCACGGTCAGCGTCGCGTCGGCCACGCTGAGCGCGCCCTCCACCACGCTCCCGTCCGATTTGCGCAGGCCAGGGGTGAGGGTCAGGGTGACCGGCTGCCCGCTCAGGTTGGTGTAGGTCAGGTCCCGGCTCGTGGGCCCGCTCTCCTCCGTGAGGGCACCGAAGTCGAGCCCCGTGGTGGTGGCGAAGACCTTCTGGGTGTACGCCCTGGCCACGTCGACCCGGCCCGCGCCCTGCTTGTACACGCTGATGTCGTTGTCCTTGGACGTCGACATCAGCGCGGCCTTGATCTGCTGGCCGGTCCAGTCCGGGTGCTGCTGCGCCAGGATCGCCGCAGCTCCCGCGACATGTGGCGTGGCCATCGAGGTACCGCTGGCTGCTGTGTAGTGCTCGTCGAACGGGGTGCCCATCATGGTGCCCCCGGCACGCGCGGCGGTGATCGCCACGCCAGGGCCGGCGATGTCGGGCTTGAGCCCGCCGTCACCGAAGCGCGGCCCCTGGCTGGAGAAACTCGCCCACTTGTCCTCCTTGTCGACCGCGGCCACGGTCAGCGCGGCGTCGGCCGCACCGGGGGAGGAGACCGTCTCGGCGCCGGCGGCGCCGGAGTTGCCTGCGGCGATCACGAACAACGCGCCGCTGGAGGCGCTCAGCGCGTTGACCGCCTGGCTCGCGGGGTCGGTGCCGTCGGTGGGGCTGCTGCCCAGGCTCATGCTCACCACCTTGGCGCCGTTGGCGACGGCCCACTCCATGCCCTCGATGGCACCCGAGTCGGTGCCGGAGCCGGAGTTGTCGAGCACCTTGCCGATGATCAGCTGGGCACCCGGGGCGACGCCCTTGTACCTGCCGTTCGCCGCCGCGCCCGATCCGGCGACGGTGGAGGCCACATGGGTGCCGTGCCCGTGCCCGTCCTTGACGTCCTCGCCGGGCATGAAGGACTTGCTGGCGACGATTTTGCCGGCCAGATCGGGGTGGGTGGCGTCGATGCCGGTGTCCAGGACGGCAACCTTCACGCTGGTGCCGTCGTGCCCGCCGGCCCACGCCTGCGGCGCGCCGATCATCGGCACGCTGACGTCCAGGTCGGCCTTGACCTTGCGGTCCAGCCAGACCTTGGCGATGTCGCCGCGCAGCATGTCCGGCGTGTTGGCCAGCCCGGCCAAGCCGCTCGCGTCCTTCTTCTCAGGTACGGCCCGCACCGCCTGCCAGAACGTGCCCGCCTCAGCCTTGGTGACCTTGACCGCGGCGGCGTTCACGCTCTCCAGGGTGAGGGCGGGCTCGCTGGCCGGGATCGCCTGGGCCGCGGCGGCGACGGACGCGTCGCTGCGCTGCGCGGGGTATTGCACGATGACCGGCAATTGCTTGGTCTTGTCGTCGGTGTAGCCGTTCTCGGCCAGGTAGGTGACGTTGAACAGTTCCCGGTCCAGACGGCCCGCCTGGATGGCCGGCATGGCGTCACTGGGGGTGACGTAGACCCCCTTCGGGCTGGCCAGCGTGGACAGCAGCGCCCGGGTGCCGTCGGGGCGGGGCGTGGCCTCGGCCTTCACGGCGTACTTGCCGCCGCCGGCCTCGACGAGGCTGACGACGTCGCCGGTGACCAGGGTGATCCTCTTGGAGCCCGGGCTCAGCCCGGCCAGGGGAATCGGACCGGGCGTGGAGGGCTGGGGGGCTGGGGCGGCCAGCGCGGGAGGTGCGCCCGGCGCGACCAGGGTGCTGAGCACCAGGATCGAGGCCGCCAGGAGCGATGGGCCGCGGGATCTGCGTGGAGACATGCGGAACTAGCCCTTCGGGTGTGGGGGATGGGGGGTGTCAGACCGGCTCGAAGCCGTCCGGGGGCTCTTCCGGAGCCTCCTCGGGGGTGGGGGCCGGCTCTGCGTCGTCCGGGTTCGGGTCACCCAGGTCGTCGGATTCGGGCATACCGCAAGCCTCGCCGTCGCGGGTACGCCGGGACTATGGGGCAGATCCCCCATTCAGCGCGCCCGAGCCCCCGAGCGCGGCGCGGGAGCGCAGCCCCAGCTTGCGCAGCACGGCGCTCAGATGCTTCTCCACCGTCTTGGGGGACAGGAACAGCTCCTTGCCGATCTCCCGGTTGGTCAGCCCGACGGCTGCCAGCTCGGCCACCTCGCGTTCCCGGGGCGACAGCGCGGGACCGTAACCGTTCGGGCCGCCCGGGTGGCGTCCCTTCACCGCCACGCCGTGCCTGCGCGCTGCCTGCGCCGCGCGGTCCAGATCCCACCGGGCGCCGAGCTCCAGGTAGGCCGCGTGCGCCGCGCGCAGGCCCTCGCCGGCGTCCGGGTCCCCGGCCCGGAACAGCGCCTCGGCCGCCTGCTCGCGCGCCTGCGCCGCCTCGTACGGCGCGCCCAGCCGGTCATAGGCGTCGGCCGCCGCGGCGAACCCCTGGGCGTCGCCGCTCAGGTGGGCACGCGCGTGCGTCAGGGCGGCGGCGGCCAGCGGGGCGTCCAGCCCGTCCAGCGTCACCGAGAGCCGGGCGACCAGGGCGACGGCCTCGTCATGCCCGCCGGTCCCGGCCATCGCGGCGGCCAGCGCGGGCAGCACGCGTACGGACAGCGGCCACAACCCCTTGGTGTCCCACACCTCGATCGCTGCCCGGGCCTCGCCCGGATCCGCCGACAGCCGCAGCAACGCGGTCACCGACAGCGGCAGCAGCTCGTATCCACCCAGCGTGATGGTGCGCCGTACAACGACGGGCAGGTCGCGCCTGGCGGTGTCCAGGTCGCCCCGCGCCAGGGCCAGGCAGGCCGCGACCGTCTCGGCGGTGATGCGGTCGGACGGCCGCCCGTCGTACTCCTCCAGCAGCTCCGCCACCTGGTCGTCCAGCCCCTCCCACCGGCCCCGGCCGTAGGCCAGCAGCAGGCCGACGAGGCGGCACCTGGCCAGCGGCTCGCCGTCCTCGGCGGCGCCCAGCGTGGCGGCCGCCAGCAGCCGGTCGGCGATCTCGAAGTGCCCGGCGCAGCAGGCGTTCTCCGCGATGGACCGGTAGGCGTTGACCTCTTGGCGATGCCGGGGCCGGTCGCCGGTCCGCTGCCGGATGTCGCCGGCCAGCTCCGCCCAGCGCGAGTCGCCGATGCAGATCAGCGACATCGCGACCTTCCCTAGCACGAAGACTTCGGCGACCGGGTCGCCGATGGCGGGCACGGTCTCCAGCGCGCGGTCCAGCCAGCGGGCGTGCTCGGCCACGGACACGGTGGGATCCATCGGCCGGCCGAGCGCCGCCATCACCCAGGCCGCGAGGTCCGGACGCTCGCCGAGGTCCTCGACCGCGGCCGCGAGGGCGTGGCGCTGCACGGCGGGGTCGCCGCCGAGCCGTTCGTGCAACATGCTGATCAGGAAGTGCAGCTGCCCCCGCTTCAGGCCGGGGCCGGCCGACTCCAGGGCATCGGAGAGCAGGTCGACCACGGCCGGAGGCCGCAGCACCTGGGCCGCCGCCCAGCCCAGGCGTACGGCCAGCTCTCCTCGCCGCTCCGGCTCCAGAGGCGCGCTGCGCAGCACGTCCTCCAGGATCCGCACCGCCTCCGCGTCGTCGCCGAGAGCCGACGCCTGCTCAGCGGCCCGCTCGGCGATCCCCGCCCACTCCGCCAGCAGCCCGGCGCGGCGCAGGTGGTGCGCCAACTGCCCCAGCGGCACCGGATCCACCGCGCGCACCGCGGCCGACGCGCGTTCGTGCAGCTCCTGCCGCCGGCCCAGCGGGATCCCGCCGTACACCGCCTGAGCGGCCAGCACGTGCCGGAAGACCACCAGCCCGTCCCGCTCGGTCAGCAAACCGGACATCAGCAGCTCGTCCAGCCCGGCCACCGACTCCGCCTGGGCGAGGCCGGCCACCTCCCTCAGCGCCGGTACGGCCACCGGCACCTGCAACACCGCCGCCGCCTCGGCCACCCCGCGCGCCGCCTCGGGCAGCCTGGCCACCCGCTCACGCACCGAGTCGCGCACCCCGCGCGGCACGTCCAGCTCCTCCAGCGCCCGACGCGCCCACCGGCCGCCGCGCAGCCGGATCAGCGCGCCGCGTGAGCGCAGCAGCGCCAGCAGTTCCTGTACGGCCAGCGGCAGCCCCGACGACAGCGTGTACAGATGGGCGCCGAACTCGGTGGTGACCCCCTCCTCCTCCAGGATGGCGGCCGCCAGCACGCGGGTCTGCTCGGAGTCGAGTGGCTCCAGCACGAGGTGCTCGCGCACGACGGCGTCGGCCGGCCGTCCCGTCATCTCCCTGATGCCGGCCGTGGCCTCCTCGCCCCGGTAGGTGACCACGACCGACACCGTGGCCGGCGCTACGGCTAGCAGGTAGGCCAGGAACTCGATCGTCTGGTCGTCGGCCCAGTGCAGGTCCTCCACGACCAGCACCGCCGGCCCGAGCGCGCCCAGCACGTCGGCCAGGCCGCGGAACAGCCGGTGCCGCTCGGCCGCACGGTCGTCCAGGGGCTCCAGCAGAGGCGGCAGCACCGCCGCCAACTCAGGCAGCAACCCGCGCAGCGCGCCCGCGACCGGCGACAGCTCGGCCATCGCGAGTGCCGCGCCGGTGCCGCGCAGTGCTTCCACGACCGGGCCAAGTGGGAACGGCTCGCGGATGCGCCGGCACGCGCCGGTGAGCAGCAGCCGGCCGGCCAGTTCCGGATGCGCGGCCATCTCCGCGACGAGTCGGCTCTTGCCGATGCCCGCCTCGCCCTCCACCACGACGACGGCGGGCGGGCGGGTCACCGTGGACACCAGACGTCGTAACTCCTTCTGGCGTCCCACCAGAACCGTGCCGACCAGCGTCATCGTGCCGCCTCCGCTCGCCTCTGCGATCATTCAAACAGGTCCTCGCATCGACGCCCGCGGCGATGAGCTCGGTAGCCGAGTATTGCCGCAGCGCGCGTAGCGCCGAGTAGCTACCACGGGGCCGAAGTGCTGCGTGGCGGTGTCGGGCACCAGCGGCGTACGCCCATCGGCCTCGGTGGCGAACACGTGAGCGCCGGCTGACAGCTCGGAGCCGAGTAACTGAGCCGAGGTAGAACAGGGCGGGAACCGGGCCGGCCGCGTGCAGCTGTTGTGGTCGAGGTAGCGGATCGCTTCGACGATCTCGCGGCGGGAGTGGGACACAACGGAACTGCCGATGCCGCGCCGCCGACGGGCGCATTCGTGTTGGCTGTCGACGTACTCGTGCGGGGTCAGTGAGCAGGCCCTGGCCGACCGGTTGACCGACGCGGTGGAGCCGGGGACGCTGAACCTGGCCGACCGGGGGTTCTTCTCGGTGGCACGGTGGGTGATCTACCGGCAATGGTGGCCGACGCGAAGCTTGTCAGGACGGGTCCGGGAGGACACGCGGGGGCGACTCTGCAATCCAGCGCGGCCGACCTGAGCCCCGAGATCGACACTTCGGAAAAGTCACTTCCCGGACCCGCCACACCCCAGCCTAGAACAACTCTCGCCGTCGCCTCTTGACACAGAGGGGTGCCGACGTCGACCAGTCCCACCTCCACCGTGAGGTCAAGGCGTTCACCGGGCTTACGCCCATGGCCATGGCTGTCGCGCCGTGGCTCGCGATTGACGACGTTGCGTGGCCGGCTTCATCGCCAACCCGGAGCCCTGTGACAGGTAGCGACCGCATCTCCGACCTTCGCTGAACAGCCAGAAGCGGATGCCCCCGGAAGAAACGCAAAGTCCGTGCTGGCCGGTCGTCCTCCGAGGGCGTCGATGCCCTCGTCGGGAGGCTTGCGCGGCGGTCCACCGTGGCCCGTCTGAACACCTGACGTGCTTTGCCGGAGCGGGTCCAGCGCGGCCCGCGGTTGATTCGGGCGCTGAGTGTCGTGCGGGACTCACCCCGAACGCTGACCCTGCGTCGGCGTCTTGAGCTGAGCCGGCGAGCCAAGCTTGCGGAGGGTTGCCGCCGAGCCGCGCTACTGCCGGCCAGCGGGTCCTGGGCCCGGGGGAGCGCACATCATGATCTTCGATGATGTGCACGGTGCGTGCTCTCCAGCGGATGCCAACCCGGGTGAACCGGCGCCAACGCGGGTCACCGTGGCCGACCGCCGGCCGCATACCGGGGTTCGTGTGCTCCGGGTGTGGCCCTGGGCTGGGAGAACGGGGGTGCGGATGACGTGGGTGGACGTGGGCCACTCCCTGCCACCCCAGGTGAACCCCCAGGTCGCTAGACTAGGCCCTCGCGCCCTCGTAGCTCAGGGGATAGAGCATCGGTTTCCTAACCCGACGCTCCGCCGGCGTCCACAGGCCGACGACCTGCGGCTTTCCTACCGTCCCCCGTTGCGTGCCGGTCGCTTCGCGGGCACGCTGCGCTCGCTTGCTGAAGACCAGCTGGAACGTCGTGGGTCCTGCGTGTACAGGCTTACGCTGCCGCGAGTCAGGAGTCGGGTCATCGTTCCTCGTCGTCGAGCAGTTCGCGGCGCCATTCGGCAAATCGGTTACGGAGATTGTCCAGCGCTGGGCCGGTGACGCCGTACTGGGCGAAGTCGTCGGGATCGAGGTGGGTGGCTTGTCCCAGAGCGTCGGCGAAGATGCGCGGGTCGAAGCCACGGTCGGCGCGCTGCGCGAGGGCGAGGAGGGCGTCGCGGGTGTAGCGGCCGGATCGGAGGGTGGCGTCGATGTCGATTAAGTCCCGGGCGAACGCTCGCCCGTAGAGGGCGCTCATCTTGTTCGCGACCGCGTCGTCGGGGTGGAGTACCGGTCCGATCGCCATGAGGATCGGTTCGTTGGCGCGCCAGTCCACGCCGAGTTCGACCTTGGAAACCCGCACACCGTCGGTGACGGCCAGCCGCGCGAACGTGTCGTACTGCCGCTCGGTCTCGACGGTGAGGCCGTCGTCTCGGTAGGCGTGCACGACGGCGGTGACCGCGGCGGTGAACTCGTCGCGGCGGTCCCAGGCGGTGAACAGGTCGACGTCCTCGCTGGGCCGCTCGAGAAGCCCGGCGGCCTGAACCGCGTAACCGCCGGCCAGAGCGAAGCCGTATCGATCGGCGGCCGCCAGCCCGGTACGGGCGAGGCGTTCGTGGAAGGGGTCCACCGCTACGCCGCGCTGCTGCGGATCGCGGCGAGTTCGGGGAAGGTTTCCTCCCAGCGCTGGCGGAGCTGGGGTGGCAGCCAGAGGGTGGGCCAGAGCCGCCGGAGGAGGTCAGCGTCGAGCCAGGTGTGCAGATCCTCGACGGTACTGGCCTCGGTGAGCACCACCTTGTACATGCTGGCCAGGCGTGCGGCCCGGCTCAGGTCGTACTCGGCGTGCCCGGACCAGTCGAGGTGACGCGGGAGTGTCACCGTGCCGCCGGTCGGGCCGTGCAGCGCGGCGAGGGTTTCGGCCACGACATAGGGCTTGCGGTCGCCGTAGGGCCGGTAGTCCGCCGGCGGCTGGGGTGCCGTCCTGCGCCGGCTGATGTTGGTCGCCCGTCGGACTTCAGGTCGGAGCGCCTGACGGATGGTCTCCCGGCTGTATCCGGTGACCCGCTGCAGATCCACCGGCCGCCAGCCGGCCGCGTGAAACGCCCGCAGTTGCTCGTCCCGCTCGGTCAACGCCTGAGCCCGGGTCGCCTCGTACCGGGAGACAACCGCCTGCAGCTCATCCTCGGAGAACCGACCCATGCCGGTCAGCCTACTACGCTAGGCCAAGCGCGCTTGGCTTTGGGTCGTATCTCGGTGCCTGGCGGACCAGCCATGGTGATCGCGAGCGGATGCACTCATGTTTTGGTGAAGCCGAGGGCCCGGTATCCGGGCATGCGGCGTGGGAGTGAGGCGGCGAGGATGGGGGTGGCCGGGTCGTGGTAGTCGTGGACCTCGGCGAGGTCCTTGCTGGGCGCCGCGCGGATGACGCGACCGGCGCATTGGACGAGTAGGCCGTCGTAGGAGATCGGGCCGGCGAGGAAAAGGGTGTCGAGGGCGGGGGCGTCGAAGCCCTCACCGATGAACGGTGTGGTGCCGATGACGAGCAGGCCGTCGCCGGCCTTGGCGCCGTCGAGCCGGTCAACGATGGCCCGCCGTTCGCGGCTGCTCATCGCGCCTTGGAGCACGAGCGGCAGGTGTCCGCGTGCGGCGAGCAGAGCGGTGAGAGCCTCGACCTGGGCGACCCGTCGGGTCAGCACGAGACAGTTTCGCCCGCGGGTCAGGGCTACGGCGACATCGTCGGCGATCTGGGTGTTGCGGGGCTCGTCGAGGGCCAGTCGCCGGTGCACCTCGGCGAGCGAGCCGGGGGCGTCAAGGTCGATGTCGCCGGGCTGGAAGGTGGTCTCGTGGATGAACAGGGCTCGTCGGGGTCCGGCGTCGGCGTGCATCGCCGCCGCGAGGGTGCCTTGTTCCTCGTCGGTCAGGGTGTGGCGGATGGGTCCGAGTTGCCAGGTGACGAGTTGGCCGAGGCCGTCGCGTCGGGTGGGGGTGGCGGTGAGGCCGAGCCAGAACTGCGCGGCGATCCGTTTGACCGAGTGCTCGTACGCGGCGGCGCCGAGGTGGTGGCATTCGTCGACGATGACGTGCCCGTACCCCTGGGTCAGGGCGGCGACGTCGTCACGTCGGGCGAGGGAGGGCAGCAGCGCGATGTCCACCGTGCCGGTGAGCTTGCGTCGGCCGCCGCCGAGTTGACCGGGCTTGATGCCGAGGAACTGCTCGATACGGGTGCGCCACTGGTCGGCGAGGGCTTTGCGGTCGACGAGGACGAGGCTGGAGGTGTTGCGTTCGGCGATCACGGCACAGGCCATGACGGTCTTGCCGGAGCCGGGTGGGGCTACCAGGATCCCGTCGTCGTGGGCGAGAAGCGCGCCGACCGCGTTGGCCTGCTTGCCGGTGAGTTCGGCGGTGAACGCGGCGTCGATCTCGGTCCCGGAGTTTCGTACGTCCGTGACAGCCAATCGCGATCCGGCGCGCTCGACGATCGTGGCGATGGTGTGCCGCAGGCCCCGCGGGAGAACCAGGTGATCATCGAGGGTGAGGTCGTAGCCCTGGATGAAGCGTGGGGTGTCCCAGGTGGACTTGCGGAGTCGCTGCAGTTCGTAGAACTTCGGGTTGACCATGGCGGCGGCGTGCTTGAACGTCGCCAGTGCGGCAGGGGTGAGCTGTCCGGCGTCGATGCTCAGCCCGGCGCCGGCCTCAGCGTGGACCACCGGAGGTAGCGGAGGGTGGACCTGGGTCGCGGCGGATCGGCTCATCGTGGCGACGTCGGCACCGGTGACGGTGTGCTTGGCGTGGCGCGCGACGTGTTCGGCGTCGCCGGGGCTGAGCCGGTCCAGCGTCGACAGGAACGCCCACTGGTCGGCGTACGGCTCGAGTGTGCCGAGGTCGAGGAACGTGGTCAGTCCGTCCTTGCGGCGGCGGCCGTGTAGCGGTGCGGCGATGAGGTTGCCGAAGCCACCCTCGGGCAGCACGTCCTGGTTAGGGAACAGCCGGTCGTACGACCGCAGATCCATCGACCCGCGCAGCACCATCGCCTCACGCAGCAGGACCGTGCCCACGGCCCGCGCGGTAGCCGCAGACACGGCGGCGGTGAAGAAGACCCACACGTGGGCGCCGCGACCCGACTGGGAGATCTCCAACGCGGCGGGCACCGCGCTGGCCCGTGCCGCCTTCACGTAGGCGAGGGCGTCGAGCATCGCCGTCGGCCCGTCGAAGTCGGCCACCACGAAGTGGCAGGTGTTGCCGGGCATCAGCGGGTACAGGCCCATGAACACGTCGCCGACCAGATGCGCCGCGACGACCTCCGTCGTGCGTGGCAGGTAGTTGGCACCGCGCCGGTCCATACCCTTACGCCAGCCTCCGGCGACTGCGGGCATCCAGCCGGCAGCGCCGGTACGGGCGTTCTCCCACCGCACGGCGTACACGTCGACCCGGGCCCGGAACCGGTCGGCGAACAACGCCAACTTGTCCCGAGTCGGCGAAGCCATGGTGACCAGCCCCGGCGGCTCAACCGGCGCGGACAACTGCTCCGGCGCCGCAGTCGTGTCCTGACCGCGCAACTCCAGCAGACGTCCCAGCCGGGCGTTCTCCGCCCGTAACCGCTCCACCTCCCGCCGAAGATCGACGAACTCGGCCACCGAACCCATGCCGACCATCCTCGCGCATCAGGCTTCGAACACCCCGGCACCGGTCCGCTATCCTCCGCCGATGGCATCGAAGGGCAACGCCGCGCTGGAGACGATGATCGAGGAAGCCACCGTCGACACGGACGGTCACGAGGACGAGCGTGCCGGCCTGTTCGCCAGGATCGAGGAGCATCTGGCGGTGCCGTTCACCACCACCGTCCTCGGCGTCGAGGTCACCGTAGGCAAGATCGAGCTGGCAGCGGACAGCATCGTCGCGGTCTGCGCCCGACGCCGCCACCGGCAACGGGTCGGCCTTCTCGACCTGCCGCTACCCACCCCTATGCCGGACGGTGCCGCGTGGATCGACGCCTACCGGCACTGGGCCGGAAGGTAGGCCACGATGAGCGAGTACCAGTACTACGAATTCACCGCCGTCGACCGACCCCTCACCGGCCGCGAGCGGGCCGAACTGCGCTCGCTGTCCACCCGGGCCGACATCACTGCCACCAGCTTCGTCAACACCTACGAGTGGGGCAACTTCAAGGGCAACCCGCGCACGCTGATGGAACGGTACTTCGACGCGCACCTGTACCTGGCGAACTGGGGCACCCGCCAGGTCATGCTCCGGCTACCGAAACATGTACTCGACCCCGCCACCGTCGCCCGGTACTGCCAGGGCGACAGCGCGTCCGCGTGGACCGCCGGCAAGTACGTCATCATCGACCTCCACGACGAGGACGAGGACGGCAGTTACGAGTGGGACCTCGACGGCCACGGTCTGCTCGCCTCGATCATCCCGGTCCGAGCCGGCCTCGCCGCCGGCGACCTGCGCCTGCTGTACCTGACCTGGCTGCGCTGCGTACAGTCCGAGGAGATCGCCGACGACGAGCCCGAACCGCCCGTACCGGCCGGACTGGGCACCCTCGATGCGGCTCTCACCGCGGTCGCCGAGTTCCTGCGCATCGACCGCGACCTGATCGCGGCGGCGGCGGCCGGATCGGCGCCGGCCGCCTCCGGTGAACCGACCGCTGCGCAACTACGTACCTGGGTCGTCGGGCTGCCCGCCCGGGACAAGGACGCCATCCTGACCGACCTGGTCACCGGCGACGACAGCCACCTACGCAGCCAACTGCTGCGCCGCTACCGCGACGCGCACCCCACCGACGCGTCCACCCCGACGGCCGCCCGCACCGCCGGGGAACTGCTCGCCACCGCCGCGGACCTGCGCGCCGAAATGGAGCGACGGGACGCCGAGCAGCGTGAACGCGACCGGGTTCGCCGCGAACGGTCCGCCGCAGCAGCCCGGCAACGGCACCTCGACACCCTCGCGGTCGACCAACCCGCCGCATGGCAGCGGGTCGACGAACTCATCGCCACGAAGAAACCCCGCGAGTACGACAGCGCAGTGCAACTCCTCGTCGACCTGCGCGATCTCGCCGAAGGCAACGGAGACAGCGGGCTGTTCCAACAGCGGCTGGCCGAGCTGCGGGCGGCGCACGCCCGCAAGCCCAGCCTGCTCGAACGCCTCAACCTCGCAGGCCTCGACACCTGAAGCACGGCTCGCCGCCCGGTGACCATCACCGAGGCGCACAAGATCGTGGACCTTCGGCGTCCGCGGCGCGACGCCTCGGAAGCCAACGCCGTCGCAGCAGACTTCAGGAGTCCGTCTGGGACCCGCAACCGGACATCGAACCACGTCGTTTGCTCAGTTGGACCCGGAGGGTCGGGTGACTGTCTGGGTGTGTGCTGCCGATGTCATGGCCAGCTAGGAGTAGGACGCCCCGGCCCTCGCTGACGACCGCTGTATCAGCACTGGATGGAGACTTGCGACCGATCGCCCTTTCCGAAGTTGTGGCTACTGAACTGCGGCGGGTCCACGCCCCCTGACCAGCACGAGCGAAGAGGGTGATGCCCGATGGGCAGCCTGTGGGCCGGCGTCGACGTCGGCAAGACCCACCACCACGTGTGCGTCGTCGATGACGACGGCACCGTGGTGATGTCCGAGAAGATCCCCAACGACCAGCAGGCCATCTCCGGCATAGCCGGACGGCTCGGCAAACGCCGCAAGCCGATCCGCTGGGCCGTCGACCTGCGCGGCGGACCCGCGGCACTGCTGCTGGCGGTCCTGTTCGACCGGGGCGCGGACGTGCGCTACGTCAGCGGCACGGTCACCTCGCGGATGGCGGAGGCGTTCCACGGCGAACGCAAGACCGACGCCCACGACGCCTACGTCATCGCCCAGACCCTGCGCATGCGCGGCGACCTACCGACCCTGACCGTGGCCGACGGGGTGCAGCAGCAGTTGAAGCTGCTTGTCTCCCGCCGCCTCGACCTGGTCGCCGACCGGGTCCGCATCACCGCCCGCATCCAGGACCTCCTGACCATGATCAGCCCTTCCCTCGAGAAGGCGCTGAACCTGCGCAGCAAGGGCGCGCTGCGGCTCCTCGCGCAGTGGCAGACCCCTGGCGGGCTGCGCCGCGCCGGTGAAGCCCGCATCCTGGCCTACCTACGCCAGCACGGCGCGCGGGCCGCCAAGGCACTCACCGCCAAAGTCCTCACCGCCGCGCGGACGCAGACCGTCGCCGTCGCCGGAGAGGCCACTGCGGCCGGGATCCTGGCGCAGATGGCCGCCGACCTGGAAGCGGTCAGCGACCGGATTACCGCCATCGAGGAAACCATCGCCGTGGTTGTCGCCGAGCACGAGTTGGGAGAGATCGTCACCAGCCTGCCCGGCATCGGCACCACCCTCGCCGCCGAGTTCCTCGCCCACGCCGGCACCCTGACCACCTACCCAAGCGCCGCCGCACTCGCCGCGCACGCCGGGCTCGCACCGATCTCCCGGGACTCCGGCCGCAGGCAGGGGCACCAGGTCCGACCTCACCGCTACCACCGGGGCCTGCGTCGGGTGTTCAGCATGTCCAGCTTCACCGCCCTGACCCACTGCCCACGATCACGCGCCTACTACGACAAGAAAAGAGCCGAAGGAAAGACCCACCGCCAAGCCACCGCCGCCCTGTCCAGACAACGCCTCAACGTCCTCTGGGCCTGCATCCGCGACAAGACCCCCTACCAGCCCAAACAACCAAGATCAGCAGAGGTGGCGCTGTGTGAACTCGCGTAGAGACTCCGACGAACCTGCAGGTCGCCATCGACGCCAGCACGAGACTCGTGATCGCCGTCGGTGATCCGCAGCCGGGAAACCGCAACGACACCATCGTCTACCGCACCTCCGGCATCGCCGAAAAGCTGAACGGGCGGCCGGTGATGGCCGACGGCGGCTACCGTGGCAACCCGGAGGTGATCATGCCGTACCGCAAGCCCACCGACGGCAGCGACCTGCCCGCCTGGAAGCAAGCACTCAACGTCGAGCACCGCACCGTCCGAGCAGGGGTCGAACACGCCCTGGCCAGGATGAAGTGCTTCAAGATCCTGCGTGACTACCGCCGCGCCGCCCACACATTGGCCGACGCCGCTTCCGGCATCGCCAACCTCCACAACATCATCCTCGCCGGCTGATCACCGGCCGGTGCCAGGCAACGCCTTCACCCAGTTACGAGACGTCCCTTAGACTAGGCCCTCGCGCCCTCGTAGCTCAGGGGATAGAGCATCGGTT
This sequence comes from Micromonospora sp. NPDC048170, assembly GCF_040652795.1. Classification (NCBI taxonomy): domain Bacteria; kingdom Bacillati; phylum Actinomycetota; class Actinomycetes; order Micromonosporales; family Micromonosporaceae; genus Micromonospora; species Micromonospora sp. NPDC048170. Next base: position 153,571 of record NZ_JBEZMR010000006.1, read on the forward strand.
TCCTAAGACCGTCATCTATGCATGTCGGTAGGCCGACTGCCTGCGATTCAGCCGTTCATTACCTCTGTTTGTTGGTCGCATTGGATAGCTGCTGCGCTCCGTTGCTGGCGGTTACAGTAGCAAACCGGCCGCCTCTGTTGCTTTTTGTGTCAACTTTCTCGATTCTAAATCCTCGTCACGGCATTTTGCGACTTGACGTAGCGAGGATGCTGTCCGGGGAAGCACGTGCGATCCTCGCCCAACCCGCTCCTTTACGCCGCACGCCGAGTTACGCCTGGGCACCGGAGTCGGAAGTGGGCGCAAACGCGTTGCCAGGCTGATGCGCCAGGCCGGGCTGCAGGGCTTCTGCCGGCGCTGCCGTCAGGGCTGCAAGGTGCGCGAGTTGGACGCGTGAGTGGATGCCGAGCTTCCGGTAGACGCGGGTGAGGTTTGCTTCGACTGTTTTGACACTGATGGTGAGGGCGGTGGCGATGTCGCGGTTGGTCGCTCCGCTGGCGGCGAGCTCGACGCAGCGCTGTTCGGCGGAGGTGAGGCAGGGGAGCGTACTGCTGTGCGCGGGGACGGGCTCCAGTTGGTGGAGGGTGCGGGTGGCGGCTTCGATCCAGGGGTGTGCCTGGTGCGTGCTGAAGAGGTCGGCGGCGCTCTGCGCCGCGGTGCGGGCGCTGGCGCGTCGGCGTCCGCGTCGTTCGGTGTGGCTGAGGGCCAGGAGGGTTCGACCGTGTTCGATGGGCAGGTGGCGGAGGTGGTCGGCTGCTGCGGTGAGGAGGTCGGCGGCCGCATCGTAGTTGCCCAGGGTGGCTTCCAGGAGTGCCTGGGAGCGGTCGAGCACGGGGAGGACGCAGCTTCTATCTAGATCAGTCGCGGTGCGACGGGTATCGGTCAGCAGTTTGCGGGCTTGGTCGAGGTAGCCGAGGGAGATGAGGGCTTGGGCGAGGTCGGCGTGCCAGCGCAGGACGGACGGGTCGCGGACCTGCTGGCGCTTCTCAAGCGTACGGACCTCTTCCAGCGCCTCCAGGGCTTCTTTCGGACGCCCGGTGACCAGGAGAAGATGTCCGAGGACGAAGAGGTTTCGGGAGAGGAAGACTTTGTTGTCCTCCCGGCGGGAGGTGTCCGCCCCGCGGCGTGCGTGAGCGAGGGCGGAGTCGGTGCACGAGGCGGTGCCCTCGACCAGGGCGGAGGTGTAGCACGTTGGTGCGGGGTCCAAGGCGGCTCTGTCGGTAAGCGACAGGGCGCGGCCGGCGTAGTCGAGGGCCAGTCCGCACCGTCCGGCGCGGATCTCGACTTCGGCGAGGCTGCGCAGGACATCCACGGTGGCTTCGGCGTCTCCGGTCCGCTCGGCTTCGACGAGCAGAGGCAGCAGTGCGCTGCGGGCTTCGTCCAGACGGTCGTCGAAGATGGCGTGCCGGGCGGAGAGCTGTTCGGGCCTGGCGTTGACGGGGATGTGAGTGCTGCGTGGCAGGGACAGGGCGTGGCCGAGCGTGGTCTCGGCTTGGGGGCGGCCGAGGATGCGTTGGATGCGGGCCTGCATCGTGAGGGCCATGGCGGTGGTGGCGGTGTCGCCAGCGCTCCGGGCGAGGCTGGCGGCCCGGGCAGCCTGGGCGCACGCCCGGTCGGGATCGCCGTTGACGTTGGCCCAGATCGCCTGGCGGATGAGGATCTGCGCGGTCAGGTCCGGATGTCCGGCCGCTTCGTGAAGTGCGTCGGCGAACAGCTTGTCGCCGTTGTGCAGGTGCTGTCCGCCTGAGTCGATCAGGGAGATGAGGGCGTTGACGCGGTTGGCGGGGCTGCTGTCGTGGTGCAGGACGAGGCGGACGGCGGCCTGGCCGCGGGGCAGGTCGCCGTTGTGGGCGGCGTCGCGTACGGCGGTCAGCGCCCGTTCGGTGAGCAGGTCGGCGTCGGTCTCCGGGGTACGTTCGGCGGCGAGGAGGGAGAGTTCGGCCGCTAGTGCGGGTTCTCCGCGCAGCCGGGCGCGGGCGGCGGCGCGGGCGGCGCGGTCGGCCGACTGCGGGTCGTTGGTGTCGGCCGCCAGCGTGGTGTGACGGTCGCGGCGGATGCTGTCGCGGCTGGCTTCGGCCAGGCGGGTGTGCAGGAGCCTGCGTGTGGCGACCGGCGGTCGGGCCGCGAGTTCGGCACCGATCGCGGAGGCGGCGAACCGGATCTTCCCGTCGGCCGGCCCGATGTTGATCAGTCCGGCTGCCTCGGCCTCTGCGAGAAGGTTGTCGGCGGGCGGGCCGGCGAGGCGGCTCAGCAGTTCGCGGTCGGGCCGGTCGTCGAGTGCGGCGACCGTCAACAGTTCCTGAACTTCGGCCGACACAGTGCCCAGCCATTCGTTCACCAGTCGGCGGGCGGCCGGCGGCAGGACCAGGTCGTCTACGAGACCCTGAGCGGCCGGCAGGTCGGTGGCGCGGCTGCGGGCCCCGGCGAATGCGAGGGCTAGGGCCGGGTTCCCTCCGCTGCGGATGTGGGTCTGCGTGACCTCGTAGGGGGTTAGCCGGTACGGCGACAGCAGGGTTGCGACCTGATCGGGTGTCAGCGCCGGGATGCGTACCGCACAGGGGTCCTCGCCGCACCAGTGGCCTTCGCTCCCCGGGCGCCAGATTCGCTCTGCGGCTATGACGGGAAGGTCGGGAGCCAGGCGCAGTGCCCAACGCAAGACGGCCGCGCTGGCCGTATCCAGCCACTGGGCGTTGTCCACCACCAGTGTCAGAGGCGGGGTGTCCAGCAGCAGGGTGGCGGTCAACCGGCGCAGCCGTAGAGCGGTCCCGGCGGGATCGGCAGAGCCCGGCACTCCGACGGCCTTGTCGATTCCGGTCGCGAGTTCCCGCGCGGCCGGCAGCGGTTGGAGGGCCAGTGCGAGTTCGAGCAGTCCGGTGTAGGGGACCTGGGCGTCCTGTGGGCTCGGAGCCAGCCTTAGGACAGGCATGCCCAGCTGCTGCCCGAGTACACCGGCCGCAGCGGTCTTGCCGATCCCGGGCGGACCGAACAGCACCACCCGACGGGCGCCGCGCACGACGCCCGGTACCACCGGCAGCATGGTGCCGGTGGCCCCCTGATGCGCATTCACTGCCGTCGCAGAATCTGGCACCGGATCATAGTGCGCCCGACGGTCCTTCGCGCACCAGAGCAAGGGGTTGCCCTGATTTCGGCCAGCCTCCGCCGTTCCTAGTGTCATCGCCAAAGCCGAGCTGTCACCGGTTGCCGGAGATCCCATCAACACGGGCCCTGCTGCCACACCCCTCAACCCATCTCGGCGGGAGGATTGCGATGTATCGAAGAACTGCCATGGCGGCCGCTGTCGCGGTTGCGCTTACCCTGGGCACCGTGACCGGGGTGGCCACCCAGTCGACCGCAGCCACCCCGCCCCCTACACCCACGGTTGCACAGAGCCCGCTGTCGCTGGCGATCTCTGCAGCCGACCGCGCTGCCGACGGCGGTCACGACGCGCTGGCGAAAGGCCCCTTCGAGCAGTACGACCGTCGCATGGTGATCCCGTGGGTGGACGGCCTGTTCTCCATTGCCTACGAGCGCACCTACCGGGGCCTGCCGGTGGTCGGCGGCGACGCCGCCGTACTCGCCGACGGCCGGGGCGCCATCCGGGCGATCTCGGCCGCCACCAAGACGAAGATCAACGTCTCCGTCGTGCCGACGGTCGCCGCCGACCGCGCCGAGCAGACCGCCAAGGGCCTGCTCACCAAGGTCGACCAGGTCGAGTCACGCACCCTCGTGGTGCACGTCAAGGACAGCACCGCGCGACTCGCGTGGGAGGTCGTCGTCGCCGGGCGCACCGCCTCGGCCCCCAGCCACCTGCATGTCTTCGTGGACGCGCGCAACGGCCAGGTGCTGGCCAAGCAGGAGGACGCCGCGGCCGGTTCCGGCACCGGCAAGTGGAACGGGCCCAGCCCGTTGTCGATCACCACGTCGCAGTCGGGCAGCACGTACTACCTGCGCGACACCACGCGCACCGGCCTGAACTGCCAGGACTACAGCACCAGCACCGTCTTCTCCGGCGCGGACGACAGCTGGGGCAACGGGGTGGGCACCAGCAAGGAGACCGGCTGCGTCGACGCGGTGTACTCGGCGCAGAAGGAATGGGACATGCTGTCGGCCTGGCTGGGCCGCAACGGGCACAACGGCAACGGTGGCAGCTGGCCGATCAAGGTCGGCCTGAACGAGCAGAACGCCTACTGGGACGGCTCGACGATCACGATCGGCAAGAACTCGGCAGGCAACTGGATCTCATCGATGGATGTGGTGGGTCACGAGTTCGGCCATGGCATGGACCAGAACACCCCCGGCGGCACCAGCTCCGAAGCCGGCCTCGGCGAAGCCACCGGCGACATCTTCGGCGCCCTGACCGAGGCATACGCCAACCAGTCCAGCGCCTACGACGAACCCGACTACCTGGTCGGTGAGGAGATCGACATCGTCGGCGACGGCCCGATCCGCAACATGTACAACCCCTCGCTGGTCGGCGGCCACCCGAACTGCTACTCCTCGTCGATCCCGAACACGGAGGTACACGCGGCCGCAGGTCCGCTCAACCACTGGTTCTACCTGCTCGCCGAGGGCAGCGCGCCGGGCGGCGGCAAGCCGAACAGCCCCATCTGCTCGGGCGGCCCGTCGTCGGTCACCGGCGTGGGCATCCAGTCCGCCGGAAAGATCTTCTACGGCGGCATGCTGCTGAAGACCTCCGGCATGACCCACAAGAAGTACCGCACCGCGACCCTGACCGCCGCGAAGAACCTGGACTCCTCGTGCGTCCTGTTCAATCGGACCAAGGACGCGTGGAACGCGGTCGCGGTCCCGGCCCAGACCGGTGACCCGACCTGCACCGGTTCCAGCACCGACTTCTCCGTCTCGGTCAGCCCCACCTCGGGCAGCGTCAACGCGGGCTCCTCGGTCACCGCGACGGTCAACACCGCGACCGTCTCCGGCAGCGCCCAGACCGTGTCGCTGACCTCCTCGGGTGCCCCGTCGGGGGTCACCGTGTCGTTCAGCCCGACGTCGGTGACGTCGGGCAACAGCTCCACGATGACGGTGGCGACCACGTCCAGTGCGGCTGCGGGCACGTACACCATCACCGTGACCGGCGCCGGTTCGATCACCCACACCGCGCAGTACACGCTCACGGTCAACGGCGGCACCCCCGGTGGCACCGCGCCGGACATCGACGTCGCCAACGTGCAGGCGCACCTGACACAGCTCAGCACCATCGCCACCAACAACGGCGGCACCCGCCGCTCGACCGGCCAGGGCTACCTGCAGTCGGTGGCGTACGTCAAGGGCAAGCTGCAGGCCGCCGGCTTCACCGTCACCGAGCAGCCCTGCACCTCCGGCTGCACCAGCGGTGCAGGCCCGAACCTGATCGCCGAGTGGCCGGGCGGTAACGCGAGCAACGTCTACATGTTCGGCGCCCACCTGGACGGCGTCTCGGTCGGTCCGGGCATCAACGACAACGGCTCCGGCTCGGCGGCGCTGCTCGAGGTCGCCCTCGCGCTGGCCGCGCAGAACCCGACCATGCTGAACAAGGTCCGCTTCGGCTGGTGGACCGACGAGGAACAGGGCCTCAACGGCTCCAAGTTCTACGTCAACTCGCTGACCAGTACCCAGCGAACGGCGATCAAGGCCTACTACAACTTCGACATGATCGCGTCGAAGAACGGCGGCTACTTCATCAACAACATCACCTCGACCGCGTCGCAGCCGATGAAGGCGTACTGGGACTCCCTCAGCCTGCAGCCGGAGGAGAACGTCGAGGGCCAGGGCCGTTCCGACGACTACTCGTTCCAGAACGCGGGCATCCCGACCTCCGGTTACGCGATGGGCGCCAGCGCCACCAAGACGTCGGCCCAGGCGTCGAAGTGGGGCGGCACGGCCGGTCAGTCCTACGACTCCTGCTACCACTCCTCGTGCGACACTCTCAGCAACATCGACGCCACCGCGCTGAACCGGGCTGCCGACGGCATCGCCTACACGCTGTGGAACCGGGCGGTCGGCACCTCGACGCCGACCAACGACTTCTCGATCTCGGCCAGCCCCGCGTCGGGCACCGTGAACGCGGGGTCCAGCACCACGACCACCGTCGGCACCGCCACCACCTCGGGCAGCGCCCAGACGGTTACCCTGACCGCCAGCGGCGCCCCCACGGGCGTAACGGTCTCGTTCAGCCCGTCGTCGGTCACCTCCGGCAGCTCGTCGACCGCCACCATCGCGGTCGGCTCGTCGGTGGCCGGCGGCACCTACACCATCACCATCACCGGCGCGGGTTCGGTGTCGCACAGCACCACGTACACGCTGACCGTGACCGGCGGGCCGGGCGGCTGCACCGCCGCCCAGCTGATCCTCAACGGCGGGTTCGAAAGCGGCACCTCGCCGTGGACCGGCTCCACCGGCGCGATCGGCACCTCTATCGGGCAGGTGCCGCGCAGCGGCACCCGGTACGCGTGGCTCGGCGGATACGGCTACACCGCGACCGAGGCCATCAGCCAGACCGTCACCATCCCGTCGGGCTGCACCAGTGCGGTACTGACCTACTGGCTGCACATCGACACGAACGAGTACGGGGCGCTCGCCTACGACGTGTTCACGATCAAGGCCAACGGCACCACCGTGGCGGCGCTGTCCAACATGAACGCTGCCACGGGCTACACGCAGCGCACCGTCAACCTCGGCGCGTACGCCGGCCAGACGGTCACGCTGACCTTCGCCGGCAGAGAGGACGCCTACCTACAGACCAGCTTCGTGCTGGACGACGTGACCCTGCAGGTCGGCTGAGTTCAACGGCAGGGTGGGGCGCTCGCCCCACCCTGCCGCCGGTCCTGCGCCCCTGTTCCGCTGCCGGACCGGACCTTAGCCTGAATCCGTGGATTGGATTCTGGGTGCGTTGTCGGGTTGATCTAGCCGATTGGGGGTGTGATGGATCCGCTGGCCCTGGTCTCCGTAGAACGCCAAGTAACCCGGCTCCGCCTTGACCTGGCGAGAGGCGAAGTCCATCGCCTCCGGGCGCAGATCTGCCCAACCTCGCGGGAAGCGGCCGTACCGGTCGTAGAACCTCCGCAACAGCGCGAACCCGGCCGTATCTCGCCATGCTTGGACGCAACCAGGTCCAGCTCAGCAGGGACAAGGGTCCAGTGCTCGACCAGCTCGCCGATGCTCAGAGGAGATCGACTCACAGCGGTCAACCACCGTGGCAGCGATCAGGGACCGCGCAGACCCCCAAAAAGATCAACTATTTGGCCCCTGGTCGCAAGATCGGCGTGGTTGGTCGTGAAGGGCCCGTCGGCGTGTGACCAGGTCCAGCGAAGCCGTCGGTGGGTCAGCCACGCACTAGCCTGGCCGGCGAGGTCGCGGTGCCGGCGCTGGGTCCTGTTGGTGTCGCCGCCGTCGGTGGTGAAGGCGAGCAGGGCGTAGCCGCCGGGGATGCCGGCGTGGGGCTCGCCGGGGTGCCGGCTGCCGTCGACGGGGAGGTGCACGCTGGCCAGGGCCGGTGCGCCCTGTCCGGGCAGGGTTTGCAGCATGTGGACGCGGCCGTGGTCGACCAGGTGCCATCGGCCGTCCAGGGGCAGCCTGAGCACGGTGCGGGCGTGGGCGAACAGTTCGTAGGCGTCGACGGGGTCCTGCACGACGAGGGTGGTGGTCGCGGTCATCGTGGTCACCGGGCCCAGATCGCCAGGGCTGCGGTGGTGGCGGCGCCGGCGTACCCGGCGAGCAGCAGCGGCACGGCGCGGGAGATGGCGGTGTACTTGGCCCGTACGGCGCGGGAGAGCCACCACAACTCGCGGGCGCGTGCGAGGGGGGCGGTCTGGGCTCCCGGGTCGGTGTCGCCACCGACAACGCGGACCAGGACGTCCTGGGCGGTGTCGGTGTCGGCGTAGGCGACGAACCCGAAGTCCCCACCCCGAAATCCCGGTACGCGAAACCCGCGTCCGGCACCGGTGGGGCTACTGAACCGCCGAAAGCCCTTGCGGCAGGGCTGGCGCCGCGCGCCCTTTATGGGCATCACCGCACGCTCTTCCGCGCTCGTCGAAGAGGGCCGATGCCCACCGAACTCGCACATCGTGTCCGGGGTGTCTGTCGGTGACGGCGGCAGGCTGAGGTTGCCGTGCCCGTTGGGCCGGGAGTGGGGATGGCTGAAGTGTGTTCCGCCGTGATCGTGGCTGACGTTCGAGGTGCCAACCCCGCTCCCCCGGTTTTCGACACAGGCGCCCTCTCTGCCAGGCCAGCACGCCATTCGCACCAGCTCCACGCCCAGGTCGCGTGCGATCCGCTAACGTCGAATCGCCGTGCGTCGGGGCGCCGCAACAGTCGGCTCGACGCAGGTCGATGCGAACGGAAAGGCGAGCCCATGATTGATCGCCAGGATCTTCAACAGGCCAGGGACGATCTCGGCCGTAAGCTCGCCGCCCTGCGTAGGTCGAGGGGACTCATTCAGGAAGCCCTCGCACGCCAGGTGCACACGACGCGCAGCACCCTGGGAATGGTCGAGCGGGGCCGGCAGGTCGTGGACCGGATCTTCTGGCTGCAGTGCGACACCCTGCTGGACGCCCAGGGCGAGCTACTCGCCGCCTACGACGCCTACCGACACCTCCAGTCCCGGTTCCAGGCACAGCAGGCCGAGGCGGCACAGCGGGCGCGGTGGGGAGCGGTACCCGAGGCGGTGATGGCAGCCGGCGAGGCCACAGGCGAAAGGTACGGCGAAGTCGGCGACAATCGACGCCCGCCGGACCGGTTCCACGGCGAGCGCCCGGAGGCGGGCCGCACCACACGAACCGGGCAGGTCTCAGTCGTCAACGCGGTAGCAGGCCGTGGCGAGGAAGCCGACCACGATGCCAGGTCGCGACTGCTGGCCGAGCTGCGCCGGCACCTGCTCGCACCTGCCGCACCGAAACAGCCGGTCGAGCCTCTCACGCTTTCGGAGGTCCGTCAGCGGGTGGCCCATCTCCATAGCCTTTACCAGCGTGGCAACTATGCCGAGGCGGTCCGGGCGTTGCCCGACACGTTCGAGCAGGCGAACCTGTTGACCCGGACCTGCACCGGCACGCAGCGCGCCCTGGCCGTCGGGTCGCTGGCGGCGGCGAATCTCGCCGCCGCCAAACTCACCGTGAAACTCGGCGATCCCAGCCTTGCCTGGGTGGCGGCGGACCGTGCCGCTCGTGTCGCCGCCGAGCAGGCCGAGGATGTTGCGCTCGTCGCTGCGGCGGCGTTCTCGGTGGGTACTGCGCTGCTGGCGATGCCGGACCGCGTCGGCGATGCCGAGGAGGTGGTGCTGGCCGCTCTCGATGGTGTGACGGACACGAGGGACTCCGCGTCGACGGGTCCGCGTGTCCTGTCGGCCCACGGGGCGTTGACTCTGCTCGCGGCGCTGATCGCCGCCCGGCAGGCCCAGCCCGCCGCTGTCGAGCGGCACCTCGACGACGCGAACGCCCTGGCCCGGCGGCTCGGCGCCGATCGTAACGACCTGTGGACCGGGTTCGGTCCGACGAACGTGATGATCCACCGCATCAGCATCGCCGCCCGAACGGACCAGCCTCAGCTGGCGATCCACCTTGGAGAACAGCTCGACACCTCGTCGCTGCCGGCGGCCCTGGTGAGCCGCCGCGCCCGGGTCCACCTCGACCTCGCCGCCGCCTACGCCTGCTCGCCCGGCAACGATCCCGCAGCCGTGCTGCACCTGCTCGAAGCCGAACGCATCGCGCCGCAGACGGTGCACGTGCACGGCCGGACGCGCCATCTGATCGGCGACCTGCTCACCCGTGAGCGGCGCGCCGTCACCCCCGGCCTGCGGGCACTCGCCGAACGCGCCGGAATCGCCGCGTGACGTCCGGATCCGCGAATGCCCGTCTGCTCTACCTGGTGGTCTGTGCCGCGCCACCGGCCCGCCGCATCGTCGAGCTGGTCGAGGCGGTGCGGCGCGACGGCTGGGATGTGTACGTCATCGCGACCGAAACCGCGCACACCTGGCTTCCCAACGATCGGCTGGCCGCCGTTACGGGCAGGCCCGTCAGCTACCGGCAGCGGCATCCTGACGAACCGAGCGTCCTGCCACGCGCCGATGCCGTCGCGGTCGTTCCGGCGACGTTCAACACCATCAACAAGTGGGCCACCGGCATCAACGACAGTCTGGCCCTCGGCATCCTCAACGAAGCTCTCGGCGCAGGCATGCCGATCATCGTCTCCCCGTACGTCAAACCCACCCTCGCCCGCCACCCCGCGTTCGACGCCCACCTGCGGCTCCTCGCCGACCACGGCGTACGCCTCACCGCCACCGAGGCGCTGCGACCAGCTCACGACGATCAGCCCTTCCGCTGGAACGTGATCCTCGACGAACTCCACAGGCTGTCCGCCCGCCTGTCGTAGTCGGCCCCCGAGAGGCGCTGGGGCCGGTCTGACCGTGTCGAAATCCCGTGTCGAGGGTGTTCGACACGGTCAGACCGGCGTTGAGTGGTGGACATGACCGCTCGGCGCCCGCCGCTCAGGGGTCCCCGGCACCGCCCAACCCGAGGGGAGTTGATCCGTGTGACCCTGTACCGCAGTTTCTCGCCGCTGCCGAGGAATCCGGGACCGCTGGTGGCCGGGACGGCTCGGACCTCACGTTGACTGCGGCTTGATCGAACCCGGGCCGCCTTGCGTCGCCTTGCCGGTTGGGCACCCGGTGAGTTCGGCCTGCGTCCTGCCCAGCAGGGGAACAGTCCTCGGGCGTCTGAGGCCGTGTTCGTCCTTGGCGGATAACGGAAAGTGCGGGCCGTCCGCAACGGCGGCGGTCCTGACGAACAGGAGAGTGACGCGCACATGAGCGTCGACACGATGAGCAGCGACGACCTCCGTGACGCGATGGTCGACCAGCTGGTCGCTGACCATGCGGCCAAGGGGCTGACGATGCGGCCCGAGGTCGAGGCGGCACTGCGGGTGGTTCCCCGCGAGCTGTACACGCCGGGTGTCCCGATGGAGGAGGCGTACCGCAGCGACACCGCGGTCGTCACCAAGCGGCTCGGTGATGAGACCGTCAGTTCGGTGTCCGCGCCGTGGCTGATCGCGGAGATGCTCGGGCAGGCGGCTGACGCCCTCACCGGTGGCCTGCACGGCCGGCACGTGCTGGAGATCGGATCGGGCGGCTACAACGCGTCGCTGCTGCGCGAGCTGGTCGGGCCGTCGGGTTCGGTCACGACCGTGGACATCGACCCGGAGGTGACCGAGCGGGCGGTGGCGTGTCTGGCGGTGGCAGGTTACGGCGATGTCAGCGTGGTGTGCGCGGACGCGGAGCAGCCGATCGACCTGGGGCGCTGCTACGACCTGATCATCGTGACGGCCGGGGCGTGGGACATCCCCGCGGCGTGGATCGCGCAGCTCGCCGAGGACGGCGTGCTGGTGGTGCCGCTACGGACGTTCGGGATGACCCGGTCGTGGGCGCTGCGCCGGGTCGGTGACCGGCTGGTCAGCCACAGCCAGCGCCTCTGCGGGTTCGTGGCGATGCGGGGCACCGGAGCCCACGAGATGCGGTATGTCGACATCGCCGCCGGTGTCCACCTGCGGCTGGATGAGGGCCAGCAGGTCGACCCGGAATCGGTCGGTGGGCTGCTGTCGCAGCCGCAGGAGCAGGCATGGGCAGGGGTGGGCCTGCCGCCTCGTAGCGTCCTGGCCGACCTGGACCTGTGGCTGGCGGCCCGCCTCGCCGATGAGGTCGACCAGTTCGTGGTGCTCTCGGCGCAGCAGGAGGCCGTCGACGCCGGCATCGTCGCCCCTGCCTGGCGGTTCGGTACGCCCGCCGCCCTGCACGAGGGGACGTTCTCCTACCGGTCGACGCTGCGCTGGACCGACGACACGTTCGACCTCGGCGCCTGCGCTCACGGGCCCGACGCCGCCGCGGCGGCGGGACGGATGGCCGGGCACATGCGCGCGTGGGTGGACGCTGGCGAGCCCTCTCCGGTGCTGCACGTCCTACCCGCAGGTACTCCCGACGGCGCCCTGCCGGCCGGGACGGTGCTGGACAAGCGACACAGTCGCCTCGTCCTCACCTTCACCTCCGCATAGGAAGGAACACGCGAGTGGAGACCATGGAACTCGAGGAGTTCGACCTGGACATCACCCTGGTGGACGCCGGCCCCGCTGCCAGCGGGTACGCCACCAGCACCGACGACGGCTGCGGCTCGGGCAACACGGGCTCGAACGCCTGTTCCGGCGGCAGCAAGTAACCGTCCCTGACGATCCACCCCGGGCCCGGCGTCTCCAGCGCCGGGCCCCCGTCTTCGAGGGTGCGTTCATGTTCCCCACGGCCGGTGCGGCGCTGATCAGAGTTGCCGCCTACCCCAGCGGTCTGACCCTGCCCGCGTGGCCCGACCTGACGACGGATCAGCCCGAGCAGTGGCGGCAGTGGCTGGCCGCAGTGTGGGCGCTGCCGGGATTCGCCACCGCCGTCGCCGCTGCCACACCCCAGTTGGCCGAACAGATCACCCGGACCGTGGCCAGTGCGCCGACCACCGACCGCCGGTTCGGGCGCATGGTCGACTCGACGGTCCGGTACCTGCTGAGGTGGACCACCCGGGCGACACCGTTCGGCACCTTCGCCGGGGTGGCTCCGGTCGAGTTCGGCGCCCGCGCATCGGTTCGGTGGGGCGAGGCGCATCAGGTGGTGACCCGCCCTGACGGGACGTTCGTCGCCGAGCACACCGGGCGCGCCGAGCAGGACCTGGCGGCGCTGCGCGACGTCGCGGTGGTGACGAACTCGGTGGGGTACCAGCGCGGCGAGGTGTGGGTGCTGCCCTGCCTGCGCGGCGACGGCGACCGCAGGTGGGACATAGAGATCCGTCTGACCAGGCCGGTGCGGGCGGCGATCCGCGCGGCGCGTTCCCCGGTCATGTTCGGTGACCTCGCCGCCCGGGTCGCCGGGCCGCTGCCCGCCGCTACCGGGGCGGCCGAACGGATGTTGGCGTCGCTCGTCCAGGCGGGTGTCCTGCTGTCGGCGCTGCGGCCGGCGACGACTGTCACCGACCCGGCCTCCCACCTGGCCCGTCACGTCCCGATGCCCGATCCCGGCGACCGGGTCGCGGTCGACCTGCGTGTCGACGCCTCGGTGACGCTGCCACCGGCGGTGCTCCACGAGGCGGCCCGTGCCGCGTCGACGCTGGTGGCGGTGGCAGCGCCCCTGCCGGGATGGGCGGAATACCACGGCGCGTTCATTCAGCGGTGGGGCCCGGGCGCGGCCGTGCCGTTACGCGACGTCCTGAACGTTCTGGGCTTTCCCGCCGGATACCGGGGTTCCACCCGGCGTGTACCTGCGGTGTTCACCGCCCGCGACCGGCTCCTCGCGCAGCTCGCCCAGCAGTCGGCGCTGAACGACTGTACGGAGGTGATCCTCGACGACGAGCTGACAGGCCGCCTACGAGGAGATGACGACCGGCCGCCGATCCCACACACCGAACTACGGTTCACCCTCGCCGCCGCGACCCCACAGGACCTGGACCGAGGCGCGTTCACGTTGACGGTGGTCAGCGGAGCCCGCCACGCCGGGGTCGCCGCCGGCCGGTTCCTGCACCTGCTTTCTCCCGCCGAGCTGGCGTCGTTCCAGCACGTCTACCGGAACCTGCCGACCGCCCTGCCCGGCGCGGACACGGTGCAACTGTCCGGCCCGCCGCTGGATGCCCGCTTGGCCGCGGTCGCCCGGACACCTGCGGTGCTGCCCGTCCTGCCCGTCGGCGACTTCCACCCGGACCCGCCGTGGACGCTCGCGGACCTCGCGGTGACCGGCGACGGCCAGCGGCTGTGGCTGGTGTCGCGGACCTCCGGGCGACCGGTCGAGCCGCTGCTGCTCAACAGCGTGCTGCTACCCGACCTCCAGCAGCCCCTGATGCGGTTCCTGACCGAGATCTGGACGGCGTGGACGGCTCCGTGCAGCCGATTCGACTGGGGGCACGCGCGTAGCCTGCCGTTCCTGCCACGCCTGCGACGCGGACGCAGCATCGTGCACCCCGCCCGCTGGACCATCGACCGGACCGCGCTCCCCGCCCGCACCCTGGCATGGTCCCACTGGCGCGACGCCTGGCAGCGATACCGTGAACAGCACCGGCTCCCGGACGAGGTCCTGGTCGGCGCCGACGACGTGCAGGTACGTCTGGACCTGAACGACAACACCCACCTGGCAGTGCTGCGCCGGCACGTCGACCGGCACGCCCGCACCACCCTCACCGAGGCTCCCGGCCCGGCCGGCTGGATCGGCGGCCGACCCGCCGAACTCCTCCTCACCCTCGCGCACACCCGTCCGGCCACCCACCCGAGCCGACCAGCGCGGGCCGTGACCGCACAACAGCATCGGCCCGGCCAGTCACCGTGGTTGGAGGCCCGCCTGTACGGCCGGGCCGACGACATCCTCACCGACCTCGCCCACCGGACCGGCAACCTCCCGGCGGCGGGCTGGTGGTTCCTCCGGTACCCGGACCCCGAGCCCCACCTGCGGCTACGCATCCCACTCCAGGACACCACCTTCGCTGCCACCGCCGCATGCCTCGCCGAATGGGCGCAACAACTGGAGCACAAACGCGTCCTGCACGACTACAGCCTGCGCACCTACCGGCCCGAGACCCGCCACGGCACCGGCCCCACCCTCACCGCCGCCGAAGCGGTCTTCGCCGCTGACTCCCGCGCCACCCTGCAGCGGCTGACCGGCGACCGCCAGGCCAGCACCGCCGCCACGATGATCGCCATCGCGGACGCCTTCACCGGCGACGGGCCGCGTTGGCTCGCCGAACACGTCCCCCACCACCGCGGCCCCCGACTCGAACCCGTCCAGCTCGACCTCGCCCGCACCCCCTACCGCGACGACGACCTGGACAAGGCACTGGCCACCTACCGGACACTGGCCCACGCCGACAACCTCGACCTCGACCAGGTACTGACCGACATTCTGCACCTGCACCACGCCCGCATGATCGGCGTCGACCCCGCCTCCGAACGGCACTGCCTCCGCCTGGCCCGCGCCGTCGCCCGCACCCGCCAGGCGACGCCGTGACCGCAGCACAGTCCCTCGCCGAAGGGGCGGCCGGCGTCGCCCTTCTACACCTGGAAACCGGCAACCGGCCCGCCGCCCACGCGGCACTGCGGGCCGCCACCGCCAACGGCGTCAGCATCGCCGCAGGCGCCAGCCTCTTCTACGGCGCACCCGCACTCGCCTTCGTCCTCGCCACCCCCAACCAACCCGGCCTCACCCGAGCACGATCGATCGCCGCCACCGGGACCGCCACGGTCACCCGCCGACGGCTGCACGCCGCCCACCGCCGCATCGACTCCCACCAGCGGCCCCACTACGCCGAGTACGACCTCATCCGCGGCCTGACCGGCCTCGGCGTCGCCCTGCACCGCCTCGGCGACCACGACCTGCTCCGCCAGGTACTCACCTACCTGGTCCGGCTCACCGAACCGGTCAACGACCTCCCCGGCTGGTGGTGCGCGAACGGACCCGACCGACACCAGCCACCACCACCAGGAGGCCACGCCAACCACGGGATCGCCCACGGCATCACCGGCCCACTCGCGCTACTCGCCCTCACCCACCGCGCCGGCATCACCGTCGACGGACACACCGAGGCGATCCTGCGGATATGCCGATGGCTGGACACCTGGCAGCAGCACACCGCCGACACCATCTGGTGGCCGCAGACCCTCACCCTCGACGACCTGCACCACGGCGCACCCGCACAACAACACCCACTACGCCCCTCCTGGTGCTACGGCACCCCCGGAATCGCCCGCGCCCAACAACTGGCCGCCCTCGCCCTGCACGACACCGCCCGGCAGCTCCTCGCCGAGACGGCGTTCACCACCTGCGTGAACGACCCCGCACAGATCCGCCGTCTCACCGACCGCAGCCTCTGCCACGGCACCGCCGGCCTCCTCGCCACCGGCCGGCGCATCGCCGCCGACGCACTCACCCCGACACCCCTCGCCCCACTGACCCGCCTCCACCTGCACGCCACCCCCGCCGCGGACGAACCCACCGGACTACTTGACGGCACAGCCGGTCACGCCCTGGCCGCAGCCTCCACAACCTCAACCTCGTGGGACGCCTGCCTCCTACTCAGCTGACGAAAGGCCCGCCATGAAGGAGACCCCCTGGCAACAGGTGAACATCACCTACCCTGGCCAGAGCCGCCACGAACGCGAACAACACGCGATACCCCACCTCCACCGCGTCCTACCCGCCGCCGAGACCGCCGGCCTCATCACCTCCTGGTGGTTCATCCGCAAAGGACCGTGGCGCATCCGCTACCTGCCCACCACGCCCGACACCGACCCCGGCCCGGTACACGACCTGCTCACCGGAACGCGCGCCTGGACCAGCGACATCTACGAACCCGAGATCCACGCCTTCGGCGGCCCCGACGCGATGGACACCGCACACACCCTGTTCCACCACGACAGCCGCCACCTCCTCACCTACCTTCACCATCAGCCGGCAGACCGACGGGAACGCTCCCTCATCCTGTGCACGGCACTCATGCGCGCCACCGGACTCGACCTCAACGAACAAGGCGACGTATGGGCGCGAGTCGCCCGACACCGCCTGGAACACCGCACCTGGCCCCCCGCCGCCGACCCCGCCACCTGGGAAGCCTTCACCGGCAAGGTCCGTCACCTGCAACTCGGCACCACCCGCACCACCAGCGACTGGCAGACCGCCTTCGAGAACGCCGGCACAGCCCTCCGCCACCTACGCGACACAGGAAAACTCACCCGTGGGCTACGCGCCGTGATCGCAGAGCACGTGATCTTCCACTGGAACCGGATCGGGATACCCGCCACAACCCAGGCCGTCCTCGCCCAAGCAGCCGCGGAAGCCATCTTCGGCCGTGCCCCCGTGCCGCCAGGCGAGCAGTGGCCACGCCCGGTCGAACCCGTACCACCATCTGCGGTACCGCCAACAGAGGTCGATGCGCCCAGTCGCGCGGCGCTTGCAAGTTCAAGACACAGCAGACTCCTCACAGAGGGGGCTAGTGCCCAATGGTCGTGAAGCGCTGGCGGGGCCGGACACATCGTCCGGCCCCAAGTAAAGTGCTGGTGCGTGATGGTTGAACCGCTTCGGTCGATCCTGGCCTTGGCGTCCGAAGTGTGCAGTCGGGCCAGTTATCGCCGACCTTTCGTCACGATTGCCCTAACTGCTAGAAGGATCAACGGGACCAGTATCGGTGTAGGCGCGGAAATGGCGTCGGGAATTTCATTCACCGAAGCGGCAACCCATGTAACCGCTGCGGCGATTGCGGCTACCAGTAGCCCGGATAGGGTTAGGGCGTGTCGAGCCGTTCGCTTCGAAGGCAGAAACTTTATCTCAATGGCGAATCGCCACCAGGTTGCGAAGAAATTCCCTTCCGTTGATCTTTCTGTTCGGTGATGCGCCCAGACGCGTGCCTTGTCCGACGGTTCGGACTCGATGGGGTCAGTGTGATCGGCCAGGTTGAGCTCTTGGTCAATCTGCTGGGACGGGCAACGCCCCTGGTTCACTGCATAACCCCAATCGTGCAAGCGAACAAGCTTCACTTCCTTCCTGCGTGTTGGATCGGGTGCGGTCGCTGTGCATAAAGACTGACCGACATGGGTCGTAGGACGAGACTCCTAGGCCCATTGTCATGGTCTCAACGTGCATCGCAAGACCCGTCGCACATGGTGTGCGATGTTCCAGCTTGGAGGGACGGTTGACTAGCAGCCCTGAACCCGTGAGTCTGTTGACGGGCGCCCATTGGTAACGCGAAGTGTCTTAAATTTTCCTGGGAACTGTCAGCAGCGATAAAGAGTACCGGGCATGGGAGAAGGGGATATATATGCCAGCGAAGGGGTCTGTTGAAGCGGGCAATGGCGGCGTTCCGAAACGGCGTGAGTCCGATGGCGGCATCACCCCTCCGGCAGTTGCGTCTGGAGGTGCGAGTGGGAGCAGCGGGCCGCTAACCCGTGTAACCGTCAATTTTACTCAAAGGTCAATGTTGGCGCTCGATAGTGCCGTCCGGAAGTCGGGAGATACCAGAACGGACACCATCAACCGCGCAATTCAAGTATATGATCTAGTGCAAGATGTCCTAAAGCGCGGCGATGGCCGAAGCCTGCTGATCAAGTATCCGAATGGCGAATGCGAGCGCCTGCTAATGATGTGACTAGCCGCTCGGCTCTTAACGTATTCGGGCAGATGTTGGACTTGAATGGCACCAATTCTTCCCAAGGGTAGAGCAGGAGCAGTCACCGCCGGGTATAGAAAGTAGGCAGGGCTGACCATCTCGCGGCGGCGGCCATTGGCGACACGGCTGCTGGGGAAAGTCCATTCCGTCTGTCCGTTGTAGTCGTGGCCGCGCGCAGCGCTGCATTATCCTGCCTTGGAGGCCCTCTTGCCGGCGAGACCCCTTGCGGCATCGTTGTAAACCCCTGTGCTCGTAATCGACGGAGCGTCGCTCGTCGACTTTGCCGGCTTCGTCTACGAGTTCTCGCAGCTGCTCTGTCACGCAACCCGAGCGGAAGCCTCGATGCCTTCAGCGACATCCTCTTCGAGCAGGACCCTGGGAGGCTGGCCGTTCTGCTGACCGCAGTCGGTGTGCCAGGCATGCCGCTGCCAGAGGCCTTGTCGGATACGCACTCGAGTTCGAACCGATCGTCCCTCGCGATCTTGTGGAGACTCGGATCAGTGCGGGCGTCTGGCAACCATGAAGGCCAGCGATGTCACCGTCGTCCCGACCTAGTCGCCTAGCGTCTGTCGACCTGCACGAAGGTTGTTGCGGCGGCGACGCCTTTGGCGACTGCGTGGGGTAGCGGCACGTTGTGAGCGAGTCGTGCGGCGAGGGTGCCGAGGAAGGCGTCACCGGCCCCGCTGGTGTTGATGGCCTTGACGTGTGATGCGGGGACGAGTGCGGTGTGGTCGGCATCGCTGTAGGCGGCGCCGCGAGCGCCAGCGGTCACCACCACCGCTCGTGGGCCCAGCTTGCGGAGTTCCTGCGCTGCGATCGACGGATTGGCATGGTGGCGGCCCAGTATCGCTGCCGCTTCGGCCTCGTTCGAAACGAACAGGTCGAGTGGGGCCAGGGCGGTCAGACCGAGCGAGGGATGTGGCACGAGGTTGCCGATGAGCGTCTCTGCGTGGTGATGCCGGAAGACGGCGTCAACGGCATCGGGCTGGAGATCGAGCTGGGTTACCACGATCGGAGCTCGTAGCTGCTGAAGTGCGTTGCGCACATGCTCGCTGGCGAGCTCAGTCTCTGTGGAGTGTGCGAGGACGATGTAGTTCTCGCCGTCGGGGGTGATCTCGATGATCGCGGTACCGGTCGGAGCCGATGGCACGACTTGAAGGAAGGACATGTCGATGGCCGCGTTGGTGAGGGCTCGGCTCAGGGAGGCGCCCCATTCGTCGTCGCCGACGTTGGTGATCAGGCTGGCGCGGACGCCCGCTTGTCGTGCGGCCAAAGCCTGGTTGAGGCTCTTGCCGCCCGGTGTGGTCGTCGCGGGTGACGAGGCGAACGTCGTCCGGCCAGCGACGGGCCGTTGGGGGATCCGCACGGTGATGTCGATGTTGGCGCGGCCGACGAAGGCGACATGCGGCGTACGGACCTGATCGGGTAGTTGGTGACTCATCCGCTGGTGGCCAGCTGGTCGAGGAGCTGTCGCACTTCCGGCTGGCTGGAGAAGGGTTCGAGTCGCCGGGCCAGGGTGGTGACGTTTCGGCGGACCCGAACCGAGCCCGTCGTGGTAGCCGTGGTCAACGCTTCAGCCGCGACGGTGGCGGCCTGGCCTGGTTCCGAAGCCGCCAGGTAGGCGTGCGCCGTGCGGGAGAGGTACACGCCCCGTTCGCGTCGGTAGCGGTCGGGCCACGTGTTGACGGCGTTGGTGAAGCTGTCGATGGCCCGACGCGGTTGGTTGAGGCGGAGCCATCCCTCGCCCTCCTGCGCCGCAAGGTACGGCCGGGTGCAGAACGAACCGAGGGCACTGCTTCCCCCGCTCGGCGGCCTGGCGGTCGCCACGAGTGTGTGGGCACGCTCGACCGCGGCCTGGAAAGCGGAGGCGTCCTGCGCGATGGCGCTGCCGTGCGCCTGCTGGATGGCGGCGAAGGCGTGCAGGAGCGGGGGCGTGTCGGGCAGGCGGGAAGCGGCACGGGCCAGCCCGACGACACAGTCCTCGTCCCCGGTTCCCACCATCCGCTGTGCCTTACGGGTCAGGACGTACGCCCAGAACTCCTGATCGTCGGCTTCCTGCGCCATGCTTCCCGCGCGGTCCAGCCAGCGGTCGCCCGCGGCCCGGTCGCCGAGATCGTCGCTGAGCCAACCCGCGAACTCGCTCCACCGTGCCTCGGTGCTGAGAAGCCGGTTACGAAGCTGTCCACGTGTCTGCCGACGCAGGGCGGCGATCAGCGCGATCTGCTGTTCGACGGTCGACAGGATGGTGAGGCCACCCAGCAGGTCGTCCGCTTGTACGAGGAGCGCGCGAAGCTCCGCGAAGTGATCGACAACGGCAGGGTCGACGGACCGTGGGTGAGAAACGCCTGTGGTGGTGACAACCGGCACGGCGGTGAGGCCAGCGGCCAGTTCCAGCAGAGCCCTCCGGCTTACCCGCAATGACATCGCCTGCCCATCGGACATGACCGCAAGCGTAACCGCGTCACCATCGTGAAAGTCCGTCTCACCTGCCACCGCGGCACCGGCGACCCGCGCGAGTGGTGCCGTCAGGCCGTTCGGACCACCGGCCGTCAGATCCGTGGCGGCGAGGTCGCGCAACGACTCCCGTGCCGGATCCGTCACCGGGACACCGTGAGTGCCAGCCGGTAGTGAGCGGTCCTCGACTTCGCCCCACCGCATGCGTTGTGCCGCTTCGACTTTCTCCTGATCAAGCTGCTGCTTCAGGCGCCGATAGTCGTCGTAGTCGGCCAGCAACTCTCCACCAGCGGCTAGGGCCGCTTCACAGCGCTGCCAGAAGATCCGGTCCGGGCATTGCTGCCCGCGCTCGACGCCCGCGATCGTGGTCCGGGAAACCGGCACCCGCCTCGCCAATGCCAACTGGGTCAGCCCACGCACGTTGCGCCAGGCGGCAAGCCTTGCACCCAGTGCCCGCTTCGCATCGTCTACCCGCTGCGGATCGATCATGACGCCCGTCCCTTCACAACCCCGTACGGACACGACGGCTGCATTGACGCAAAGCGACGTTACCGTAACCGATCTCCGCCAGAACCGGCCAGCGCCTCAACAACCCCGGCGCCGACGTCCTTGTCCGCGCCGAGCAACGTCTATCGGCGGGCGACCCGAGACCCGACTCCGGACCTTCGATGATGTGCGCGGTGTGTGCTCGAGAGCGGATCAGCAGACAGGCGTAAGTCCTGTTCAGAGCATGCTTCGGTCGGTCCGACGTGTCCTTGCCGAGATCCGGCGCGAAGCTGCCGCGCCGCGTCAGTCTACGGTGCCGCAAGAGCTTGGGCCAGCAGCGTGGCGAGTTTGGCCGCGCGTGCCGGATGTTGGTGGCTGACCCAGGTAACTCGTCCGATGAGGTATTGGGCGAAGTCGGGGTGGCCGGCCCGGTTCTGCCTGGCGAGGCCGGTGTGGGCGGCGTTGTGGAGGATGGCGCGGAGCTGGTCGTATTCGTCGCGGGGTGTGGCGGGGTGTTGGTTGACGACGAGTCCGGCGAGGAGTTGCCGGTCGGCTCGGCCACGGACGCGGGTCTTGGCCGGGTGAATCCGGAAGCCCTCGTCGCGGGCGATGTCGGTGACAGCGGCGAGCAGGTCGTGAATGCGTCGGATGGTGAGGTCGCCGGAGAAGGCGAGGTCGTCGGCGTACCGGGTGTAGGTGATCTCGAAGGCGTCGGCGAGGCCGGTGAGGCGTCGGTCGAGTCGGTAGGCGCACAGGTTGGCCAGTGCGGGTGAGGTGGGCGCGCCTTGGGGCAGGTGGCCGGTCCGCAGCGCGGCGAGCCGCGTCGCTCGGCGCGGTAGGTCGGCTGGTGCGCGGCGGAGGACAGGGTGCGGGGTGCGGGTGGTGCACAGTCCGGTAAGGGTGTGGGCAACGGGTTCGGGGTAGCCGGCGGTGCGGAACAGTCCGTAGACGCGGGTGGCGGGGACGTGGGTGAAGAAGGCGAGCAGGTCGATCCGGACGACCACCGGCTGCGCGGCGTGGGCGGCGGCGAAGGTGTGCGCGGAGCGGCCGGGGACGAAGCCGTGCGCGGCGGGGTGGACCGGAATGGGGCCGAGGACCTCGGTGAGGAGCCGGCGTTGCAGGGCGCGGAGCCGGGACTTGGGTGCCTCGATCAGCCGGCCGCCCTCGGTCCAGCGGTAGTGGTAGTGGTGCAGCCGGTGGGCGGTGGCGCGTCGGTTCATAGCGCGTCGGTCGGCGTACCAGTCGAGGTGGGCGATGTTCAACTCGAGCATCGCGGCCAGGTCGCCGACGGTGTCGATGACCGGGGTGTGCCAGGGACGGCGGACGGTACGGGTCGGCGTCACGGGCCGCGTGTGGATGACGATCGGCCGGTGGTGCTGGCGGGCGGCGGCGACTGCCGCGCGGAGCGGGTCGAGGGTGCTCAGGAACGTGGCCAGTTCGCGTGGCCGGTCGGTGGGTGGGTGCGGGTAGGCGGCCAGCATCGCGTCGACGACCGGCCACAGCCATCGCCGCCGGACCCCGAGGACGAGCCCACTCTGGTCGACGAGATCGGCGCGGCGCCAGTCGTCGCCGGCGAGGAACGCGTCGGCGAGCGCGGTGGCGAGGGCGTGGATGGTGGTCACGGCCAAGCCGGGATGGATGGCGGCGTGTCCCGACGATGCCCGGTCGTGCGGGTGCACAGGCTCGCGGAGCGTGCCGACGCACCTGTGGTGTGGTGCCGAGGTGAGTGTGACGTCCCCGGGGTTGCCCCGGAGAGACCGTGACCGCGCCCCGCTTGGGGGAGCGGCCTGGTCAGCTCGGGACACGCTGCCATCCGTGCAGCGTAACTGTCTTTGCCGCCGGCGTTGCTTATGCCCCAAAGGCCCGCCGCCCCGAACTCTCCGTCCTCCCTGACCGGCAGTCTTCGGAACAGCGGTGGCGATGTCGTCAGAGATCAGCAGGTTGCGCAGCTCGGGAACATGCACCCGGCGGTTTTCAGCGTGCCGCCGACATCCTGCTGAAGCCCCTCGCCGAGCCCGCCTTATTGCAGGTGGAACCTCTCGTTCAAGGCGAGGGCCGCGAGCTGCTGCACGGAGAACGGCAGCGTGGTCAGGCCCGGCCGTTCGTCATCGAGGTTCGCGCCCTGTGCGACGAATACCACCACGCCGTCCGGGTGCCGGTAGGCCGCCCACTGGTCGAACCGGTCGTCGCGGCCGGGTCGGACTACCACGCCGACCTGCGCCGCTGCGACGGTCTCCACCTGGCACTCACCCTGCATGCCCCAGAACTGGCGGGCTACAGATCTTGAAAGGTCAGGTTGGATTCCGCGCGGTCGGAGCGTTTCGGTAGGGTCGCCACTGTGAGCGATGAGCCTCCGGTGCGGGTCGGGCTCCGGGTCGAGGACGTGGGCGCGGCTGCGACGTTTTACGAAGGCTTCGGTTTCGTGCCGGTCGGAACGGTGCCGGGTCGGGATGGCAAGGTGCTGATGGCGATCCTGCGTCGGGGCCCATTGCAGCTGCTGGTCGATGCGTTAGTGGGCATGCCGTTCCCAGACAGTGCGCGGGAGCGTCAGACGCTGGCAGGGCCGCGCGGTCTGGGCGTGGTCATCGGTATCGAGGTAGAAGACGTTGATGAGATGGCCCGGTGGTGCCGCGTCGCGGGCTGCGTGATCGGGGCTGGCCCGCTGGATGCTGTGTGGGGCGAGCGGTACGTCGAGGTCGAGGACCCATACGGGTATGCCTGGAAGTTTTTTCAGGTGCTGTCCGGTGTGCGAGACGACGGGCTGCAGGCGACGGCTGACGCTTGGCTTGAAGCCGGCAATGACAAGTGGGTTGGCCGTTCAAGTTAGGGCCGGTGCGGCAGGAGGGTCAGGCCGGTGTGGGTGAGGAAACCGTCGAGTAGATCGGGGCGGTACTGGATGCGTTTGAGTCGGTTGCGGATGATCGCCAGGAGGTGGTCCAAGCCGCAGACGGCGAGGTTGCCGATGCTGCGTTTGAGGTGAGACCAGACCTGCTCGGTGGGGTTGAGGTCGGGGGCGTAGGCGGGCAGACGGATCACGTGCAGCCAGTCTCGGGCGGCGATCATTTGCCGCATGGCGGCGCTGATGTGGGTGTTGAGGTTGTCCCAGACGAGCACGATCGGCCCACGGAGCTGCTGGTGGGCGGCGTCGAGCAGGCTGATGTAGTCCCGTTCGCCGAAGCTGCGGCGTTCGTTCTTGCGGCCGCGGTGGACGATCGTGCGGTAGATCAGCCGGGGACGCCGGCCGGGTTTGTAGCAGGCCAGGCCGGCGATCGAGATCCTTCCGGATCCTTTACCCGACACGGGGACTTGTGGAGTGTGACCGCGTCGGCCCCAGGTGCGGGCCTTCGGTGGGCGCAGCGTCTGACCGGCCTCGTCCTCGAAGCAGATCCACGCCTGCCGCTGCGCCGCTACCGTTTTCCCGCCGGCCACACCTCCCGCCGCCACGTCGCGACCGCACCCTCGTCGCGCTCGACCGGCCGATGCGACGGGACCTGCACCGACCAGCCGATGCGATGCAGCAGGTACGACGTGCCGCGCAGCGTGTAGCGGATACGGAACATCCGGACGATCAGATCCGACACCCGCACCAGGGTCCACCGCTGATCATCACCGAAGCCGTGCGTCGCCGGCCCCTCGTCCAACGCGTCGGCCAGCCGCCGCAGCCGAGCCTCATCCAGCCGGCACCGAGATCCACCAGGCCCCTTTGACGCAAGGGCGTCCTCGCCACCGGCCCGCCACCGCTTGCGCCACCCGTACACCGCAGTCTGCGACACCCGCAGCCTGGCCGCGACCTCCGGCACCGACACCCCCGCAGCGAACCACCCCGCCGCCTGCCGCCGCACCGCCTCCCGCTTCGCCCGCCCCCGCGCGGACAACCCACCTCCATCGGCATACCTCATCACCCCGGCCTACAGCGATCGACGGCAAAGATCACGCCGACACACCGGGCCACGGTGGATCAACCTGGCCTTTCAAGATCTGTAGCGCGCACGGCTCGGCCGGTAGCTGATTGCCCGCGGTGTGCACCTCGACGAGCAAAGACCCCATCCGCTCACCCTTGGCCAGGGCGGCCGAGGACATGTAACCCCACACGTCGACACCGTTGACCTTGTCCTCGAACTGCGCCTGGTGCATCCGCAGCGGCACCTGGTCAGTGGGCTGGTTCGCCGGGTTCTCCGGCGCGGTGTAACCGGCGGGCACGACGGAGATGATCTCGTCGAGTAGCCGGATTCCCTGGTCGTATCTGGAGCCTGCTCGCGCGGTGCGGTCCTCCTGCGGGTGGCCGTCCGGTCCGGTCGGCCACGGCTGGGCGGTGTCCTTCGATGACGGAGGCGGGGCGGCCTGCGGCGCCGGACCTGCTGGGCTGTGGCCGCCGGCATCGGGGGTGAACATCGTTGCGGCGCCAGCGACCGCCAGAATCGTCGCCGCCGATCCGGCGCAGGCCCACAGGGTTCGGCGGCGGCTGCGTGCGCGTCGGGCGGTGCGCAGCGTGGCGGTCGTAGCCATCGGTGGCGGCGGGGTGCTGGTCGCCATCTCGCTACGTAGCGTCTCGCGCAGGTCGTCCTCGTTCATCGTCTTCCCTTCTCGATTCCCGCTGTGGGTGGGTGACAGGAGGCCCCGCAGCATGTCCAAGCCGCGGGAGGCGGCGGCCAGTGCCTGGAGCATCACTAACCGGTTCTCTGGCGAGTCCGGCGGTGCCGGTCGCTCGGCGTCGTCCCCGCCCACCCGCTCCCGCCGCCACCAGCCGCGGCGCCGGCCGTCGAGGAAGGTCCGGATCAGGATCTGGCGCACGTAGGCGTCCAGCACCTCATGGCGCGAGACCCGGCTCCAAGACAGCTAGAGCTTGGTGAACGCGGTCTGAACCAAGTCCTCCGCCCGGTGCCAGTCGCCGCAGAGTAGATACACGGTGCAACGCATTGCGTCCGACCTCGCCGCGAAATACTCCGCGAACGCCGCGTCGCGATCACCCATCCAGGCCTCCGATCCCCCATTTGAGATAGTCACGTAAAGTCCGGCGCCCAGGGTTGCTCCTGGGAGGGATTTTCTCCGTGCCGCCAGGTCTGGCCGGACGCGGGAGACGGAGCGATGCCAGGCAGGGCGCCTTGAGCGCATGCTGTGAGAGATGAAGGTTCACCCGGCGAAGCCCCGGACTGGCTGGCCAAGGTGGGAAACGGCCGTGATCAGCGCGGACAAGCTGCCCCGCATGCAGCCTAACGAGTGACTTCCTGACAGAGGTGCCTTTCGCGCCATACTGCCTAGCTGCGTCAGACTCTCGCGGCACGCGGCTCCTGTCAGAGAACCGTTTCGCCGAGTGATGCGTCCTAACCTTGCGTGATGGATGTGGACGACGAGGAGCTGTTGCGCCTCGTCGGGAGGGGTGACCGCGGGGCGTTCGACGTGCTGTATGCGCGTAACGCGCCGTGGTTGGTGTTGCGTCTGCGCCGCCGGTGCCGGGATCCGGAGTTGGTCCGGGAGGTGGTGCAGGAGACGTTCCTGACGGTGTGGCGGGCTGCGGCCGGCTACCGCGGGGACGGTGCGGCGGTGGGTTGGCTGTGGTCGGTGGCGGCCGGTCGGTTGATCGACGCGCGGCGGCGTGCGTTGGTCCGTCCGCAGAGTGTGGGGGCGCCGGGCGAGGACGTGTTGGCGTTGTC
The DNA here is from genome assembly GCF_040652795.1 of Micromonospora sp. NPDC048170. Classification (NCBI taxonomy): domain Bacteria; kingdom Bacillati; phylum Actinomycetota; class Actinomycetes; order Micromonosporales; family Micromonosporaceae; genus Micromonospora; species Micromonospora sp. NPDC048170. The sequence continues at coordinate 180,311 of NZ_JBEZMR010000006.1, forward strand.
GCCGTCGGCGGAGGACGAGGTCTTGGCCGGTGCGTACGACGCCGAGTTGGAGCGTGCGCTGCACCGGTTGGCTCCGGAGTTGCGGGCGGTGCTGCAGGCGACGGTGCTGGACGGCTTGACGGTGCGGGAGGCCGCGGTGCTGCTGGGTGTGCCGGAGGGCACGGTGAAGACCCGGGCGATGCGGGCACGCCGCGAGTTGCGGGAGGCCCTGTCATGACCGGGTTCCACGTCGACGCCGCGGTACTGGCGGCGTACGGCGAGGGGCGTCTCGCTGACGTGGACGCGTGGTCGGTGGAGGCGCACCTCGACCGCTGTGCGGCCTGCCGGACGAGCATCGCATCGGACGCGTCGACGGCTCTGGTGGTGGAGGCGGTCGCGGTAACGCTCGGCAACCGGTTGCCGCGGCAGGGGCGGGTGCGGCGGGCGACCGGATGGCGGCGGGTCAGGGTGTTGGCGGGTGCGGGGCCTGCAGCCCGGGCGGCGTGGTTGCTGTCGGTGGCCGTCACCGGGGTGCTCACCGCGGGGTTGGCGGTCAGCCCGACGGTGGTCCCGCCGTGGCTGCTCCTGCTGATCGCGCCTGCGCTGCCTGCTGGCGGTACGGCTCTGTCGTACGGGCCGCGAACTGATTCGCTGCACGAGTTGATCGCGGGGACACCGCAGGGAGGCCTGCGGATTGTGCTGTGGCGCACGCTGGCGGTCCTCGCGGTCGCGGCGCCCGTCGCGGTCCTCGCTGGCGTGGTGACGGGCATCGGTACGCCGGGGCTGTGGCTGCTTCCCTGTATCGCGTTGACGGTCCTGACGCTGGCGCTCGGCTCGCTGATCGAGCCCGCGTACGCCGCGCTCGCGGTGGCGAGCGCGTGGACGGTGGTGGTGCTGGCACCGCCGGTCGGAGGTGTGGCAGTCCTGGTGTCGAGCGGTCCGGGGTGGCTGGGCGTCACCGCGGTGGCCGCGGTGGTGGTGTATGTGCGTCGGGAACGGGTGGGGAGGCAGCCGGCATGACGATGGTGAGCGTCGACGGCCTGCGGGTCAGCTACGGCAAGCGAGTCGTCTTCGACGGCCTGGACCTTGAGCTGGGGGTGGGGGTGCACGGGTTGCTCGGCCCGAACGGCGCTGGCAAGACCACCCTGATGCGGGTCCTGGCCACGGTGCTGCGACCCGACCGGGGCGAGGTCCGGCTGCTGGGCCACCACATCGGCGACCCTGCGGCGTTGCGGCAGGCGCGCCGCCAACTGGGGTACCTGCCGCAGACGTTCGGGTTCTACCCGCGCTTCACCGTGCGCGAGTTTGTCGAGTACTTCGCCTGGCTGAAGGAGATGCCGCCGGCGCGGATCCCGCTGGCGGTGGACCGGGCGATCGAGCGGGTCGGCCTGCTGGAGCGCGCCGACGACCGGATGAAGCACCTCTCCGGCGGGATGCTGCGCCGCGCCGGCATCGCCCAGGCCATCGTGAACGACCCGCGGCTGTTGCTGTTGGACGAGCCGACCGCCGGTCTGGACCCGGAGCAGCGGGTGCAGTTCCGGGCGCTGCTGCGGGAACTGGGCCTCGATACGGTCGTTCTGGTCAGCACGCACCTGGTCGAGGACGTCGTCGCGGCGTGTACCCGGGTGAACCTGGTCGACGGCGGGCGGCTGGTCTTCACCGGCCTCCCCGACGAGCTGATCGCCGCCGGTGGAGACGGCGACAGCGGCGACTCCCCCATCGAACGCGGCTACACGACGGTGTTGCGCGGTGCGCGGACGGCACCGCGGTGAGGCGCGCGCTGAGGGTGGAGCTACGCCGCGGCACGGCGCCGTTCGCCGCTGCGGCGATGTTCGGCGCCGGAGTGTGGATGCTGGCCGTGCATCCGGACGACTGGGCCGGCCGGTGGGCGGGCCTCGCCAATTACCTGCGGGTGTCGCTGCTGATCCTGTGCGCTCTGATGATCGCTGCCGGGGCGTGGCAGGCCGGGCGGGAACGGCGGCGCGACATCGACGAGCTGCTCGCCTCCACCCCCCGCCCGGGCTGGCAGCCACTGGTGGTGGCCTGGCTCGCCGTCACCGTGGCGGGAGTCGCCGGACTGCTGGTCGCGTTCGCCGGAGCCGGGGTGCTGATCGCCCGGGTGGCGACGTACGCCGGCGGAGGCTGGTGGTGGACGCTTGCCGTCGGTGTCCTCGCCCTGGCCGCCGCCGCCGCGGTCGGAGTCCTCGTGGGCCGGCTCGTTCCGCTGCGGGTGGCGGCCCCGATCGCCGGCCTCGCCACCTACCTGGGCCTGGCCATCGTCACCTACTGGGATGGCACGCCCGGCGCGTGGCTATCGCCCGTCTACGGCGGCTGGGCGGTGTATTCACTCGTCCCCGGCCGGGTCACCGCGTTGCAGGCAGCCTGGCTGGTGGCCCTGACGGTCCTATTGCTCGCCGCCGCCGCGCGGCAGCGGCGAGCGTCCCTGCTGGCTGGCGGACTCGCCGTCGCCGTCGCGGTGCCGATCACCACCGGCCCGGGCACCTACCGCCTCCCGGCCGATCCGGCTGCGGTCGAGTTGGTGTGCACGAGCAGCGGCCCGCAGGTGTGCCTGTCCCGGATCAACGCGTTCCTGATCGACGACGTCACCGCGGTGGCCCAGCCGATCCTGGGACGTCTCGACGGGATACCCGGAGCGCCCCGTCGGGCCGCCGACCAGGCCGCTCAGCCGGCCGGCCAATCTTTCGAACGGGATGACGGCACAGTCTGGCTCAGTCTCGACTACCAGTCCACCGCGCTGGGCGGCTTGGTCAGCCGGAAGAGCCTGCGGGCGGACTTCCGGCAGGTGACCCGGGCCAGATGCGAAGACCCGTCCAGGTCACGCAGCATCGACCAGCGGGTGTACCGGACCGACACCCTGGCCACCGACTGGATGCTCGACGAGGCAGCCACCCCGGACGACGTGCCCCTCACCAGGCTCCGCGCACTACCGGAGCCGGCGCAGCGTTCCTGGTTCGCCGCCTACCTCGACGCCGCCCACCGATGCGACATCCCGGCGCTGATTCGCCTCGGCGAGCAGTCGTGACCGGCCGCCTGCTCACGCTTCATCTGCGCTCCCGCGGCGCGACCATGTTCGTGGTCGGTGTCGGCGTCATCGCGCTGCTCGCCTGGGCCGCCGGAACATGGCTCGCCAGCCGGCCCTACTTCGACGGGCCCGCCGCCCGCGTCCCCGTGGTCGCACTCGCACCGCTGCTGGCCGCACTGCTGCTCGGTCCCACCCTGGCGGGTGCCGACGAGGACCTCGACCGCAGCACACCCCTGCCGTGGCGGGCATGGCGGGCCGGTCACCTTCTCGTCGCCGCCTTCGTCACCGCCATGGCGCTCAGCGTGGCCGGACTGCGGGCGCCCGACACGTACGGTGCACACGCCCTGGTCCGCAATGCTCTCGGTTGTATCGGACTGGTCGCTGGCGGGGCGGTGCTGCTCGGCGGGCGGCTGGCGTGGCTGCCCGCCTTCGGCTACGTGTGCGCCGTGTACGCCGCCGCTCCACGCCAGACCAGCGTCGTCGTTGCGGCTTGGGCTTGGCCGATCCAGCCCTCCACCAAGACGGCATCCTGGTTGACCGCTGCCACGATATTTGCCGCCGGCACGGCGGGATACGTGCACGGCGGGTGCCGCGCTCGTTCAACAGGCGCACCGTGAGCTGCAACAGAGTCGGCGTGGGCGGCCATAGTGTGGTGTGAGGCATCAGGTACGGCCATCGGACGAGGAACTGTGGTCCTCGATCGCCGCCGGTGACGAGTTGGCGTTCGGTCGGCTCTTCGACCGGTACTCCCGTGCGGTCTACAACCACGCGTTCCGGCTGACCGGGTCGTGGTCCACGGCCGAGGACGTCACCCAGGCGACGTTCCTCGTCGCGTGGCGCCGCCGGAACGACGCGCGGCTCGTGGACGGATCGGCGTTGCCGTGGTTGCTGGTCGTCGCCACGAACGCGGTCCGCTCCGAGTGGCGGTCGGCGCGCCGGTGGCTGGCGCTGCTCCGGCGTCTACCCACGGAGCGCTGCGCCGATGGTGACCTCGCCGACGAGGTGGCCGCACGGCTCGATGACGAGCGGCGGATGAGCGAGGTCCTCTCGGTGGTCCGCCGGCTACCGCCGGCGGAGCGGGAGGCGGTGGCGTTGTGCCTGTGGTCCGGCGTGTCGTACCCGGACGCGGCAGCCGTGTTGGGCATCAGCGAGGTGGCGGTGCGGTCGAGGGTGAGTCGCGCGCGCAGCCGCCTGGCGCGGCTGCTGCCCAAGGAGATTCAGGAGGGGAAGCGGTGAACAACATTCTCGACCTGCCCGCGGAGCGGGACCTGCCGCCGAAGGCGGCGCACGCGATGCGGGCCCGGATCCTTGGTTCTGTGCGCCCGCACCCCGCTCGTCCGCCACGACTGCGAGTCGCCGTGGCGGGGGTGGCGCTGTTGGCCGTGGCGTCCGGTGTAGCGGCGGTGGTGTGGCAGCGGCCGGTCCGGGCGCCCGTGCAGGTGCTGGCCATGGGATCGGGTGAGTTGTCGCCGGCCCTGCGGGACGCGGCGCAGCGGTGCCTGCAGTGGAACTCGCCGCATCGGCAGACCCGGCAGGACGAGAGCGAGCGCCCTGTCCCGGTGTCCCTGGCCGACCTGGCGGTGGCCATCGAGCGGGGTGACCGCACGCTGGTGTTGTTCATGAACGACGTCGGCTACGCGACCTGTGACGCGGAATCGGCGGGTACCGACCAGGAGTCCGGCGGTCACGCCAGCGAGCCCTGGCGGCACGGTTACTGGTTGCCGGGGCCGGTGCAGCGGCTGCTGCTGACGTCCACCGAGCACGACGGCGGGGACGTCAATGTCAGCGGCCGGATCAGCGGGCGCGTCGACCGGCTCGTGCTCGACCACGGCGACGGGCGCAGTACAACAGCTCGGCTCTCCGGGGGAGCGTTCGGCCTGATGACCAGCGATGCCCGCCTCAAGGCCGGCAACGATCCTGAACTGGTTAGCTACGACGCCCACGGAACGGAGATCGACAGGCGTCCGCTGTTCCAGGCCGAGGACCAACTGGAGCGCTGCTATACGGGCCCGGACGGGAAGCGGATCTACGGCAATCCCACCAGCGACTGCCGTCCTGCCGAGAAGTGGGGGCGTTAGCCATGATCGGAGGCTGACCGCTGCCTGCGGCGTAGGGTCGTCACTCGCGGGTCAGCCCCGGTGGCAGCGCATCTTCGTCAGATTGAATTTGGCGGGCATTGACCACGGGGTCGCGTTGGAGAGTGTGGATCACGGGTGCCGGGCCGCCGACGCAGGTCCAGGTGTCGTCCCAGAGCGCGGAGACCAGCCACGACCGGTCGGCGGGGAAGAACAGGTCGGGTAGCGCGCCGTGCGGGTGGCGGATGTGCCCACCGGTGCGCCAGGTGAGGGCCTGCTCGGGGCCGGCCTGGACCAGCACGTACGGCCAGTTCCAGTAGAGGAAAACCCTCGGGGCGTGGGGAAAGACGACGTCGTGGGCGCCGGTGTCGAGGTAGGCCAGCCACCAAGGCTGGTCGGGCGTGTGCGTGGTGAGGTCCTCGATCAGGGCGTGCTCGTAGGCGGCGGCGGTGAGTCGTCGACCTGGTACGTGGTGGCGTAGGCGGCGAAGACCGGCGGGATGGCGGTGGTGATCGAGACACCGGCAGTGGTGCGCCCGGCGATCCAGCTCACGTCGGCGGCGGCGCCGATGCGCCAGTCCCGCCCGTCCTTGGTGACCTGCACATCGCTATTCAAGCCGCTGTAGCGACGGCTGGCGTGGGAAGCAGGCTGGTACCGCACATCGTGTCCGGGATGCTGGCCGGCGACGGCGGCAGGCTCAGGGTTGCCGCGCCCGCGGAGCCAGGGGGTGGGGATGGCTGAAGTGTGTTCCGCCGTGATCGTGGCTGAGCCTCGAGGTGCCACCCACTTCTCGCTCCGCGGGCCGGTTGGTTGAACGGGCGCGGCCCTGCGGGCCGTAGGCCCTGATGCCAGGAGGCGGTGGGTATGGCTGCGTGTGTTTCGTCGAGATCGCTTGGCTCACGGTAGGAGATGCCACCCGCTGCTTCGTCGTCTGCGAGATTCGGTAGACCGCTGATGGAGATCCGCGACCTGCGTTCGCCTCGTGAGAAGGTGCCGGCAAGTCCGAACCCGCAGACCAGGGCCATTCGCAAAAAACAGACCGATCATGTGAAGGGGCGCGAGGGTGGCGAAGTTGTGGATCGGCGTGGACATCGGCAAGACCCACCACCACGTCGCCGCCATCGACGGCGACGGCCGGCTCGTCTACTCCCGCCGCGTCGCCAACGACGAGACCTCACTGCTCACGGTTATGGCCGAGGTGTCGACGCACGGCCGGCCGGTCTGCTGGGCGGTTGACGTCACCACCGGCCTGTCGGCGCTGCTGTTGACCCTGCTGTTGACCCTGCTGTGGCGGCGGCAGGTTCAGGTTCGCTACGTCTCCGGGACCGTCGCGTTCCACATGGCCGCCGCGTTCGCCGGGGAGAACAAGACGGACGCCCGCGACGCGGTGGTCATCGCTCAGACGATCCGCATGCGCCCCGACATCCCGATCCTGGAACCCTCCGACCGGCTCCTGGCCGAGCTGACCGTGCTGACGGGCTACCGCGCGGACCTCGTCGGGCAGCGCGTTGCGACCCTGTTCCGGCTGCAGGAACTACTCACCGGGATCAGCCCCGCCCTCGAACGGGCCGTGGAGCTGAACCGGAAGGCCCCGATGATGGTCCTCGCCTGCTGGCAGACCCCGGCCGCGATCCGGCACGCCGGCGTCGACCGGATCACCGCCCTGCTCCGCCGCGGACACGTCAAGAACGCCGTGCAGGTCGCCGAGGCGATGGTGGCCGCCGCCCGGCAGCAGACCGTGAACCTGCCCGGCCAACGTGCCGCCGCCGTGGTGGTCGGGCAGATGGCCACCGAGATCCTCGCCCTGGAGCAGCGCATCGCCGCTGTCGACGACCTCATCGCCGAACAGCTCGACCAGCACCCGCTGGCGCCGATCATCGGAAGCCTGCCCGGCATGGGTCCCCTGCTCACCGCGGAACTGCTGGTGCACACCGCCGGCATGACTGAATACGACAGCCCCACCAAACTCGCGGCACATGCCGGCCTGGCACCGGTTTCCCGCGACTCCGGAACGGTTGCCGGGAACCATCGGCCTGCCCGCCGATACCACCGAAGACTGCGGCACATTCTGTGGATGGCCGCGTTCACCGCCGCCCGGGAATGCCCCACCTCACGCGCCTACTACGAGAAGAAACGCGCCGAAGGGAAAAACCACCGCCAAGCCGTGCTCGCCCTTGCCCGACGACGCGTCGACGTCCTCTGGGCACTCATCCGCGACCGCAAAACCTTCACTCGCCCGGCACCCACGGTCCGCGCCGCGGCCTGAACCAGCCCGCTCCACGCCGTCGCGAACCCATCGCACCGGCCGCTTCACCCTGCCCGCCAAGATCAACCAGAGTCACATAGAGACTCCTCCAGCGGATGCCAACCCGTGCCAACCGGTGCCAACGCGGGTCACCGTGGCCGACCGCCGGTCGCAACCCGGGGTTCGTGTGCTCCGGGTGTGCTCCTGGGCTGGGAGAACACGGGTCCGGGTGACGTGGGTGAACGTGGGCCACTCCCTGCCACCCCAGGTGAACCCGCAGGTCGCTAGACTAGGCCCTCGCGCCCTCGTAGCTCAGGGGATAGAGCATCGGTTTCCTAACCCGAGGCTCCGCCCGTGTCCGCAGGCTGATGACCTGCGGCTTCTTCATTTCCCAGGTTGGATGCCGGTCGCGATGCGGCGTCGCTGTGCTCGCTTGCTGAAGATCAGCAGTTGGCTATCTGGGGTCTCGGCACTTGAGCAGCTCCTCCACGAGCTCCCACGCCGGTCGCGCCCCGCCAGCGCGCAGGTCGATCAGGTCGGTTTCTGGGCTGTCGTCGGCTGCGGCTTCCCCGACTGCGAGGTGGGCCGTGAAGTGGTCGGGGGCAACGCCACGCCAGTGGCACCTCCGGGCGGCGTCCAGAACGTGTCGCCGGGTGCGACCTCGACGACCTCGCCGTCGCAGGACTGGTTCAGCCCGCGTCGCTCGTGCAATGCCGAGCCGCGGGACCGAGACCTTGATTCCGGGTTCTCGCACATCGTGTCCGAGGTCTGGAATGTGGTGGCCGTTCGGTGTGTGGCTGTGGGCCGTCTGCGCTGGGCGGTGTGTTTGGTTTGCGGTTGTTCGATAGTGACCCGGTGTGTCAGGCTGCATGGCTACGGGTGATGCTGCGGCGTTCGCGGTTCCCCGAGCCGCCTCGACGTTTTTGGGTGGATGCGTTACGGAGTAGAGCTGTTCGTCGATCGCAGAGCCGAGGCAGGGAGGGCGCTAGGCCTGATGAACGATGCAGGGCTGGCGGGACCGGAGTCACTCGATCGAGGCCAGCCCGCCGTCATCTTCACCCGGGCCGTGGAGGTGCACCGGCTGGCGGTGGCCGGTCGGGAGCCGGTCATCGCCCGGGACGTCGGGGATCGGGTGGCTCGGGTGTGGCTGCGGATGTCCCGGTTCGCGGATGCTGCGGCGCTGGCCAGCGCGACCCTGACCCTGGGCCCGGATGCCGGCGCGTTCTACCACCGCGGCTGGGCCCGGTTCGCCACTGGGCAGCCCCAGCTGGCGCTGGCCGACTACGAACAGGCACTGACCCTGTACCGCAACGTTGGCGACCGCGCCAATGAAGCCGCCGCCCTCAGCAATATCGGCCTGGTGTATGCCGGGCTTGGGGATCGGCAGCAGGCTGCGGCCTACTTCGAGCGGGCCCTGCCCATCACGCGGGAGGTCGGCAACCGCGCTGGCGAAGCCACCACCCTCAACAACATCGGCCTTGTCTACGACGGGCTCGGGGACTGGCAGCAGGCCCTGGCCTACTTCCAGCAGGCTAGACCGATCCAGCGGGAGGTCGGCGATCGCGCCGATGAAGCCACCGCCCTCAGTAATATCGGCGCCGTGTACGCCAGGCTTGGGGACCGGCAGCAGGCCCTGGCCTACTACCAGCAGGCCCTGCCCATCACACGGGAGGTCGGCAACCGCGCTGGCGAAGCCACCACCCTCAGCAGCATCGGCTTGGTGTACGCCGGGCTTGGGGATCGGCAGCAGGCCGTGACCTACTTCGAGCAGGCGCTGCCCATTCGGCGGGAGGTCGGCGACCGCGCTGGCGAAGCCACCACCTTGAGCAACATCGGTGGCGTGTACGCCGGGCTCGGGGAGTGGCAGCGGGCCCTGGCCTATCACCAGCAGGCCCTGCTTATCCAGCGGGAGGTCGGCAACCGCGCCGGCGAAGCCACCACCCTCAACAACATCGGCCACGTGTACGCCGGGCTCGGGGACTGGCAGCAGGCCCTGGCCTACTTCCAGCAGGCTAGGCCGATCCAGCGGGAGGTCGGCGATCGCGCCGGTGAAGCCACCACCCTCAACAACATCGGCGCCGTGTACGCCAGGCTCGGGGACGGGCAGCAGGCCCTGGCGTACTTCCAGCATGCCCTGCCCATCCAGCGGGAGATAGGAGACCGCGACGGCGAAGCCAGCACCCTCAACAACATCACGAGCATCAGGGTTCAGCAGGGTGATCTGACGGGGGCGATGGACGCGCTGCATGAGGTCCTTGGCCTTGTGCGCGCTGTAGGCGACCGCAGTAAAGAAGCGACGGTGAGCTTCAACATGGCTGTGCTGCTCGCGCAGATGGCGCGCGCAGATGATGCCGTCGAGATCCAGCGCCAGGCGGTCGCGCTGGCCGAGGCGACAGAACATCCGTCGCTGCAAGCGATGCGGGCGTTTCTCATGCACCTCCAGGAACAGAAGGGCTAGGCAATGGGTACTGCCACACTTGAGGTTTCAGGGGCGCAGGCCGCGCAGTGGGCCGCGGATCTGCACGCCGTGCTGGCCGCGAACGCCGAAGCCGGTGACCGTGTGTCGCCGGTCGAGGTGGACCGGTCGGCTGCGACCGTGATCGCCGTGATCGGGCTGGTGTTCTCCGGCGTCGGCACGGCCAAGACCATCTGGGAGTGGTGGCATCCCAAGCGCCAGGAGGGTGGGACCGTGAAGATACTGTTCGGTGACGGTACCCAGCTGACCCTGTCCGACGTCAGTCAGCAGCGGTTGGAGATCGTCTTCCAGCAGGCCGAAACGCCGCAGCGCTGACGGCCGGAGACGATCGGTGAGCCAGTTGAACCCGTTCGAGCTGGAGATCTTCGAGCAGACCTCCAGCTACTGCGAGGTGCGCCTATCCGCAGAGGGGAGCGTGCCGCGAACCCGTGGCCTGGACCGGGCGGCCGTCGACCAGCTGATCGACCTGGTGGAGCGTGACTACAGCCAGGACGCGGTCGCGCAGCGGGTGTACGGCTCGCCGCGGTTGCGGGATCTCGGCGCGAAACTGGCCGCGTTCGTCGACGGTGATCAGCGATGGCTGACCCCGATCCTGGACCGGCCGCCCGGAGCCATCCTGCGTATCACCGCAGAGCAGCGACTGCGGCATCTGCCCTGGGAGCTGTTGTGCCAGGACGGCTCGTTCCTGACTGTCGCCGGGCCCGCGCCGCTGCTGCCGGTCCGGGCCGTCGGCACTGGCGCGGCCCTGCAGGCTCCCGTCACGCCGGGGAATCGGCCGCTGCGTGTGCTGTTCATGGCGACCTCCCCAGAGGGTGTCGAGCCGGTGCTCAACTATGAGGCGGAGGAGGTGGCCATCCTGGCCGCGACCTCGCGGACCGGCACCGATCTGGTCGTCGAGGAGAGCGGGACCCTGGAAGGATTGCGGTTCCTCGCCCGCGACTACGGTAAGGGCTATTTCGACGTGGTGCATCTGAGCGGCCACGCGACCACCGCTACGGGACAGCCCACCTTTGTGGTGGAGAACGAGTTCGGCAGGTCCGCCACCGCCACCGCCGATCAGATCGCCCAGGCGATGGCCGGGTACTGGCCCCGGCTGGTCTTCGTCTCCGGCTGCCTCACCGGCGACGCCCCCGACCGGGGCGCGTTTCCCTCGATGAGCGAAAGCCTGGTCCGCGCCGGGGCGCCCGCGGTGCTGGGCTGGGCGCTGCCGGTCGGCGACGTCTCCGCGACCGAGTTCGCCGCCGAACTCTACCGGGCTCTCGCCGGCGGCCAGGCGCTTGACCAGGCTGTCATCGAGGCCCGCCAGCACCTGTACACGAACCAGCGCGGCAGCTGGCACCTGCTGCGCGTCTACGCCGACCGCTCCCCGCTCGCCCCGATGGTCACGCCCCTCAACACCAAAGGGCGGACACGGATCCAGGTCCGGGCCGCCGACCAGGAATTCCTGGATCCGCAGACCCAGCTGTCCCGGGTCGCCGCCCGCGCCGCGTTCGTCGGCCGCCGCCGCGTCATCCAACGCTGCCTGCGGACCCTCAGACAGCCCCTGCACGAGCCCGGCGGGGCCGAGGCCCTGGTCCTGTCCGGCATGGGAGGGTTGGGCAAGAGCAGCCTCGCCTCCCGGCTGCTGGAGCGCATGCCCACCCACCAACGCGCCGTGTGGTTCGGCCGCGTCGACCTCACCAAGTTCCGGGAGCTCACCACCAAGGTCCGGTTCCCGGCGCTGGAGCAGCAGGCCGAGGCCGACCAGGTCCTGGGCAACGACCAGGTTCCCTTGGCCGTCCGGCTGCGATTCCTGCTCGACATCGACGGACCGCTCGGCCAGACCCCGTGCTTGTTCGTGTTCGACGACTTCGAGGACGGCAACCTCGACGAACGCGACGGCGGCCACATCCTCTCTGCCGCGATGGCCGAGATCCTTCCGGCCCTGCTCACCGCCATCCGCGAGACCGACAGCCCGAGCCGGGTCATCATCACCAGCCGCTACCGGTTTCCCACCCCCACCGGCACCCGCGTCGCCGCCGAGGCACTGGAAACCCTCATCGACGTCGAGCAGGCCAAGAAGATCGCCAATCTGCCGAACCTGCGCTACGGCTCGCTCCTCGACCCTGGTATCCGGGACCGCGCGATCGCGGCCGCTGCCGGCAACCCGCGCCTGCTCGACTGGCTCGACCGGATCGTCGCCGACCCCACCCTCGACATCGACGGCCTCATCGCCGCCATCGAACACGAAGCCGACCGATTCCGCGAAACCATCCTCGCCACCAAACTCCTCGGCTCCCAGGACCCCGAGCTTCAGCGGATGCTCGCCAAACTCAACGTGGTCGAACTGCCCGTCCCCGGCGAGACCGTCCACGCCATCCACGACCACCCCGACACCGCCCGGCACATGCAACGCGCCACCCAACTCGGCCTCCTCGAAGCCGGCACCGACCCCGAAACCCGCCAACCCCGCTACTACGTCTCCAACATCCTGCGCCCCTTCCTCCGCCTCCTGCTCACCGACGACGAATACATCGCCGCCTGCGCCGCCGCCGCCCGATCCCTCCACACCCTCTGGATCACCGGCCCCCAGCCCGGAACCCCGTCATGACCTCCCTCGCCCGGGCGGTGGAGGTGCACCGGCTAGCGGTGGCTGGTCGGGAGGCGGTCATCGCCCGAGAGGTAGGGCGTCGGGTGGCCCAGGTGTGGCTGAGTACGTCCCGGTTCGCTGAAGCCGCGGCTCTCGCCAGTGGAACTCTGACCCTGGGCCGGGATGCCGACGCGTTCCACGACCGTGGACTGATCCAGGCGCTCGAAGTCATCGCTCACGCGGCCCGAACCCCTACGGGGGCGATGGCCGCTCAGGTCTGGCCGTTCGGGCTTGACAACCCCCGCGGCATTCATCGAGCGCAACAGATGGCAACGCCGAGGTGTCCAGTCGGATACACGGCGGCGCGGACGGACGGTTCCGAGGGCGGCGTAGGCCTGCTGATTCGGCGCCAGTGGCCCATTCATTGGGACAGGCCACTGGCGCCCTTCAGCGGGCTCGGGCGGTGCTTCCACGGATACCCTAGAGACAAGAACCGCACCTCCAGTGGGTTTCGCCCTGCCCGCAGGCGTGCACCAACGCGTACAACAAGTTGGCCCCACTGCACGCGCGGACCGTGCGTAGATGATCTTGGCGTGCGGCATGCGAGCACCCCTCGCGCCGGGCTCGGCCACCCATCCGCGCGACCTGACGCGTTGCGCCATAGGAGTAGGACACGAGACCGGTACGCAGGCGCCTCGCCCCGTCAGACGGGGTTGCGCCGGGTCCCGCACTTCCGTGCTTGACCGGCACAATGTTGGCCATGACGCTGGCGTATGGGCAGGCGCACCGCACGTTCCTCCAGGAGGCTGTGCCGGACATTCAGCGTCTGATTGACCTCCACACGTCGGAGACCGGCGCGGGGCCCGGCCGGCGCCGCACCGACATCCAGGTCGTTACCCGCTCGGCGATCGTCATGACGTGCGCGTCGTGGGAGGCGTTCTGCGAGGACCTTGCCTCGGAAGCGCTGCGCAAGATCGCGATCCGCACGAAGGACCCAGCTGACCTGCCCGCCGAGATCAAAAAGACGTTGAAGAGGAGTCTCCTCGCCGAGAAGGACGACCTCGCAATCTGGTCCATCGCCGGACGAGGTTGGAAAGATCAGCTCAAGCTACGCGCCGACATGATGGTTTCTGACGAGGATCGATCGCTCAACACACCGAAGCATCGGCAGGTCAAAGCCTTCTTCCGCGAAAACGTCGGCATTGGGGACATCACCCAATGCTGGTCGTGGGTCCGCTGCCAGCCCGATACCGCATGCCGGAAGCTGGACGAATTCGTGGCGCTACGTGGTTCGATCGCCCACCGCCGAGCCCCTGCCGGGAGCGTGTATAAGCGGGAAGCGGTCAACTCTCTGGACCTCGTGCAGAGACTCGCTTCGTGCACTGCGAAGCAGGTCGACGAGTTTCTCGCCAAGACGACCGGCCGCGGCCTGATCAGACGACACATCAACGCGTAGCTGCGGGGGAACGAGGGCCATCGACGCGGCTTGGGCCAGCCGGCGGAACGGCGAAAGTTGGCAGCGTTCTGCCAACGCGTCTCCGCATGCCCGAACGGAGCGGCGGGCGGCGCCTCAGGCCGGTCGTCAGCGTGGAACTATGTGCGACGCGCAGGACGGGACTCGGAGGGGCGATGCGAAACATTGAGGAGCAGGTTCACCGGGTGTGGAACCCCGAGGTGCGGCCCCTGGTGGGTGAGGCATGGCGCTGCTACAACTCGGGTACGACACGCGCGTGCATCGTCGCGACGTGGGCTGCGGTGGCCGCCGATCTCATCGAGAAAATCGTGCGGCTAGCTGACGACGGCGAGGGCGACGCGCGGGCGTTCCGCACGAAGGTAGAAGACGCCCAGAGCGCAGGGCTTACGGTCGCGTCGGTCAAGACGATGCAGGAGGTCGAGCGGGACTTGCTCGACCACGCTGTTCAGCTCGAACTCATCGACACGATCACCCAACGGGAACTCGCCCGATTGCGTGAGGACCGCCATCTGTGCGCCCACCCATCGCTGCGCAGCCTAGGGGAGGCCTACGACCCGCAGCCCGAGGTCGCCCGGGCGCACCTAGCGGTGGCGCTGGACGCGTTGCTGACTCAGCCGCCGAGCCAGGGCCGACGGGTCGTCGAGGAATTCAAGCAGCACCTGTGCGACCCGCTGTTCTCCCCAAGCCCCACCCACCTGACCGCCACGTTCCTGCATCGAACCCGCCGCGTTGCCCGACGCAAGATCGTCGACCTAGCCGTAAAGCACGCGATCCGGGAGCTACCGCCCGACCCTGGGACCCCCGTCGACCCGATAATGCTCGCTGACCGCATGGCGCAGTGCCTTCGCGCCTTCGCCGAGGCCGACCGGGACCTGGTCCGCGACATGCTCACCAAGTCCCTCGATAGCCTTGCCACCCTGCCGGGCGCCCAGGTACTGAGGGCCACCGCGCGGCTCGGTGATCTCGACGTGTTCTGGGAGCAGCTCAACCACCCACTCGCCGACCGCCTCGACGAACTCGTCAACGGCCTGGCCCCGAGCGGGCACGAGGCATTGCCGGAAACGCACGCCGACGTACTCGCCCTGGTACGGGTCGACCCAGCACGCCAGCGCCTAACCCACATCGAGCACGCCTTCGAGCGACTCGTGTCGAGCAACCGGGCGGCCGTAATGGCGCGCAAGCCCCACCGGTACTTCGTCCGGCACGTACCTCGGCTTCTCGCTGAGGCTGGCGGGTGGCGGCAAGCCGAACACCTGACCCGGCTGGCCGTCGTCCCCTATGGCCCTCTACTCGACGCCGAACTCCTGGGTCAGACGCTGACGAACTGGGCAACGAACACCCAGTGCCGCACTGCTGGCGAAATGCTGCAGCTCGCCGTCGACCTTCATCGCGCTACCGCACACCTCGGCGCTGCCGGTGAGGCGGAATGGCGCAGCTTCCTAGAACACGTTCGGACCCTGGAGGATGCCGAGAGCTACTACCGCTATACCGAGCTTGAGGCGGCGATGGCCTAGCGACCCGGCGTGTTCCGTCCATGCGGGCGCGGACGGGGGCGTGAGGCGGCATTCGGGCCAGCTGGTGCACAGGACTGTGGTGCACGAAGGCCGCCCTACCTCCTCCGCAAACCTCGGTCCCGCGCTCGCGACAGAGGAGCGTTGCACCGCTCATCACACCGCACACTCTGATCGCGCACGACGAGCCCGCACGCTTTCTCCGGCCAAAAGCGTCGCGGGCGGCCCGCCTGCAGACTTCTAGGTCGAAGACATCCAGGTCCTGTTCGGCATGCCGCTGGCTTCCGGATGCCGGGTCAGACCTGGTGGCCGTCGCCGATTGGCGGCAGGGTCGTTGCCTGATGTGCCGCGACAGCAACGCTCGCTCGCCGAGGAGATGCACATGTCGAACGCTGATCCCCCTCGCGAAGCTGAGGAGCCCGTCGTCGTTGAGATCGACGGGCTGTTGTGGAAGCCCTGTCCTGGGGCCGAGGCGACGGCGGCGGAGTTCGAGGTCGCGAGGTCGCTGTTCATCGAGGCACACCGCGAGGCCAGGTGGAACCAGTGGCTAGAGGCCGAGCGTGCCGCGGACCTGAAGGCGGCGACGGCGGTGATGGGGCAGTGGACTCGCGCAGAGCCGGGCTTCCGGCACAAGACCCCACAGGAGGTTGAGGAGTGGCTCGCCTCCTGGGAAGCGGAGTACGAGGCAGAGCGGGCTGAGCGGGAGCGGCAGCGGCGGGCACGAGCAGCCGAGTACGACGAGCACCGTCATCAGGCGCGCCTCGCGCTGGTAGAGCAGCAGTCAATCCTCAAGGCCCAGCTCGCCGAGCGGACCGGGCTGCAGGAGAAGACACACTTCCCCGGTATGGAGGAGCGACGTCGAGCAGCGAAGACCGCGAAGCTGGACGCAGACGTCGCCGAAACCGAAGCGACCATCATTGCCCTGATGGACAAGGTGGGTGACCCTGAGACGGTCGTGGACGTCAACGGGTGGCTGCCGTCCCATCGGCGGGAGCTGGCGTTGACTGACTTCATCTACTGGCGGTGTGACGAAGTGCAGCGGCTTCGGGGAGAGGTGGACCGGCTCACCGCCGAGGTGGGGGCGGCTGACCGGACACAGCGGCGGGAGCTTCGGGCGCAAGCTGACCGGGTCAGACGCAGATTCGATGCCCTGCGAGCCATGACGCCTCTCCAGGCGAAGGACATGTGCCCCGAATGCTTCCGGCCCGCCGGCTGGCACGGCTGGTCAACCTGTGGCGACCCGGCCTTCCTGGGGTGTGGTCCGTGCCCTGCATGGCCACGCTGGTCGGCGCGGCTGCACCGTCTGCACGAGATGCTTTCGTCGTCTCAGAAGCATCCTGAACCTGCGGCCGTGCCGAAGCCCCAGCCCTTGGCGGTCATTTCCTCCGGCAAGTCGATCGACGAGGTCGTCGAGGAGCTCAGCCGCATCCGTGCTGAGCATCCGGGGGCCGAGGTTCGCCGCGGCAGCCGCAACCGGTGGGAGATCTGGCCCAGCGAGAACGCCGCCTTGCACAGCGGGTTGGATCGCTAGGAGATGGCGGTGGAGGTGACACCGGAACTGGTGCTCGACCGGGTGAGTTCGGCGGGCGGCCGGCTCAAACTGGAGGGCTCGGACGAGGAGTCCCTGGCCGCGTGGCAACACGCGGCGAAGGTGGCCAAGCTGCGGCTCCTACGAGCCGGTCCGCAACGGCTACGCACCTGGTCGTTACCGGGTGGCATGTCGCTGCTGCTGCTGGAGGTCGACCGCCAGGGCGTCGAGTTGCCCGCGCTGGCGCCGCCGGATCAGCCACCCCGGGAGTGGGTTCCGCCTCCGCGTCCACGGCCCCGCACGCAGGAGTTCCTCGGCCGGATCGTCCCGGTTCCCTCGAGGGTGCGCCGCTCACACCGCATCGTGCAGGATCTCACCGAGGCGCTTGACTACCCCGAGCGGATGATCTACCAGCACCGGCCCTACCTGATGCCCAACAAGCGCCGGCCCGTGCAGCGGATGCGCCAGATCTGGCAGGCCATCATTACCGAGGCCGAGTTCCGCGGGTACGAGCCGCTGTTCCGGCACAACCGACGGGACCACTACGACAGCGGCCAGCTGATCCTGCGCATCGACCGGGACGAGTTCCCGCTCCAGCTCTACGGGGAGCGCGGCAAGCCGCTGCAGCTGACGATCAAGGAAGTGCACCCGGCGCGGCGCCGCGGCTACGACACCTGGACCGACACCCCCGACAAACCCCTGCACAGGCAACTCGGCGAGATCTTTACCCATATCGAGCGGTGGGCCGACCTCCTGATCGCGCGCCGCGAGGCCGAGGAACGCCGCGAACAGCAGCGCCGACGGGAACGGGAGCGGCGGGAAGCCGAGGCTCGACGCCAGTTCACCGAGGACCACCGCCGCAAGACCATCCAGGCGCGCATCGGCGAGCGGCAGTTCGCCGACGACGCCCGCGCCTACGCGGCAGCGCTATCGGCGGTCGCTGACGACTTGGAGCCGGACCGTGCGCAGGAGGTGCGGGCCTGGGCGACGTGGATCCTGCAGCATGCCGACCGCGTGGATCCCCGGCTCAGCCGGGAGGGCATGCCGACGACGCCGAAACCCGAGCGGGATGACCTGCGGCCGTACCTGCCGGCGGGGCACTGGTACTACTAGCCGTGGTACCAGCGGCGGTTCGGATGCCACGGCTGATCGGGCGGCGCCGCAGAAGCAGTTCTCTCGGCGTGCTGCTGTCTCGGTGTCCGCACGGCCGCCGATGGTGGTGGATCGCTCGGGATTCCGGGCGGGTCGGCCAGCGGGTCAAGGTCATCGGCATAGGTGTGTGCCCACGCCAGCCACGGGTCGTCGATCCGCATGCCAGCGGTGACGAGATCTGCCCAGTAGGAGCGGATGTCCTCGGCCAGCAGCCACGCAGCCACCTGCTGCCGCAGCATCTGGTCACGGTGCGCCGTCACCACCCGGTCGCGTTCCTGCCGCAGCCGCAACTGCTCGGCCCGCGTGGCAGCTTCGCGACGGTCACGTAGCCGCCGGCCACGCTGGCGCAGGTCCGTCAGGATGGCGGGCAGCTCGCCCTCAAGGCGCTTGCGGGCGTAGTCCTTCCACTCGGCCACGCCGGTGTCTGCATCGGTGACTGTGAGCACCAGGCGCAGCGTCCAGCGAGCTCCCTTCTCCTCCCGTACCCGCACCTCGAGAGGCTGATCGTCGACGACCACGCTCAGCAGCGCCTCCGTACTGGACCTGACGGCCCATTCCCGCTTCTCTGCCTCCAGGCATAGCGCCTGCAGGAGCAACAGCGTCCGGGAGCGGTTCTCGTCGGACTCCGGTAGGCGGCTGGGCTGCTCACGCAACCGGTCGATGACCGGATGAGGATTCACCAGGAGCTCGGAGACCGGCACCGATGAGTGACTTGCCCGCTGATACTGCTTGCTCGGGTGGCGGCCCCGCCGTAGCTCGATCACTAGATCACCGGTGTCGCGGCCGCGGTGAACCAGATGCCAGCCCTTGGGCACGTGCCCGCCAAAGCGCACCGCATGGATCAGCCGACGCCACGCCGCCCTCACCGGCTCCGGCGGGTCAAGAACCTGCACAGACCCCTCGGCCTCCTCGAGCAGGTCCAACAACCCCTGCACTGAGGCGGGCGGCATCGTGGAGCCGGGCAGGGCATCCATGCAACGATGCTTGCACAGCTGCTCGCGACGACGAAGGAGGCTGGCGGCTGCTCCGCGACGCCCTCTACGTAAGGCAGGCAGATAAGGAAGCGGGCGGACCCACGCGGTCGCCCTATGCGTGATGATGAGCTCCCGCCTCACCGCCGATTGGGACCGTTAGGCCGCCGTGGCGATCGGGCTGCGGCGGCTGATGATGCTCGGCCCGGATGAGGGCGGCGAGGTGGTTGCCAGCTTCGGTGGTGTCGACAGGTCCACCGGCCAGCTCAGCGGTGAGTGCATCAATCGGGTAGCGGGCAAGCACGTGGTAGCGGGCCAGGTACACCGCGACCGCCGCGACCTGGTAGCCGCTGACGGCGGCGAGCAGCGCGTAGGTCAGGACTTGGTCGATGAGACCCTCGAACTGGTGGGTCTCGATGAGGTGGCCGGTCTTGAGTTCCACGATCGTGGCGCCGGCGAGCATGTCGGCGACCCTGAGGCCATCGAGTAGCGCGGGCCCGGCGGTTGCGGGGCCGTAGCTGCGCAGCGCAGCGCGGAATCCGCTGAGGTAGCTGGCCCAGAAGGCGGCAAATGCTGGTCGGGCGGCACGGGTCGCGGCCGCGCAGACGGCGATGGTGCGGCGATCCCGCAGTGGACCTTGCAACGTGGCATGGGCCTCGTCCGGCGTGGTGACGGGAAGCTGTCGCAGGGCTTGTTCGAGGATGCTGAGCACGCTGCCCACCGTGAGCAGGCGAGCCCCTGGCACGGCAGAGTTGGTCCTGCGCCACGCCGCGTCACCTCCCGGCTGGTCGGGCCGGTATCCGGCCGTGGTGAGGAGGGTCCGGCGTCCGGTCTCGGGCAGGCTCGCGAACAGGTGCGGGTAGGGCGGGGTGTCGCACAGGTCGAGTGCGAAGGTCTTCTCGATAGCGCGGCCGAAGTGTCGCGGATTCGGCGGGCACACGGTGATCGGCGCAGGGGAGCGGTGGGTGCGTTGCCGCAGGTCGGCGATCAGCTCCTCGCGGTATGGGAAACGGCGGGCCAGCCACCGTTTCGACGGCAACGGCTCGAGGTCGGGGCGGAACACATACATCGGACACTCCTCGGCAGGAGGGCACACCAGCGCGGCTTCCAACACGGCCTGGTCAGTGACCGGCAGGCAGCCTGCGGCGGGAAGGGTGGCAAGAACGACCGGCTCATGCGTGAGCGCGTGGAAGAGGCGTGAGAGGCGCCGCTGGCGGAGGTCTCAGCCCTTCGGCATCATCGGCCTATGTCGGGCTCCGCTACTGCAGGGCGGCGTGGTTAAGAAGCGTTCGGTCACACGAGCCGAAGCCGTTCGGCAACTCTACGCGACAACGAAGTTTAGGGGTGCCCGTGCAGATGCCGATGGTCACGACCAGCGGTACTCCAGGCGTAGGCCGTGGCCAGCGAAGTGGTAGCGGCCGCGGCTTGCGGGGTGAAATGGGTTCGGCAGCATGTGGATGCGGCGGTTCTCGTTCATGACGTTGGTGATCACGAGGAGCCGCCATCGCTGGTTACGAGCGTTCTCCTGCGCCGCGATCACCTGGGTCTCGCCTAGCTCGATGCGGCCGCCCTCGCCGAGCGTGGTCTTGACCTCGTAGTACCGGCTGCCGCGCCGAGCGGGGATTTCGAAGTCCCAGCCCAGGTTGTCGTCACCAGCGCCGGGGAAGACCTGCTCGCGGTACCTCGACACCCAGCACTCCGGGGTGAAGCCGACCCCGTAATGCCGCTCCAGCCATCGATACGCGAACCACTCGCCGGCGAACCCTACACCCAGCTTCTGCAGGCTCGACAGCTCGGACGCGAACCCGCCGCCGAAGCCACCGCCGCCGCCCCGGCCGCCCTGGCCCGGCCGGCCGTCGATTTCCTGAAGGCCAGTGAACCTGCGTGGTGTCGTCAGGAAATCGGGCGCCTGGTCCAGTGAAACGTCGAGAGCCGCGCGTAGCGAGGCGAAGCCGTCATCTAGATCGAACGGTTTGTCGTCGATGTTCACGGTCCGCCGCTGCCGCGCCCGTTCGGCGCGTTGCTGCCGCTCCTCCGCCTTCTGTCGGTCGAGGTCGTCGGGGGTAAGACCGAGCGCGTCAGCATCGTCGGTCGCCTGCATGTCCGCCGGCCAGACGCCGAGCGTTTGCAGCCAGCGCAGTACGTCCGGAAGCGTCAGCACGGCGAAGTCGAGCGCGCCGGCCGAGTCGAGCGCTGCACGCAGCGCAGGGCCCACCGACGCCTCGTCCGTCCACGGCGCGGGGACCGGCCGGCTGTGCCGATCGAGCCAGGCGCGTACGAGCTTGGCCAGCCTGCCGGCGGCGGTATCGACCAGCTCGGCGTTGGCCTTCGCGCAGTCGCTTTGCCGCAGGAGGGGTGGGCCGCTGATCGGCGGCCGTTCGCCCAACCGCGCGGCGAGTTCCTCCTCGACGCGCGCCGCTATGAGATCGGTCGCAAGCACGTCGACTGTGGTGCCCCATTCCGGGTCCGGGCTGAGCAACTCAACGCGCCGGAGTTGGGGCCAGTCCGGCTGGGGCTCGACGGCCGCGAAGCGGTCCCACCGATGCCAGCGCAGCCGGTCGAGAAGGGAGTCGCGATGGCGGCGTACGTGGTCGGCGAAGTCCTCGGAGTGCTGCGCGCCGTAGTCGATGAGCGGATAGCGCCCGCCGATGCCGGACAGGGTGGCGTTGAGTTCGCGTACCGGGAGCTTCAGCTGTTGCTGGAGCGCCGCGAGTGTCGGTGCGTCGAGCGCGGCGACGAACAGCTTGTCCGGGTCGTGCTCGAGCCTGTCGGCTAGGGCAGTGAGCCGGTCTCGGACCTCCTGCTCACTTTCCACCGACGGCGAGTCGGGGTCGAAGGGCGCGGCCGCCTCGCCGTCCAGGTAATGAGCGACGACGGGATAGAGCCGATGTAGTACGGGTCGCAGCGAGGACTGGATGCGCCGCGCCGTCGTCCGGACGTCCTCGGCCGTGACGTCGCATATCTCGGCGACGTCGTCGTCGCCGAGCTGGGTGACCGGGACGCCGACCCGCTTGGTCCGCTCCGCGGCCCACCGGAGTGTGCGGCCGTAGTCCCGCCGGCCGATGAGGTATGACAGCGGCTCTGCCATCGCCTCCAGCATGTCCCAGTTCAGCTCCGTCTCCGCACCCTCGACGATCAGGGTCGGATGCTCGGCGTGCGGTACCGGCAGCACCCCGTGCAGCCGGTCCGGGATCCGCCGTGTTTCCTCGCCGAGACGTACCTCGACTGTGTCAGCGAAGGTGATCCGCACTCGCCGCAACACGTCGAGAGCATCGTCGAATGCCCGCTGGCCGAGGCGGCTGAACTGGCTGCGTTGGTGTTCGAGCAGCGTCGCCACGAACAGCGGCAGCCACGGCAGGATGCCGACGATCGGGCGGGCGCCGGCGACGGCCGGCGGGCTGAACTCGTCGCCGTCGAGCAGCACGACCGGCGTGACGCCGCTGGCGCGTGAAACTCGGTCGCCGAGGCGGCGGCGCAAGATGGCGGTCACCGTCTCGGGGTGCGCGTCCACCTCGAGGACCCGCCACCCGAAGTCGGCCATCAGCCGGAGCAGGCTCTGCTCGTCCTCCCGCGATGCGACTACCACGTCGGGCGGTTGCTGGTCGCCACCGGCCGGCTCGAGCGGCAGGGCTGTTGACGAGCCGCCGATGTTGACAACGAGGTAGCCCTGGGTGTCCGGCGGGAACGGCTCAGCCTCGGTGCCACGGCTGGCACAGGCCGCCCACGCCGCCCGGTACGTGTTGTGGAACTGTGCCGCGTGCATCTCGGTAACCGCGCCGGTGTGAAAGAGCGTGCCCAGGTGGCGCACCAGGCGCGGGGCATCGCCGCCCCGGCCCCACACGCCCAGACCCAGCTCGGTCAGCCACCGCAGCGCCATCGTGTCGTCGTCGAGCAGGTCCCGCATCGGCTTGGTGAGCAGCGTCGCGAACCGCGGCGGCAAGTCGTCACTGCGAACCGGGAACATCCAGCAGTCGGCCGGCCTCGCGAATGCCCCGCCGCTCTGGCCGGGTCGTTGTGTCGGCATCCAGGCCACCGTACGTAGGAACGCGCCGAGCGGCGTGCATCGCTGTTGCGGGTTCTTGTCGCCGAGCCGGTCGCGTTCCCAGACGGTTGCCAGGGCGTCGGCCGGCCAGGTGCCCTTGAGTCCGCGCAGGATCTGCCGCGCCAGGTGCTGGCGCACTCGGTCGGTCAGCCGTTCCCAGTCGGCCTGTCCCGGCATCCACCAGAGCGGGCTTTTAGCCACATAGGGGGTCTTTGGTGACCACGCGAGCGATGCGGTCGGCAGGGCGTTCGCCCACTGGTCGCGGACCGGATCGGGCAGCCCGCGCACAGTCGTGAGCCGATCACGGGTCAGCTCACGGCCGTTGATCTCGCGGCTGTCGCGTACCGATGAGAGCGGAAGCACCTCGCGTACGCCGATGCGCCGCAGGAAAACCACCCAGTCGGTGACGCGGTCGCCGGCTCGCATAACCTGCGCCGGAGATGCCAGCAACCGGCCCGCGAGCGAGTACAGCTCGGCCGACCGGTCCTCTGGGGTGGCCGCAATCTCGGACAGTTCCTTGCCGGTGGTACCCGGCCAGTCGGACGAGAACAGACAGTCCTCGGCGACCAGCCAAGCGCCGTTCGCAGTCGGCAGTCGCAGGCCCAAGGCGGCTAGGTCGGTCTTGATGCGGGCACCGCTGCGGCTCAGGTTGAAGATGAACGTCAGCGCGTCCCGGGCGACCCGCTGCGCGCGGCTGTCGGCAAGCACGGCACGGATGTGTTCGAGGATGCCCCGCGTCTCGAAGCCGCGCACGAGCCGGTTCTCCTGCAGGAACTTACGAGCCGGGGTCTGTTGCCGGTTGACGTGCCAAGTCAGATCGCCGTGCAGGTAGAACAGCCGGTTGGACAGGCTTGCCGGCAGCGACAGGTCGGCGCCGGGGTCGACGTCGTCCTCGTCGGCGATCCGCTGGGTCGTCGGCGGGAAGAACGGCGCGGCCTCCCGGCTCGCAGATGTCTCGCCGGTCCGCCGGCCGGCGCAGGGCGCTAGCTCGTCCGAGTCGGTCAGCAGAATGCGCCGCGCCCGCAACGCCTCGGGCGCCTTCTCGAAGAGGCGCGCGATGTCTGCGTAGGCCTGGTCCCAGTCGCTGATCGGGCGGGGGTCGCGCTGCATCACCGCCATCATCTGCTCAACCCAGCCGGCCAGACGTTCCGGCTCTGGCGTCACGTCAAGTCCGAGCCGCGACAGCAGGCTCCTCAGCCGCGCCTGCCGGCGCGTCGGCAGTTCCCGCAGGAACTCGGCGCCGCTGGCTGCTGTCGCGAGCGCTGCGGTCAGCATGCCTGTGTCGGGTACGGGCCAGCGCCACGCCGCGGCTGGTGTGAGCCAGCGGCCGGGCGCCTGTGCGGGCAGCAGTGGACGTTTGCCCAGCGGTCGGCCCTGCTCCTCGGCGCGAGAGGTGAGCAACCCTAGACGGTCGTCGTCCCAGCACAAAAGATCGAGTACAGCGGTGGGGGTGGCGTTGTCCGGCCAGCCGGTGAGCGCCTCGGCCGTGTGGAGGCAGAGTTCTGCCGCCGAGGTGAGCAGCAGCCGGTTCAGCGGGTTCGTCTCGTCGATGTCCGTGCGGGACAGGTCGGTGAAGAAAGGCGCGTTGAGGTGCCCCGCGAACGGCGACGGCGCCTTACGGCCCATCGGCAGGAAGGTGTAACACCGGCCGACGTGCGCGTCCGCAGCCCCGTACGGCACCGCGACCGAGACTTCGACCGCCGCCGTCGACTCGGCATACCTGGGGTCGAGCTGACGCCGGTCGATCGCCTCCTGCACCGCGCGCCGGTAGGCGGCCGGATCGACCCGCCGAGACAGCACCAGATATGTGCCGTCCTCGTCCAACGTCACAAGGTCGCAGGTGAAGTCACCGGCCACCACCGGCGCGCTGCTGCGTACCCGGGTCAGCACCCGCTCTTCGCTGGCGGAACCGTCCTCTCTCCGGACCGTGACACTTTCCAGCCGCTTCAGGAACAGCATGAGCGGCACCTCTGACGCTTCGAGCTCGTCGAGGCGCTCGGCCACCGCATCGACGGCGCCCTCGTCGAGCGGCAGCCGCACCACGGTGGCATAGCCGTCAGCCCAGAGCGTGGCCACCCGAGCGGGCGTTCCCTCGGCCGGCAACGTGATGCTGTAGAGCGAAACCTCGTCGATGATCTGCCGGGTGAGCACCGGATCTGCGCCAACCAGCCCTGGCACGTCGTCCTCGGTAGCAAACCGGAAGCAAAACCCCGGATCTCCGTTGTCCAGAGTGCTGTAGACCTCCGGAGTCGCGCATATCTGGAGCACGCTCTTGAAGCCGACACCCTTGTTGCCGATGCCCTCGCCGATCGGCTTGTCGCTCAGCCCGAGTGAGCGGATCCGCCGGGCGTTGCTGCCGGTAAACCCGCGTCCAGTGTTGGCGACGTAGAGAGTGCCGTGTGTGCCCTCGCCGCGCGCCAGCACCACCGCGATGCGCCCGCTGCCGGCGTCCGGCGGCTGCGCGTCGTACCCGTTCTGGATCAGCTCGAACAGGAAGCGGCCGCCGTACTCCCGCATCGTCTGGCCGATCATGCTCTTCTGGCTGCGCGCGAAGTCCTGATCCTCCCGGGTCATCAGCTGGGCCCGGACGAGGCGCGCGGCCCCGTCACGCAGCTGCGCGTCGGCCTCGGCGCGTGAAGCCGGCTCGGTACCTTTCATCTGCTCTGTCTCCCCGGGATGGAACTACCGCCTCTTGCGTTCCAGGCTGCTGCGGAGGTTCTTCGCGCCCACCTCCGAGACCCCGGCATGTGCCAGGGCATACCCCACGGCAGTGTCGACGTCGATCAGCCCGCCGCGCAGCACGGCGTCCAATACCTTGCGGGCGTGCTCACGCTCGTGACTTCCGGTCCAGTTGTTGCGCCCGCCGAAGAACACGGCCCGGTCGAGGGCCTTCTGCGCCTCGGGATCCAGCGCCGGCACCTGCGGATACACCCCGGACAGATTCTCTGCCCGGCTCCCGGCAGCCCATCCGGCCAGCGGGGTCATCGCACTCTCCAGGACCACCAGCGCCGACCCGCGCGCCAGGCCAGCCGCCTGGCGCAGCGACCGGGCGTCCGGGTGGAACGCCACCACAGCGCCACGTGGCCGGCTTCGGTCGAGCGGGTAGCTGAACCGGTAGCGGTTCGCCAGTCGGTGGACCGGGCCAGGGCCCCCGTGCGCCTTCGCCGCGTTGTAGAACACCACCGGGGTCACCCCGTCGGCGGCAGCCTGCTCCTCGATCCACTGCACCGCAATCTGCTCGAGTTCCTCCCACCGCTGCAGATTCTCGTCGACGGCCGGGATCCACGCGGCCACCCGCAGCAGGCTCGGGTGCTGCCGCCACGGTTCGTCCGGCTGATTGGTCACTCCACGCCTCTTTCGTCAGTCACCTGCGGCCAAGTGAACCAGCAGGGTCCGACATGGAGCCAGCCGTCGAACGGCCTGAGGTTTCCCGATGCCGTCGAGGGCGGCCGAACGGGAAGCCGCGGGCGTGTGGGCCCCGAGAGTGTCAGGGGCGGGGTGTCTACTGGAGCCGCCCCTTGCACGGGGAGAACCGGGTCGGACTTTAGCTGTGAGGAACGGCTCCAATGGACGTTCATGCTCAGGCGCCAATCGTTGGCGGGCATCTCGGACGGGTTCGGACCCCGGATGACGATTACCTGACGGTGATGATGTTGTCCGCTGGACTGGCGGACATCGTTCAGCGGAGGAGACAGGCGGCGGGCGGGTCGGCGAAGGAGGCGGGGTTGTTGCCGGCCCCGTGGCGGGTGGGCTTCTCGCGTCTGTGGTGGCGTTTCGCCGACCAGGGTCTGCAGCCGCTCGACAGCGACCTCCCCCTGTTGGAGCTCTGTGCGCAGCCGCTGGCGACGTGGCCCGTGCAGCTCGACCTGTCGATCACTGACCTGCAGAACAGTCTGCTTGCCGACGGTGACCTGACCGAGTTCGCGGTGCAGGGCTCTCGGCTCGCGCGGCACGACGTGGAGGCCGAGTGGACCGAGAACCAGGTGCACCTGGCACTGCGGGAAGCCGCGGCCACGAACGGCTCCTCGGACGAGGAGATCGGGGAGGCGTACGCGGTGCTGCGGCGCTACCTCATCGATCACGCGGTCGTCGCCGACCGGGAGGTCCGTGGCCTTGAGCGGCGTTTCCCGGCGACGAACAACAGCGGACAGACGTACGTCCACCGGCTGATCAGCCTCGCCTACCACTCGAGGCCCGCCCGGGAGCCGCAGGAGTACCTCCTGTGTCCTTCGTGCCGCAACGTGCTGGCCGATCCATCGGCGTGCTGCGCGACCGCGGGTTGCCCCGGGGGTTCACCGGAGACGTGGACGGCTGTGCCGACGGTAGTGGTCTACGAGCAGCACCGGGCGACCCGCAAGTACATCCATGATCCGGGCCTGGTGGAGGCGCGGATCATCGACGCGCTGTCGGTCGACTCGCTGGCGCCGGTGGTCAGGGTCACGCCGTACCCGGGAGTCGACGCGCTGGACGTGTTGATCGAGTTCCTGCGCCCAGGCGCGAGTGGCGTGCCGGAGGTTGCCGAGACCTGGGGCGTGGACGCGAAGGACCAGGTCAGCGCGCGGCTGTTGGGCCGGGGCTTCACCTGGCCGCAGGCACCGGCGTGCGACCGGCGGTACCTGGCGCTTCCAGCTCACCGGGCGGTGCAGCCGGGCTACATCAGCGACCTGGAGGCCGAACTCGACGGGCGGGTCGCGGGCGTGCGCGTGATCGACGAGAACCAGCTGGTGGCTCGGGTCAAGGAGCGGGTGAAGGAGTTGGCCGCGTGAGAGAGACCTCGTCGTGGCGCGACAGCTTGATGAAGCAGATGCGCCGGGAGCAGTTCCCGGAGGCAGTGATGGCTCGGGACGCGTTCTGCCGGGTCGAGCTGGGGCTGCACTTCCTGACGAAGCACTTCCCGGGCGAGCCGGTGGGGGCGCTGCAGCCGCTGCTGTCCGGGTACGCCGACCTACCGCCCGAGCTGGTGGCGGCGTGCCGGCGGGTGCGGCACCGCATGGGTGACGTGGCCCGGCGCGGCTACTGGCGCAGGCTGCTCAACCACTACCTGCGGGTGCCGCAGGAATGGCGGCGCTTCGCCCGCACGGACGCCGCGGACGGGCAGGTCAACGACAACACGGTGTTCAACGTCGCGGGCTCGGCGTTGTGCCAGGACCGCGTGGCGACGTACGACGCGGCGCTGGCCGATCCGCTGCAATACAGGCTGACCCCGCCACGGCCACCGGCACCGGTCGGGCGGCGGTACGAGTTCCGCACCGGAGACGGCGTCGAGGTGGTGCACCTGCCGTCGACGCTGCCGCCGGCCCCGCCCGTCGCGCGGCTTCCCCTCGTGCCCCGCCGGCTTCGGGAACCCTGGACGGTGTCGTTCGAGAAGGAACTGCTGGAGACGGCGAAGGAGATCGACCGAAGGCTCGTCGGCAAGCCCCACATCACCAACCGGAACTGGCACAAGCGCCTGACGGAGAACATGCGCTTCAGCTCCGTCGACCGCAACGGCCCCGGCCTGGTCGACGGACCCGAGACGTTTGTCCTCGACGGCGTCTCCCACATCGTCGGGCTCATGAACTCGGGCAAGACCACCCTCACCGACGTGTTGGCGGTCAACCGGGTGCTGAAGCACGGCAACAGGGTCGGGATGGTCCTGGGCTCGGTCGGTGACGTCTACGCCAAGGTGTCCTTCCTCCGGTCGATCGGCATCGACGCCGTACCCCTGATCGGGCGCAGCAACCGAGCCGAGCACGCTGCACGGTACTGGCGCTCCGCGATCGAAGAATCCCCCGTTCTCGTGCCCGACGACGACAACCCTGCCGACCCGGCTGCCGCCTACGCCAACGCCTCCTGCCTGCTGGAACCCTTCCGGCGCTCGGCCAACCCCGACTGGAAGCCGCTGGAGCCGAACGAGTTCCCGTGCCACGGCAAGCTCCGCGACGCTGAGGCAGACGAGCTGGCCACCTACGACTGCCCGTTGCTGTCGATCTGCCCAGCGCAGAAGGCTCACCGCGAGATTGCCAACGCGCAGGTCTGGGTCACCACCGCGCAGTGCCTCATCGCCAGCCGCGCGGAACCCGCTGACGCGTCCATGCGCTGGTTCGAGGCCTTCCAGCCGCACACCGACCTGCTCGTCATCGACGAGGCGGACGCGGTCCAGCAGGTGCTGGACTCACGGTTCGTGCAGACCGAGCCCTTGGTGGCCGCGGGCAAGGGCTGGACGCACCGGATGGTCCAGTACACCAACGCTGCCCTGGACAACCAGAGCATGGCCCCGGCGGCCGATGACGAGGTCGACCGCTGGCACACGCAGCTGCAGATCCACCAGAATGCGGTCTTCGTGCTGAACCGGCTGGCCCTGTCGCCGTCCGGGCAGCGGCTGAAGGAGTTGCTCGGCGACGCGCCGTTCACGGCGCACTCACTGTTGCGCCGCGTTGCCCGGACCCTGTTCGGGCTGCCCTCGCGCGGTGACGGGGACAAGCGCGTCGAAGACCTCGCCGACGACTTCTACCGTCAGGAGCTGCAGGAGTTCGCGGAGAGCCCGCTGAGCGAGCAGCCGCACAGTCTCGACGACGTCGTCGCCCAGGTGACCCGCCAGCCGCGGACGAACGCCGCGGTAGCGCTGGCCATCGACGACTGGCTCGACCGGTGGCTGCAGCCGAACATCGACGCAGGGCTCGTGCGCCGCGAATGGTTCGACCAGCGTCGCGGCCTGCTACGCCTGGTCGTCGAGGCGGCGATCTGCGCCGGCCGCATCACCACGACGTTCTTCGCGATGACGACGATGTACCCATCGGTGCGGGAGCACCTGCAACTGCCCGACGAGGAGACCTTCTGGGCCGACCAGCCGCCCCGCGACTACCGGCCGCTCGTCCCAGAGGCACCGATGGGCAACATCCTCGCCCTGCGGTGGGCCGACAGCCGCAACGGCGGAGCGTCGCTGCAACTGCTGTGGGTCCACGGTGTCGGCCGGTGGCTGCTGCACCACGCGCACGACCTCCTCGCCTGCGAGGGCGTGCAGGGCCCCCACGTGGTGCTGACCTCCGCCACCAGCTGGGCGCCCGGCTCGTCGTTCTACCACATCCCCATCGAGCCCACCGCCGTGCTGCGCCCGCCCCCCGAGGACGAGGATGCCCTGCGCCAATCCCACATGGCAGTCAAGTCGCAGAGGAGCGGCGCTGACCCGATCTTCGTTTCCGGCAAGACCGGCAGCCGGCGACACGACGCCCTGCGTCTGCTGGTCACCGCGCTGTGCCAGCCCGTCGACGGCCGGACGCGCAGCGTCGTCGACGAACTGCGGGCGAAGCTGCCCGAAGACCGGCGCAAGATCCTGTTCGTGGTCTTGTCCGGCGACGAGGCACGTACCGTCGGCGACCACATCAACGCCCGAGTGCCCCAGCTCAGCGCGCGGATCGTCGTACCCGACGCCGCCGACCCCGGCGTCGGCGGCATCCAACGCCGTCTCGTCGGGCGCTTCGGCACCGGCGAGGAAGAGATCCTCGTCGCCGCCGAGATGTCGATCCAGCGCGGCTACAACATCCTCAACGCCAACGACACCGCCGCCCTCGGCGCCGTCATCTACCTGACCCGCTCCCACCCGCCGCCCTTCGACCTGGCCTTCCCCCTGTCACTGGTGAGCCAACTGGCCATGGACCACCTCCAACGGCCGCCAGCCGCCGCCCCCGGCGAAGTCGGCAGCCTCGTGAAGCAGCTCCGCTCCACTGCTCGCAAGGTCTGGTTCGACGCCATCGGCCGCCCCATCCAGTTCCGCGCCCTCGACCCGCAGGACCGGCGCGTCTTCGTCGCCAACAACCTCGTCCCCATGAGCCAGACCATCGGACGCAGCATCCGGGGCAACCAGCCGACCACCGTGCTGCTGTGCGACGCGGCCTTCGCCGAACGACTCGCCGACCCCGAGGAGAAAACCGCGGACACGGCGCGTACCAGCATCGTCGTGGCCACCGACCAGTACCTTGGACAACTGCTGGCCACGCCCGTTGACGGCGCGAGCCAGCACCGCCTGCGAGAGCACGCCGTCAACACCGCCGTGTGGGGCCTGATGGGCCACCTGGTCCGCACCAACGAGCCCCTGGGATCGAGGAGGACCCGCCGGTGACCGACACCGAGACCAGCGAGAACACGGCCAAGCCGCCCCGCAGGACCACCGGCGACCACCTGCGGCTGCTCGCGTTCGACATCGAGCCAGGCACCCGCTGGGACGTGGAGTGCGACGTCGCGGCGATGCCCGCCACCTGGTTCACCGAACTCGACAAGCAATGGCGCACGAGGCCGTTCGGCCGGCCTGGCCACTCGCTGCCCACCAGCAGCCTCAAAGAGCTCCTCTGCGGCATCGACCCGGCGATCATGTACATCAACTGGGACCTGAGGTCGGACGACTTCATCGTCGCATTCCCCGGCATCGACACGTACGTGGTCACCGACGCGATCGCCAGCTGGGCCACCACCGAGATCACCGACCAGGTCGACTGGTACCAGATGCTCAAGCCGGCTGACCTCGTCTTCGACCGCCGCTGCTTCAATCTCCTCGAATACGCCGTCCGCGCCAACGGCACCGCCGCGGTGGCCCCGCACGTCTACCAGATGCTGCCCTCGTTCCTCGCCAAAGAGGTCGTCGACAAGAAACTCGACCTGCTCGGCAAGGCCCGGCGCGACTTCATCCTCGGGCCACCGAGAAGCGACGGCCGGCGCAGCGCCGTCCTCTGGCCGCCCCAGCGAACCGACGACGACCGTGCCGGCCCCGGACTCGTCACCGCCAAGATCGACTTTCACCTGGAAACGGCACCCAACTTCCCAGTACCGCGCATCCACGCCGACGTCAGCATCAGCCGCTTCCCCCTCATGCCCGTGGCCTACGTGCCGTCGCGCGGCAAAGGCCCCACCTCGGCCACCATCTGGCTCCACGGGCCCCAAGGCTTCCTCGGCCGCGACGACGAACCCCACACCCTGCTGTCCGCGCTGGCACGCCAGATGCGGATCCCCGGCGGAGGCTGGCAGTGGCAGTGGAGCCCCGGCCTGGCCCGCGCCCTCGCGAAGCTCACCCAACTCTCGTTCCCCGACCCGCACAAGACCCTCGCCGACCCGGCGGCAGCCGCCGACGTGCTCGCCGAACGGGCCATCCGCGCCTACTTCCTGTACAGCGAAGGCACCAAAAGCCAGGCGGCGGACGCCGACGCCGCATCCAGCGTGGACGCCGACGGCAACGAAACCAGACGAGCCAAGACGCTCGCCCACGCCGCCAACACAGGCCTGGTCCCAGGAGACCACGTCGACGTCCACGACAGGCTGCGCAGCCTCCTCACCCGGCGCGGGATCCGGCCGCTGCCCGACCTCGAGCGTGTCGGCTCCCGCGCCACCCGCAAGATCAAAGCCGCGTTCGACCCGAACACCACGTACACCATCGAGCTGTGGACGCAGAGCGACATCACTCGCGAGGCCGTACTTGCGACCCTGGAGCACCACTTCGGCCTCGCACGCGAGTCCGACCCGGCCGACAACATCGTGGTCCGCTTCACCGGCGACCTCAACATCACCGTTCGCCTGCGCAACGGTGCCGAGGTCGGCGTCGGCGTCCAACCCGACCCGGACAAGAAGAAGACCAACGACGCCATGCTCCAGCTGCACACCAACCGGCTCGCAAGGGATGTTCTCGGCAGGAGCACCGACCGCCTGGGGGCCATCGTCGAACTGCAGGACGCTGCCTTCTACCAACGAGCCAGGCTCATCGACCCGAAACCCGGCCTGAAGAGGGCCTTCGCCCGCACCAACCGGCGCCTGCAGTGCCTGCGGCCAGCCCAGCTGTTCACCGAGCCGAGGACCTGGCCCGAGAACGCCAAACGGAAGAAGCCCGAGCCCTACCCCGGCACCCGGTTCGGGGCCGGCACCATCCTGCGGGTGGCGTCCGCCATCAACGACTGCCTTCGCCAGCTCGGCCGTTTCGGCCCCTACCAGATGCCCGTCGGACTGCCCGACATCGAGCAGGTCGGGATCTGGCTACACCACGACGGTCCCACCTGCATCCCGATCGTCATCCGCCAACAACCAGACGGCACCGCAACCGCCTATCTCCCCGGCGCGGAGGGCAGTCCCTCCCACACGGTCCCCTACGCCGACCTACCCGCTCTCCTTGCCGACGGCAAAGGACGCATCGGCCCCGGCAGGCAGCAGAAGCAGATCCTGGCCGGCTTCCTCGTCAACGTCCTAGGCATCGGCGGCGCCGCCGATTCGGCAACCCATGACCGCATCGTCATGGTCAGAGCTGCCGGATTCCGGAACTGGGGCTGGGACTGGATGCAGGACAAGCACCTGCGCCCCGACCAGCTGATCCTGCCCGGCGCTGACATCGAAGACGACGCCGACCTCCCCGAGACCATCGGACCGGACAAGACACCGGGCCTGCGCATCGTCCGCATCCGAGACCGCTCCAGCACCATGGAAGTCCCCCGCGGCTTCGCCAACGACCTCGACAAGCACCACCCCAGGGTCAGCGGACTGTTCCGCGCCAGCGAGCGCATCTACTACTCCGTGAACCCAAAGTCCGACCAGATGCAAACCCCGCACGGCCGCACCAAGCTCGACCCCGACGTCCTCACCAACTTCTCGGTGCAGGCGTCGAACCCAGTGCCCCTGGAGATCTGCGTCGCCCACCAACGGCCCGACGACGATCCGGCAGCCCTCGCCACCCTGGTATCGCTGCTACGCCGAGCCCATGCCCATACCGACCAAGCCACCAAGTACCCGGGTGTCCTGCACCTCTGCTCCCTGGCAGACGAGTATCTGTGAGGCCCGAGCAGCGAGGATCTTGCGCAGGTGCAGCTTGGCAGGTAGGGGCGGGCGCTTGCCCCGGTCTTGAACGCGGTGTCTTGGTGGCCGGGACCAGCGGTGCTGGTGTGGTGCGGGTGTTCTCGTGGCATTAGCGACCCAGCAGGGTATTCAGCCCACTGGCCTCCCTTCGGTCACCGTGCTACTCGATCGCGTTGTGCGTCAGGCATGGATGACCACCCGCTCGACTCTGTCTGAGCCAGCAGCGATCACGATGTCCAGCAAGTCGTCCGACATTCCGGCCTGTTCCGCGACGCTCGCGCCACTGGACTGCTGTTCGGCTAGGAGCGTCGCTGCCTTGCCGAGCAGGGATGGCTGCTCGCAGGGTCCCAGGTCGCCCGGCTCCGGGTATCCCCAGTCGGCGAGTAAGCCCATCGCCCGACGGTAGGTGCGGTCGCGATAGATGCCCAAGGCGTGTCCTCGATAGATCAGCGCCTTGAGAGAGATACCCCAGCGACCCTTCAGCTCCTGCAGGCGCTCGAAGTCGAGGCGGCCGGGCAGCTCGTCGCGTAGGCGGCTGCTCGGCGCGAGGAACTCCGAGCCGAAGGCGGTGGCCTGTCGCTCGAGGATCTGACTGCCGGGCTCGGCGTCGTGATGAAGCAGCAGGTGCGCAAGCTCGTGGGCTCCGTCCATGCGGGAACGGGCCTTGTCGTTCTTGCTCGGGCTGATGAGCACGAAGGGTCGCGCCCCGTACCAGTGCGAGAAGGCGTCGACTTGGTCGGAAACGTCGGGTAGCGCCAACACCACAACGCCTCGGGATTCAAGGAGGCGCACCATGTGCGGCACGGGTTCGTCGCCTAGGTCGAAGGCGCGGCGAGCATCGAGAGCGGCCATTTGGATGTCGCGGCTTGCCGCGTCCTCGGGTAGATCTACCAAGGGCAGCCGCAGCTCGGGCAGTTCGAGGTGTCGTTCCATGACATCGACGACCCGCCAGGCGATCTCCCCGAAGGCGAGCGCTTGATCGCGCTCGGCCTGCGTGGTGGCACGTAGGCTGCGGAAGTGGGGCTGGCCTGCCATGGCTGGGGCAGGAAAGCCGGCGGCGAAGAACTGGACCGGCATGGCCAGGGCTAGGGCTAGGCGCGCCAGCACCGCACCCGACGGTCGTGACTGCCCCAGCTCGTACTGGCTGACCGCCGCTGCCGTGACGCCCACCCGCTGAGCCAGTTCCTTCTTGCGCATCCGGCGCCACCGCCGGGCCAGCGTCAGCGCGTGCGGCTGAAATGCCGCGACTGCCAGCGCGGGCGCGTCCCCCCGGCTGCTGGCGGCCCTCACGCGCGCACTGACAGAAGCCTGTCCGCACCACTGCGCGGACGGACCTGTACGTCGAGCTCAGGGATCGGCAGCTCGCCGGGAAGTCGAACGGAATCCCCACCCCGGCTCTCCCCAGCTGCGGACACGGTGAGCCGGGCGGGTTCTCCGATCCACAGCTGGACCTCGAACCAGGGTGAACCGCCATCCCGGTTGTCCCGAGGCACACCCAGATAGGCCACCGCCTCGCCAGTCTCGATGTCACCCGCGTGCGCCACCCGCAGGTGCCGCCTGCGGGGCAATACCCCGGCGAAGGCGTCAGGGAACTGCTCCTCGTCGTCGAGCGCGAGCTGGCCGTGGCGGCTGTTCTCAACCGCGCCGCCGAGCCGGGCCTCGCTGCCCTCCCAGCGGATCGACTCGACACTGGCACCGGTACCGCCCTGCAGGGAGTACAGACGCAGGATGTAACCCGCGCAAAGGATCTCCAGCGAGTTGTCCTCGACCCGCGTGTCGACCCCAGGCAGCCCGGCGAACTGGCCTGCACCCAGGTTGGTCAGGTTGCGCCAGATCGTGGTCCCGAAGCTCATCGCGTCGTCACCGAGTTCCGGCTCGTGTCGGTCGGCCGCCCTCCGGTACACCTGGCGGATCAGGTCGGCGAGGAGGGGCAGGACGTTCGCCCTGTCGAGGGCCGTGACTGCGGTACTCAGGTAGTCCACGGTCGAAAAGATAGCAGGAGCGGCAGTTGATGTTGAAAAAATCAAGTGCCGACTTTCCCTGGATCAACCAACCCACACCCACAGCTTGCTTCGCCAACCCTGACGTGAACGGCGAGTTCGACGGCCGTGACGCCAGATGACATAACCAAGCCCGACTTCGGTGCTCTCACGTGAGGACTGTCGCCATCGCCGGGTGGCTGCTGGTCGAGGTCTCGGTTTCAGGGCATGCCGTTTCCGACTTCCGGCCCGGCGGGCTCGTATGATCGGCTCAAGCCGGCCGGCCAACCGGACCCGGCTTCGTGCAGGATGGCGGCGGTTAGACGGGTGATCTCGACGACCGATGGCGCCTCGATCAGGAGGAAATGGGGACGCCCATCATCTGTCGCGAATCCGCACCCGGATCGGCGCACCAGCGGTTCGAGCCATCTCCCATGAGGTTCGTCGGTCGCGACGTATACCACCGGCCGGTCCGCCCAGGAATGGGGTGCGACATGGCTTCGACAACTCGCGACGGGGATGCAACCGACCGAAGCGAGAGCGTGCGCGAGCCCGGAAACACCGAGTTCGAGCCCCTGCAACGGGGACCACTCGTCGAGGTGCGGGTCAAGACGTTCCAGGGCAGCCGGTGTCGCTCCGGATGACTCGGCGTCGTCTGGATCGTAGAACTCCACCAGGTTGGCTAGTTGTTCAAAAGTGATGCCGTCGGGTGACAGTTCATCAACAAGGCGGAGTATCTGCCGCTCGTCCTCGGCTATCTGCTCCGCCTCGTCTGGGGCGACGTTGACGATCAATCTAACGTTGTGGAAGAAGCCGATTCCGGAGCCTCCCTCGAAGTCGACCTCGTCTGCCGAAGGCATCCAGTAACTCGCATCTGGAGGAAGCCCGCCGGACAGCTCTAACTCAGAACGTGGGATCACTTACACCTGACCGAGTGGCATGGGCCCGCAGGCCCAGAGGAGATCGGAGACAAGGAATATAACGACATCGGGCATTGCGTGACCAACTCCTGCTGCATCGCCGCGCATCCAGGCGCGCGAGACGGCCTGCCGGGACGGCCGTACGCCGCCGGCCGTCGGTTGGTCAGCCTCAGGGAGCTTCTTCAGGGTCCCGATGGCGGCTGGGTGGTCGGCTACGCCGATCACTATCCTGGTGGCATGGGGCAGGCAGGCTCTGACGGCGACACCAGCTCTCGTGGTTGGGTCTCCACCGAGGCCGGCGCACATCTGCGGGGGCGCCGGGTACGCGACACAGGACCAGAGATCGCCCTCCGGAGGGCTGTGCACGCCCTCGGGATGCGTTTTCGTCTCCAGCGACCGGTAGTCGGCCGCTGCAAACCCGATCTCGTGTTCGCGGGGCGACGGTTGGCAGTTTTCGTTGACGGCTGCTTCTGGCACGGTTGTCCTCAGCACGGGCCGCGGACCTTTCGAGGACCCAACGCGGATCGCTGGCGTCAGAAACTGCGTGACAACCAGGAGCGGGACCGCCGCAACGATGCTGCCCTAGCCGATGCGGGGTGGCGCGTGGTGCGGTTGTGGGAGTGTGAGATCAAAGCCGATCTGATGGCTGCGGCCCGACAGGTGCAGCGGTCACTTCAGAGCTGATCAAGCGAGCGCCGAAGTAGCAGTTGTTGCGAAGGGGGCAGGCCCGGCAGAGACGCCTGCTGGGCTCAGTCCGGCAAACGGTGGCTCCCAGTAGTCGCACGGCCGCCATTCGCGATGCAGCGTGTACTCCAGACCCGACGAGCAGCGCGAGGTCGAGCCTGCCGGCGGTGAGTCGGTTTGTCGTGTGTGAGTCGCTGCCAACCACTCGTGCTGCCACTCGGGTCGCCGTCTGGTTGGGTACCAGGCGGTCCTCGCCGAGGAGTAGCCGGAAGAGGTCTGTCTCGGCTGCCCGCAGTCCGAGTTTGATCTCCAGCTGGTCGGGATCGTGAGCGACGTCGGGGTCGTCCAGTAGCGGGGCGAGTCGCTCAACGGCGTTACGAAGCCTTGACGTGGTCCTACCGTCGAGGACGCGTTCCAGCAGTTTTCGCGTCAGGGGGGCTGTGTCTCGTAGGGGTTCCAGCGCGGCACCGAGTCCGGGCTGACCACCGAGCATCGCCACCAGCGCCGCCAGGGCCGGTGGGCGGCCCTGCGAAGGCAGCAGGTACCAGTGATCGCCCCGGCGCTGACGGGTGGCGTGCTGAGCGAGAATCTTGCGGACGGTACTCCACCCGCGGAGCTCTTCGTCAGCCTGTTCCCCCTGCGCCATCAGCGCCAGCGCGGCGGCCTCACCGAGCATCGGCGGTACGGCGTTGCCGATCTGCCGGAAGGCGTCGCTGCGGGTGCCGGCGAAACGGAAGCTGTCGGGGAACGTCTGGATGCGTGCTGCCTCACGGACAGTAAGGGTGCGGTGCTCCTCCGGGTGGATGTACCAGTAGCCGTCCTTGGCGATGTGCGCGGTGATCGACCGACTGCGGTCGTTCCAGTCCAGGCGCTTGTACTTGTCATCGAAGGTGTCGGCGGTGTACCGACGCAGGCTCGGGTCGATGGCGGAGTAGAGGGTTCTTGACGTCATCAGCGCGAAGACCTTGCGGTCGTCGTCCCGCACGGGGCGGGTCATGTGATCGAACACGAGGCCGTGTTCGGCACCGCGTCGCATGCGTTGGGCGAATGGGCTCAGATGCTCTGACGTGTGCTCCATCCGGCGTCCGCCAGTGCCGAGCTGAAGCCGCGGCAGGTCATAGATGGCCTCTCGCAGAGTCGTGAAGTGCTCGACCTCCTCGGGCCAGGTGAAGGCCCCATCGTCTCGGCGAGCGAGCAGGATCAGCCGCTGGCGGTGTTGGGGAACTCCGTGGCGCCATGCGTCGACCAGCCGGACCTGCGTGCGGTACTCGGCCTGCTCCAACATTGCGACGATGGTTCGCACCACGAACATCTCATCGCCAAGTGCCATGTCCGGCACGTTCTCCATCAGCACCGCTCGTGGGCGGACCTTGAGAACGACGTCGACGAAGGCACGCCACAGTTCCTTGCGGTGGTCTTCTGCGTCTCTTTTGCCCGCTTCGACCAGGCTGCGGATCTTGCTGCGTCCCGCCCGGCTGAACGGCTGGCAGGGCGGCCCTCCGGCCACGAGGTCAATGTTGACCTTCCGGAGGAGTCGCACGAGACCTGCCCGGGCGGCGTCATCGCCGAGGTCGACGTCCAAAGCCAGCCCTGGAAAGTTCGCCCGATGAGTGTCCAGTGCTTTGCGGTCGTGGTCGACAGCGGCGGCGACGGTCCACCCTGCGTCGGTCAGGCCCTGACTCAA
Source organism: Micromonospora sp. NPDC048170 (assembly GCF_040652795.1). Classification (NCBI taxonomy): domain Bacteria; kingdom Bacillati; phylum Actinomycetota; class Actinomycetes; order Micromonosporales; family Micromonosporaceae; genus Micromonospora; species Micromonospora sp. NPDC048170. Next base: position 219,446 of record NZ_JBEZMR010000006.1, read on the forward strand.
TCCGCCGGCCCCGGAGAACAGGTCGACCGCGAGGCGCCCGCCCGCAGCCAGCCGTTGTTCACACCACTGCGGGAATGACTCCAGGCTGCAGCCGTCCTCGCGGGGGAGGAGTCGAAGGTCGTCGCTCCGCTGCAGCTTCACACCGTAGGTGGCCACCCGGACGCCGTCCCCCCATTCGAACCCTCACGGAAACTTCGGTCGCACGCGTGTATGAACGACCGATCAGGCACACTGTACGACGATGATCGCTTTTCGTCACGTCGCAGCGCTGCGCTGTCCGGGGCGTCCCCGTCAGCTCCCGGCAGTCTCGCCGGTTTGGACACTGTAGGCGGCCCCTCCGCCGACTCCCTCGGCACCCCCGATTGTCACGAGGTCGCGGCGTCGCGCTGCGGGCTTACCAGCAGACTCGTTCATGATCTACCGTTGTGGGGCGCGCTTTCGCCACTGGTGCGTGTCCGACTAGTCTCAATGCTTGGCGCAGCTTCCCGCTTGCGGTTGACCCTGCAGCCGTGGAGGGCGACGTGCTCTTATGGCGGGCCGTGCGGTGCCAATCAATTTGTGCTGTCGTCGTTGCCTTTCGTCGCTCATGAGGATTGAGCCCGAGAGCCGATGGCCTCGAGTGTGTCGCGGTACACCTCTTCAAGCAGGCGTTGCAGCTGCGCCCCGTCCAGCGCCGGGAAGTGCACTACGACGGACATGCGCCGGATGCGCTTCATCGCCTCCCGGAGGAGATCGGTCCTGGACACCGGCAGCTCTTCCGCGACGGCTGAGAGGTGCGCCGCAGCCACGGCCTTGGCGACGCGTGGGTCGCCGGCGATCGAGGTCCGTTCCATGATTCCGGTGAATTCATCCTCCAGTAGTTGGGCAGCAGCGTGTTCACCGACCGCGTACGCCCTAGACCACAGTCGCCGGAAGGTGTCGCGGTGCTGACGACCGGTAAACCGGTCCCGGTGTCGGTCGGCCGCCCATCGCCACACGGCGACGTCGGGCAGCAGGACGAGGGATATGAACATCCAGACACCGGGGTGGGACGCATCGGCGGGCAGGATGTTCATGCGGCGGAGGAGTTCGGGGCTGACGCGTTGGTCGAACCCCGCGTAGCGGCGGGGGGTGGGAACCGGGTAGCCCTCGTCCCTCGCAATGTCGAGTATGACGAGCCGGAGCTCGCGCAGTTGGTTCTCGCTGACACGGGATGTGGCGGTCTCGTACCACGACACGCGAGGGTGCGACGTCGCGGCGAGGGCGGCGATCGCCTCGATCTCCAACGACGCGTGGTTGCGTATCAACTCGTCCGCAGCTGCACTGTCGAGGCGGGGGTAGACGTTACCGGAGGCGGTCACCTACCTGACCCCCATGCCCGAGCCAGCAGTTCCGCCTCGATCTCGCCCGGATCGTCTTCGTATTCCCGCTGCAGATGGTCCAGGGTCCGCCCTGGCAGATGCGTTACAAGAAGGGTGAGGAAGAGGTCGCCGAGCGTGCCCTCGTCGTATCGGTGCCGCTCATCAAGTTCGTCGTGCTGCAAGGCCCGGACAACGAGCTGGCGGGTGACGTCGTAGGCGATGAACCGCGCCAGCGCTCCAGCCGCGGGGTCGGCCGGCCGGTTCAGCAGGCTCTGCACGTCGGAGTGCGCGGTGTTGAGATACAAGAGCAGCGCGCCAGCCACCGAGGCGGTGAGGTCGTGATCGCACTCGAGGAGCCAGACACCGTGTTCCCGGCCCCGTCCCGTGGCGGCGAAGTCGACCGCCATCACGGGCATTCTCGCTGCCGCCCCCTCCAGCACCACGGAGGACCGCAGCGACCACAACGGACTCCCGGGCCGGCGTGGCGCCAAGACGGCAGCCCCGAGACCGGCCTCGCCGAGAGTGACAGTGACGGTCAGGTTGAGAGTCCCGCCGAGTACCTCCCCCGGAATGTCGATGCCGAGGTTGTTCCTGCCGTCGACGAGGGCGGCGATGGTGCCCGCCCCACGAAGGTTGGTCCACGTCGAGTGCCAACTGATTACGGCATCGACACGAGCCCCGTCGCCGAGCCCACAGTCGGAAAGGATGCCTGCGAGGTCTACGGTGATGCTCCATTCGACCCGCACCCGGGCGTGGTAGTCCCACTCCATGGCTCGGCCTTGCACCACTGCCAGGCCGTGGCCGTAGGTGACCTCGGGCTCGACGGCGATGAGCCGCGACTGGTCCGGCTGTAGAAAGCCGAGGCTGACAGGAGCCGTGCTCATGGCGTGGCCTCCCTTGCCTCCAACCGTAGGCTGACCGCCGTGTCCGGCGGCTGGGAGACAGTGACACTCCAGTGACTTGTGCCGGGTTGCGACAGTACGACCTGGTGGCCGTGCTGGATCTCCTCGGTCGTTGCCTCGCGCCAGCAGATGACGTGTGGGACGTCGGCGCCCGCGGGTGGTTCGCTCTCCTTGCCGCCGTCGACCAACACGTACGGTTCGGCCCTGACAATGGCACCTCGAGCGCCTTCGGGCACGACCACGGTGGCACTGAACTGAACTGCGGTAGCGCCGTCCACGGTCATCATCATGTTCACTGTCGGGTCGAGCCAGGCACGGGGTCGGCGGGCCGGGTTGCGTTGTCTGATCCAACCGTCCTGGGCGCCGAAGGAACCGGAGCCGGCGTGCGCCGCACGAGCATCGGCGCCTTCACCGGTGGCGTTGGTGCCGGCCGGCGCGTTGCCCGGCTCCCCGGTCCGATCCGAACCGTTGTGCGGACCGAACTTGGTGCTACCGCCGGTGGCGCTGCCGACCGAACCGCCGTGCTCGGGGAATGCGGGAATCCTGGGGTCGGTGCCGGCGACGGTGCCGTCGAGCAGGCGACCGAGGCGTGACGCGAGGCTGACCGTGCCCGGGTGGTGCGTGGCCTGCGTCGCGGTGACCGGGATGGTGTGACGGCGGAACCGTGCCTTGATCTGTTCCAACGCCTGCCGCACGGGGTTGCGCTGGTTGCGTGCAAGGCCGAGGTTTGCCGGGCGCCACTCGTCGTGGCTCGCGGGTTCGGACCTGGCGAAGTCGCTGTCAAGCTCCGGAGCTGCGAGGAAAACCCCGGCGGTGGCCTGGCCAGAGGGGGCCGGCTTTACCGGCATGTACCGGACAACAAATCGGGGCGAGCGCATGAGCGCGACCTCGGCGGGAACTGCGTCGTGGTTGCCGTCGGGGTTGTAGGGGTAGTCGCGGTAGGCGATGACTCCCAATCGCCGGTCGGGGCGCTGTGAGCGGACCTCATCGACTGCCCATGGCCAGGTGTGTCCGGGTGCTCTTCGTCCGGCAAGAAGGTCCTCGCAGCGCCGGTATGCCTCGACGTGGTGGCGTAGTCGCGGGTCGGTGGTGGGGTCCGGCGGGGCGAGCGTCTCGCTGTCGCACGTGAAGGTGCATACGATGTCCGGCTCGCGGATCGCGGTGGACACCATGTGGGGCCAGGCGTGTGCCGTAGCGGCCTCGGCGAGTCGGGCCACGACGTCGCGTAGCGGCGCGTCATCGGTCGACGGAGCGAGCACCATGAGGGAGGTGCCGGTGGCGCCGTCCGGTAGCCGGTTGAGACCAAGCGCTGCTGCTAGTTCCTCGGCGGGCGGACCTTCGAGGGGTTCGACGAGGTTCCTACCGGCCACTCCCCACCAGTGTCGGCCCGTATAGCGCCGTCCGGCGTCCTCGTACGGGTTCCCGAGCGTCATGGCGATGAGGCGGGCGATGGGGGCGCCGCCGAATATGGTGCGCGAGTAAACAACGACCGTAGAGCAGGCGGACGCCTCGAAGAGCACGGCCTTCCCAAAGCCGTAGGTGCCGCTCGCCAATCCCTTCCGCTCGTCGCGTCCTGTGTTGCGGACCAGATCGATGAAGTTGGAGTCGACGCCGGTGGCGAGGTCGGCCCGGGTAGGCCCGGTCAGCCCGCGGGTGCCGGTGTCCGTCACGACGAGGACGTTGATGTCTTCGCAACGAAGGATCTCGCCAGGGCCCGCGAACGAGGGAGCCGTCTTGAAGACGAGGTCGCGCAGGACGCTTTTCTGGCCTGCTGTCGTGCGCCAAGCGTCGATGCTGAAGTGCACTGGCCCTTCGCCGATCCGGGCGTCCCAACTGTTCTGAAGTGTCTCGCGTAGGAACAGGTCGAAGAAGTCCAGGGCAGGTCGACCGAGGGTACGCCGCTGAGAACGGGCATCGATGCCGCCTTCGGGACGGTACGCCTCGGACTGTAGGTGCAGCGGCCTCACTGTGGAGTTCCGATCAGGTGCATCACGGCCTGGTCGACGCCGTCGACGAAGCCGGGCACAAGGGTGGCGCCGGTCAGGTCGATGGTGTATCGGACGCGGCTGATCCGGTCGGGCAACGTGGGCTCTCGTAGGTCCGCCGGGACGAGGCGCGGGAATCCAGGGCTGGTGGTGCGAAAGGTGCGCTGCTGGAGCCGCCGGAAGCGCACCAAGCGGTAGGACTCGGCGGCGGTGTGGCGATACCCGGATCGGGCCAAGGCCTGCAGCAGTCGGACGGTGTCGACGTTGGCTAGGCCGAGCCTTTCCACGGCGTCCGGAACGCAGTCGCCGCCGAAGGGTACCGACTCGAGCTGCTCGACGTACAGGTACAGCTCGTCGAGTGGACCAGGGTCGAGCTGGCGGAGACCGTGGATCTCCACCCGTAGCTGCTCCCTGGCGGTGGTGGCCTTGACCTCAACGCCGGCGCTGTTGCCGATGAAGTCGATGCGGGCGTTGTCTGGCCCTGTCCAGGTAGCCAGGGCGAGGTCGGGATCGATTGCGGCGGCAAGTTCGAGGAAGTGCAGTTCGGCCAGCAGGCCGGCTAGGCGGTCCCGGCCCAGAAGCTCGCCGGCTGCGGGCGCCAGTAGTTCCCGCCAGCGTTGCAGCACCCCACGGCACACGGGACCCGGCTGGATCCCGGGGGCGGCTTCGAGGCGTTGCAGCATCTCGTCGCAGACCTCGGCGAACAGGTCCCGCATCTCTGCCAGTTCACATGCCACGTCGAGGAACACGCTGGAGCGGCCGTTGTCAGCCAGCCGCCGCACGGTGATCGTCACGCCGCGGCTGGTCCGGTCCTCGGTCCGGTTGTCGCCGGAGGCCAGCGGGACGAGCAGGTGCCGACGCCCGTCTCGCCCGACGGCGTGTCCGACGCGACCGCCGGGCACGTGCACGTTGGTGTAACGGATGCGGATGTCTTGCAGCGGTGCGTTGTCCTCAAGAAGCGCGAACAGGTGCTCGGAACGTTCGGTCACCGTCGAGCCGCCGGCGGACGTCGCTGGGACGCCTCCTGAGCGGAGGCGAGTACCTCGTCGGCGTTGTCGAGCGCCTCGACGAGGCTCTCGTCAGGCTGCTCAGGCACCAGAGCTGAGAGGTCCGCCGACAGGTACCGCACGCCGGATGCGGCGCGCCTGGCGGGGAAGAACAGACCCACTCCGATCACGTCGTCCGCGGCGTCGAGCGGGACACGCCGCTTGGCCCCCGGCTTAGGGGCACGATCAGGACGCAATGGCACCGAATCGGCGGCGATCGGGTACAGGCACAGCAGACCGACAGCGCCGAGGAGGTCCTCACGCAGGGCGCGCAGCTTGCCGTCGTCGTCACCGCCGGCCGCGGCGACCGCCTCGGCCTTAGCCATGTTGAGGTCGGCGACGCGGTCGATGCGAGACACCAAGGCCTTGATGTTCGCGTGGCCGATGGTAGGCATGTCCAGCCGGCTGCGGTTGATTCGATTGGCCGCGATGCCACCGCCCAGCGAGAGTGGGTCCCTGGCACCGTTGCGTTCGCCGCTGCGGTCACCAACAATCACAACGCTCCAGCTCCGCAGAGCACCGAGCGCGTTCTCCGAGCTGATGTAGCGTTCCAACAAATCGGGTCGCAGCCGGTGGCTGTCCTCGTGGAACCGGTAGTCGTGCAGGAACTGCAGGATCAAATCCACCGGCACGCTACGCACCACGTACCGGCCGTCTTGCATCGCGACCGGGCTTAGGCCCGTCCGTACGGCGGCGTCGAGCAGCTTGCGCGTGGCCTGAAGGTTGGGCCGCAGCCAGTCCTGATCGCGATGGTGAAACAGAATGGTTTGCTGCCTGGAATTGCCAAAGCTGACCTCGGCCTCCACTGCGGAACGCATCTTGGCGGCGGCAGTGACGATCATGGCCGGGTGGGTACGGATCCGAACGGCCAGTTCGTCGGGCCGGCAACCCTCGATCTCGTAGCGACGGATCTCCTGGCGGATCTCCTCTTCGACGGTAGCCAAGTCGTAGAACCAGGACTCGAGATCCTCGGTCATCCAGATCCGGACAAGATCCCCGTAGCCAGGTCGGTAACCGAACCAGCGGCCCATCTGGAGCAGGGTGTCGTAGGCGTTGGTGGCCCGCACGAAATAACTGCAAACCAGGCCAGAAAGGGTGAGGCCACGGGAGAGCGTGTTACCGCCGATGGCAATCACCGGGCTCGGGTCGTCCGGCTCGTACGCCAATCGCTGCCCCGACTGGGAGTTGTCGATGACAGTCCTGACGCCGGCGACAACGTCACGAAGGTGAAGGCAGATGTCCGTCCAGTCCACCGGCGTCTCGCCCAGAGACTCCGCCGGCATTCGCGCCGTCTCCGCCTCCCAGTCGTCCCGCAGCGCTCGCAATGTCGCACGGTCCCCGACCATGACCTCCTGCCGGAGGGCCGTAAGGTGGTCTTCGACCTCGGCGGCCAAAGCGTCATGACCTGCGGTAAGCATGGTCGTGTGGATCAGCATCGTGGAGTGCGTCGCGAATCCGTCACGGACCCGACGCGCTGCGGTCGCCAGCACGAACCACCGCAGCGCCGCGGCGAGTGAGTCGGGCATCGACGGCGACCAGCCGCCTGCGGCGCCGCGGGCGGGCGGTGGTTGAACGGCGGTGATGTCAGCGGGCGGCACATGCCTGACGATGTCGAGCCCATCGTCGATGTCGGCGCCCGGTTCGTCGGCGGCCAGCGGTTCGCGCCCGAAGATCTTTTCTGGCCCGAAGTAGCCAACGGGCCGGTCAAGGCTAACGATGAAGTCTCGGGGGTAGAGCCCTTCAAAGTCCGCGGGACGTACCAGCAAGTTCGCGAAGGGCGTGGCGGTGTAGGCAATGTACGCCGCCTTCGGCTTGCGCAGGATCTGCCCGATGAGAGCGTTGATCCGCGACTGCCGGCCATTGCGTCCGATATCGATGCTTGCCTGGTCAGCCTCGTCGTCGATGACCAGGATCGGGCACTCCTTGAGCACACTATCGCCTGCCGCGTCGATGAACCGCACGAGCCTGCGGAGCCGGGCCGGATTTTTCTTCACCACTGCAAGAAGGCGTTTGTGTGGATCGCGCAGCAGGCCACTGGCGTTGCGAGGCGGCTCGTTGAAGTCGGCGTCATGATAGGTGAGCCAGTGCCAGCCTGCGTCGTCCCCAACGAGTACCTCGTCGAGGCGCTGCTGCGTCTGGGCACGCAGGCTGTCGGTGATGCCCGACAGCACGATGACCATCCGATAACCGACGTCGGCGGCCTTGCCGACCACCGACATGAAGCTGGTCGTCTTGCCGCTCTGCACGTAGCCGAGCACCAAACCGCGCGACCTGATTTCGTCGGCCCCCGGGGGACGTAGCAGGGAAACTATGCGGCTGGAGGCGCGGTCGATCGCGCCCACCGCGCCGTCATCCAGTCCGTCTGACAGCCGGTCGCGCAGCGGCCACCAGAACCGATCGTCCGGCCGCGGGCCCGTGTACCAGCCTCCCGTGCGGTACTCCGCCTCGACGAGGGCGAGCGGGTTACGCAGTTCGCGGATCAGCCCGACCTGCCGTTCGTAGCCTCGCCGCCCTGCATCAATGAGCTCATCAGGGATATTGCCCCGGCGCCGCAGGCGAGCCACGGCACGTTCGATGCTCTCCCCACCGCGGACGTAGATCGCAATCTCGTCGACCAGCTCGGCTACTTGGTCGTCGGCGATGTCAGTGCTCATCGGGGAGGCTCCCAATCAAAGATCACCCAGGGGTGTTGACTGTGCGCGGGCGGTGAATGCGTCGAGAGTATAGGAGTGGACACCGGCACTGTGTCGCCCGGCCGATGCGGTGTCCGGCGTCCAAGCGCATCGACAGCCGGAGGCAGTTATCTCAGTCGATGGCTGCGTTGTGCGGGTGCAGGTCATGGCGGCGGACGGTGCCGGTACGCCGGGACGCAGCTGAATGCGCGCGTCGCTGGTATGCACCAGCACGATCCGCTGGACGGGCTGATGGATGGTCAGGGCGTTTTCCCACTCGATGATCGGGTTTCAGTGGATGGTGCGTCGACGCGGTGCCGACGTGGCGGTGGCCGGGGTTTGCGGTGCAGGCGCCGAAACTCGGTTCGGTGGTTACGGACGGATCCGCACCGGGTGCAGGCGGCCCTGGTGTCCTAGCCGTGCCCGGCCCATCGACGGCGCCTCGTGGTGGCCGATCTCGTCGGACGGCGCAGACCGTGCACGCGCCGCGTCAAGGCTTCCACAACCATGCCGAGGAAAGCCGGGTCACTCACGTCGCCATGCTGCCAGGGGCGGGCCTTATCACCGGATGGCGGGGGCGGTTTGGCTGAGGCCCGCGTCGGCGAGTCTCTGGTGGTAGCGGGCGAGGAGCGCGTCGGCTTCTTGGGGGTTGCCGAGTGTGGTCAGGATGCCTGCTGCTTGGTGGTGGAGGTGTTCGTTGTGGGGGTCGAGGCGGAGGGCGTCCTGGAGGTGAAGCAGTCGGGTGTTCGGGTCGGGTGTGTTGTTGGCGAGGGCGGTGTGGGCGTCGATGACGTGCCGGCGGGTGCTCTCGCGGAGGGGGTCGAGCCAGGGCCAGGTGTGGTTGGCGGCGATGTCGTCGATGTAGTGGTCGATGATCGATTGGTAGGCGTTGGTGCGGTTGGTGAGTGCGGTGGCGGCGTGGTCGATGGTGGCGTTCAGCCGCCAGAGGTCGACATCGATGTGCAGGTGGTTGAGGCGGTATCGGTCGTCGGCGCGCTCGATGGGGTGGGGGTGTCCGGTGGCGATGAGGTCTTTGCGGAGGTCGCTGAGGGTGGTGTAGAGGCGGCGGGTGACGGCGTGTGGGGCCAGGCCGGGCCAGATCGCGGTGACGAGTTCGCGGGTGGTGACGCCGTCGGGGTGGAGGGCGAGTGCGACGAGGACCTGCAGGGCGGCGCTGCGGCGGATTGGTATTGGTTTGTCGTCTGCTCGCAGGGTGGGGTTGCCGAGGACCTGCAGGGTGAACGGCTTTAGCAGGGGCGGTTCGGGCGGTGGTGTGGGTGCGGGTGGTCGTTGTCGGGGTACGGCTGCCACGGCTGCCGTGGTTGGGGTGGTGGGGGCGAGGACGGCGAGCAGGTCGCGCGCGGCTGTGGCGGTGAGTACGCACAGTCGGGTCTGCCTGTGGCCGTTGCCGGGGTGGGTGTGTCCGTCCGGTTCGATGTGCCAGGTGGGGCCATAGGTCCAGGTTCCGATGAGGACGCCGGTGGTGTTGGTCAGGGCGGTGGAGAGCCGGACGGCGGTGGTGAGGTCGGTGGGTGTGTGGGTGAGCAGTGTCGGCGGTGCTTCGGAGAGGTCCCTCGGGTGGGTGAGGGTGGTGATGGCGTCGTCGGAGGTGTCGGTGACGGTCAGTCCTGGCAGGTCGTGCAGGGGTGGTGTGTGGGGTCCCAGGAGTGTGTGGAGGTCGGTTCGGCTGGTGACGACGGTGGTGGTGGGGCGGCCGGTCGGGCGGAGGGCTTGTAGCAGGGTGGTGAGGAGGATGCCGCGGGCGGCGTCGGCGGCTCCGGGGCCGGTCAGGCCGATGCCTCCGGTGGGTATCACCGGCGGGGGTGCTGGGGTGGCTGGGGTGGCGGCGAGTGTGGCCTGGACGGCGGTGACGGTGGGTGGCAGTGCGGCCAAGTCGCTGTCGTCGCGGCGCCGTCCGAGGGGTTGGGGTTGGTAGGCGCGGCGGCGGCGGAGCCAGACCAGGGCACCGGCGGCGGCGATCTGGTGAGCGGTGTCGGCGGGTATCCAACCGCCTGGTACGTCCACACCCGCAGCTGCTGCCTGCTGGGAGGTGGGGCCGGGGTCCTGGTCACCGGCACTGGTAGAGGTGGGGGTGGGCTGGTCCACTGTCGCGGTGGAGGTGGTGGCGGGTGCCCACAGGGCTGCGGCGCCGGCCAATCCGGTGGCGGTGGCCTGCATGGGGGTGGGCAGCGGTACTTGCCGCAGCCGCCGGACCGTCGCCATCGCGCGTAGCGCGGTGGCGCGTAGGGCGATGCTGGCGAGGACGAGCCAGAGAGTCCATGTGAGCAGCACCAGGCCGGCGATCAGGGTGTCTTCGGTCAGTGGATCGCTCACCCACTGGCGTAGCTGTTCCTGGGTGACGCGGGTGGGCAGGGGCCATCCGACGGTGTAGGCGAGCACGATCGGTGGGCCGGCCAGGACCGTGGTGAGTGCTGCCGCGGAGGCGATCTGGCGAGGCCATCTCACCGCTTCCGCCCCCGCTCGTCGGGCTGACCGCTGGGCGTGCGGGATCGGGGTCGGCGCACGGTGGTGGGGTGGGTGCCGGTCATCGGGTGGTCGCGGGGGTGCGGACGAGGCGGGTCCACAGCCGGTATACCCACCAGACAGCGACGGCGGCGGCATAGATGCCAGCGAGGACGCCGACCATGCGAAGCGACGTGATCGCGGCGGTGATCACCGCCAGTGGCGCGCCCAGGACCAGCCTGAGCATCCAGGGGCGGATCAGCGCCACGACTGCGCCGATGCCGAGCAGCAGGCCCCCGATGCGGCCGGCCAGGTCGATCCAGAGGACCATGTCGGGCCACCGGTCCGCGGTGATCGAGTACTGGACGAGTCCCATCCCGATCCCGGCGGCGAGCACGGAACTCGCGGGGAACGACAACAGGGCCGACCATCCGCCGGGTGGGATACGCCACTGGCGGGCGGCGACGACCGCAGCGATGAGGGCGAGGACAGCGATCGGGGTGATGGGTAGCAGTGCCCACCGAAGGAACGGGCTGACGGGCATCTGCAGGTACTGGGCGGCGATCACCGCGTAGAGGCCGCCGATGGTGGCGCCCAGCGAGACAGCCGACAGGATGCCGATGCTGACGGTGCCGGCGGGTGACCGTGTCGTGGGTCTTGGGTTGTGGGCGGCGGCCAGGGAGCCTAGGAGCGTGCCGGCGGACAGGCAGGCGATGAGCGCGAACACGGCGGCCATCGCCAACTGTCCCCAGGACGGTTCCGCCCAGGTGTTCGGGTAGATCCCGCCCCGTGTGACGGTGAGCAGCATCTGCGTGATCATCGCCAGCGAGGCGAAACCGGGCACCGCGATGCCCAGCACGCGTCGTGTCGGTGGCACCTCCGGTTCCTGTATGACGGTGTCGTCGCCGGTGGTGGCGCTGGTGTTCGCGTCGGCAGCTCCGCGGGCGGCAGCGAGTGTCGGGTCTTCGACGACCTGCGGGGCGAGGCCGGTCTGCTCGGTGATCACATCAGTGGTCAGTGGCAGCCGTGCCGTGCCGCCGACCAGGTACACGCCGACGAGGTCCGCCGCAGTGAGCTCAGCGGCGGCGATCGTCTCGGCGGTGAGCTGCCCGGCGCGTTCCAGGATCGTCCGCGCCGCCTGCTGCAGCACCGGGGTCGTGGCGATCACCGCTGTCCCTGCGGGCTGTGGCACGGTGATAGCGGCGTGCTGGGCGAGTCCTTCCTTCGCGGTCCGCACGCTCGCCGCCCACTCCCACCCACCGTCGCCGTCCGCTCCGCCGGCCAGCGCTGCGGCGAGGGCGTGGTCGATGGCGTCCCCTCCGGCGGCGGGGTCGGCCAGGGTGGCGAGGACCTCGAAGCCGGCGGGGCCGCGACGCAGGACCGTCACCTCCGCTCCGCCGCCGATGTCCGCCACCGCCAGGTACGCGCCCACCCGGATTTGGGTGCCGGTGGCGACCAGGTGCTCGGCCACCGCGACCGGTGCCTCCACCAGACGGGGCTGTCCCAGTCCGGCGCGATGCGCGGCGTGCCGCATCCACGTACGCCGCCGAGGCCCCCATCCGGCTGGCACCACCAGCCGCACATCCTCCACCGGCCCGCCGGTCAGCTGCTGGGCCTGCTCGGCGACCCGTCGAAGGGTGGCTGCCACCAGGTCCGCCGCCTCAATTTGCCGGCCGTCCACGTCGATGGTCTGCTCGGCGAAGCGCTGCGGCGCGGGGACGAACCGGTGCGGCTGGTTCACCGCGGCCTGCCAGGCCTGCTGTCCGGTCCACACACTCGTGTCCTCGGCCACCAGCACGGAGCTGGGCATCGCGGGTGTGCCGTCGATGGTCACCGGAGTCCACCGGCCGTCCGGCCACGCCAGTACCGCCGTCGTGCTGGCGACGCCGTAGTCGATCGCCAGCCGTACCTGCCCTGACACGCGGATCAGTCAAACATGAAGATGATCCTCACGTCACCCGTGAATGCCTACCGGCGCTTCGGTGCGCTCACACGAACACGTCGCTGGCGGTCCGCGCGCGTGTCAACGGCCAATCAGATTTCCCCGTAGGCGGCCAGTAGTTTTCCCTGCTGGCGGCCATGGTTTCTCCCCAACGGCGGCCAGATAGTTCCCCGCCGCGGGGTGGTGCTGGGGTCAGTGCAAGGCTTTGACGCCCTGCCCGGCGGTGGCTTGGTTGAACCGGTAGCTGTCACCCTGGGTCACGACGACGTGGGCGTGGTGCAGGAGCCGGTCGACGGTGGCGGTGGCCAGGGTCTTCGGCATGATCTCGTCGAAGCCGGACGGGTGCAGGTTGGAGCTGACCGCGAGGCTGCGGCGTTCGTAGGCGGCGTCGACGAGGCGGTAGAAGCCTTCGGCGGCGTCGGGTGAGACCGGTAGCAGGCCGATGTCGTCGATGATGATCAGGTCGGTGCGGATCAGCCTGGCCATGGCTCGGGCGACGGAGTCGTCGGGGCGGTGGCGGCGGACCATGACGCCGAGGTCTTCGATGGTGAACCAGGCGACGGTCATGCCGGCCTCGACGGCGGCTTGGCCGAGGGCCTCGCAGAAGTGACTCTTGCCGGTGCCTGACGGGCCGCAGACGGACAGGTTCTCCTTGCGCTGCACCCATTCCAGGCTGCGCAGCGCGTCCTGAGTCGGCCGCGGGATCGACGAGGCCTGTTCGTCCCAGTCGCCGAAGGTCTTGCCGGCCGGGAACGCGGCCCGTTTGCGGCGGGTGCGCAGGTTGGCTTGGTCCCGGCCGGCGGCTTCCTCCGCCAGCAGAACCCGCACGACCTCGGCCGGGTCCCAGCGTTGCGCTTTCGCGGTGGGGATCAGGTCGGCCATGGCCCGGCGCAGGTGCGGCAGTTTCAGCCGGCGGGTGAGCTCGATCGCTTCGGTCAGCGGGTCACCGGCCGCGCCGGTGACCCGCAATGGGGTGATGGTCACTGTTCTCCAGTCGTGGTGCCGAACGTCGACCAGGCGGAGGTGCCTGGTTGCAGGCTGTGGATTTCACTGGCCCGGGTTGGTGGGGTGTCGTCGTCGCGTTGGTGGGCCAGGATGCGGATCAGGTCGTTGTCGGCGAACCGGCCCGCCAAAGCGGCGGTCCCGAGGGCCCGGTCGACGTGGTCGACGCCGTGCAACTTCGCCAGAGCGACAGCTTCGGCCATCTTGCGGCGGACTCCGCGAATTCCGGCCGCTGCGGCTTCGACCAGCCATGCGGCGGCGCCCGGGCCGAGAGCCAGGAACGCGGCCTCGTCGGCGGTGCGGGCCCGGGGCACCCGCTCAGCCGTGTCGGACTGGCGGGACCGCGGCGGGTAGTGCTCATCTCGGATCGACGGGCGGCCGGGCTGGGCCCGCGGATGGCGGGCAACCTCGACGGGCCCGGTGTCACCGACGGCGGTGACGATGAGTTCGTCGCCGTGGAAGCGGGCCCAGACCCGGGTGTCGACCAGGTGGTGCGGGACGGAGTAGCGGACTCCGTCGACGGAGATGGTGCAGTCCCAGTTCACCCGGCGGGTGGTGCCGAACGCGACCGTGAACGGCTGCGCCGGCAACGGATGCAGCCGATCGCGTTCCTCGATCAGGGCTTCGGCCGGTCGGCGGCGGGTCTCGCGGTGCAGCCGGGTGTTGACCTCGTCGGTGAAGTCGCGGCAGGCCGCCTCCAGGTCAGCGAAGCTGCGGTACTGGCCGAGCAGGTTCGCCGTGGTGGGAACCAGGTCCGCCTTGGCGATCTTCACGGTGTTCTCGGCGCCGCCCTTGGACTGCGGGTCCGCTGGCACGCAGGTGCGGATCGTCGTCCCGTAATGCCGGGCCACCTGCACGATCTCCGGGTTGCGCACGGCGATGTCCGCGACGTGCTCGACCGTGATCGTCTTCTCGTTATCGGTCAACACGTAGGCCGGCACCCCACCCAACCGCCGCAGCGTGGCGTCGAGGCAGGCCACGACCGTCGGCAGGGTCTTGTCCAACACCGGGATCACCACCCGGAACCGTGACCAGGGCAGCCACGCGCACCACAACGACGTGCGCCGGCCGCCGATGCGCGGGCCTTCGCCCCAGTCGAACTGCAGCCACAAACCGGGCTCGGGGATCCACGGGCGGAACACCCGCCGCTGACCGGCCTGCCAGGACTTCTTCACCGCCGCGACCGCCCGGCGGGTAGTGCGTTCCCCGCCGGCGAAACCCATCGCGGTGATCCGCCGATGCACCACATCGGCACGGACCCGGCCACCGGACCGGGCCACCAACTCCTCGATCTTGTCCATGAACTCGTCGATCGGCCGAGCCCGCTGCGTCCGCTCCTCAGGGCTGCGCCCCTCGGCCCGCAACTTCACATACCGGGCCACGGTGTGGTGGTCACACCCGGCCAACTCGGCCGCCGCACGGTAACTACCCGTGAGGTCGTAAGCCTCCAAGATTTCCACGATCTCCCTGCCGCGTTTCACGCCGCCGACCCTCGCCGACCAGCGTCTCGTCATGATCAGCGGGGAGATATCTGGCCGTCCACGGGGAGAACCCCGGCCATCAGCGGGGCGGCAAATGGCCGCCTATGGGGATCTTTCACTGGCCGCGGACACGCGCGGGCGCCGGTCGTGTCGGTCACCATCGCGGCATCACCCTCGCGTCATGGCGTCCGAGGGCCTCAAGCCGATCGCAGCGAGACGACAGCGCGACGGACAACGATGCGTGCCGTCCACCATCGTTGGCCTCTCCGGTACCGGCAACCCGGCTCGGTGCAAGGACTACCTCGAGAGGGCGTGACCTGCGTTTGTAAGGTCTTGTGAGGCGCTGTGACCTTGTGTGTCCCGCCCGAACCGTCTTCATCCGCCTGTCCGGGCCTAACGTTCCCCGCACCTCACCCGGTCGGCAGGAAGGGACGTCATGGGCATCCGGAAAGCAGCTCGCGTCAGCAGGTTCCTCACCGCCGCGGCGGTTATCGGCACTCCCGCGCTGCTGCTGTTTGGTCTCGGCTGCCTCACTGTGCGGTGGCCGGACGGCGACGAGGTGCGGGCGTGGGTCAGCCAGCCGTTGACACCGGGATTCCTCGCCGTCCTGGCGCTCGCCGCAGGCTGGGCTCTCTGGGCGCTGCTGGCCACCGCCATGGTGACTCATCTGTACGAGCGGGCGGGCCGCCGCCTGCACCGGCTCGCTCGGCTGCGTCTCCCGGGACCGTTGCAGGGGTTGACCGCGGCACTACTCGGGGCTACCGCCGTGACCGCCGGCGTCGGCGGCGCCGCTCCCGCCGTCCTCGCCGCCCCCGCCACAGACTCCCCGCACCGCACCATCCCGCCACCCGTTGACGGTGACAGCGACGCCCGTACCGGCGAGTCTTCGGCGAGTCCGAACGCCGACGGACCCTCGAAGCAGCGGACCGTCACGGTGCGCCGGGGCGACACCCTGTCCGCGATCGCCGCCCGTCGGCTCGATGACGCCGACCGGTGGCGGGAGATCTACTCCCTCAACCGTGGCACGAGGTTCCCCACGGGCAGCCTGACCGACCCCGACCTCATCCGGCCCGGCTGGACGCTGCGGCTCCCCGGCCGCGCGGACGCCCCAGCCCCACCCACGCCTCCCACCAGCCCACAGCCGGTGCCCGACCGGACGTCACCGTTGCCCGACAAGGACACCGGCCTGCCGACCGCACCGGCCACCGCCACACCCGAGGCACCTGCCGTACCCGATCCCCACGAGCCGTCAACGAACTGCGACCAGCCCGGGGTGTCACTCGGCGACCGAGGGTGGATCGATGCGGCGTTGGCCGCCGCGGTGCTGGCCGTCGGCACTCTCGCATGGGCCTACCGGCAACACCACCACACCCCGCTGCGCAACGTGTCAGCGGGAAACCACAGGCACGACCCGCGGTTGCCGCCGCTGCCCACCATCCTGGCCCGCATCCGCCGCGCGCTGTCCGATCCCAAACCCACCTCCACCCCCGCGGCCACCAGCGGCGCTTCCAACAGCACCACCGGTCCGGCCACGACAACAGCCACCTCCGGGCACCTTCACCCCGACGCCGACCCAGCCCAGACCAGAGTTCCCAGCACCGGCCAGGCCGGCTTGCCGACCGACGCGGGCCTGGTCACGCCCGCGCCGACCAGCCTGCTATCCAAGGCCTGGCCGGCGTCGGGGCTCGGACTAACCGGACCGGCCGCACACGCGGCGGCACGCGGATTCCTGCTGTCCGCACTCGCCTCCGGCGCTCTGGAGCAGCCTGACGAGCGCGGCCAGGTGGTCATCCCCTCCGCGCTCCTGGCCACCCTGCTGGATGACACCGCGAACCTCGTCGTGGACACGCCTCGCCTGAGCGTCACCGACAGCCTCACCGACGCTCTCGACGTGGTGGAGGAACAGATCCTGCATCGCACCAGGTTGTGCTGCGAACACGACGTCGACACCGTCGCCGCGCTGCGCGGCGCCTACCCGCCGGCCGAAGCGCTGCCACCGCTGCTGCTCATCGCCGAGCCCGGCGCGGCACACGAGCGCGCCCGCACCGCCGCTCTGCTCGCCCAAGGGCAGCGCCTCGACATCCACGGCGTCCTGCTCGGCGCCTGGCCCGACGGGGACACCATCGCCGTCGACCTCGACGGCACCACCACGCTCGCCGACGGAAAAGACAGCCGAAGACGCACCGACCCGGCTGTCGGCCGCCTAACCGTCCTCACCCCCTCGGACACCATCGACCTGCTCGCGACGCTCGCCGAGGCACCCGCTGGCCCACACCAACCCCCGGCCCAGGCACGCCAACCGGAAACCCGGCAACCGGGGCCGCGTCACGCCGGGGAGGTCGCTCCGGCAGCCGACGCTGGCCCGCCGCCAGACAACATGAGCCCGCCCCCACCCATCGCGAGCCACCCAGCGACGACGAAAACCCACCCGAGTTCTCCATTACCCGCCGACGGCCAGCCGGAGAGTAGTGGAGGGCGGGTCAGGGTGCAGGTCCTCGGTGACGCCCGCATCCTGGACCGAGACACCAGCCTGCCGCTGCGGGCAAAGGCCCTCGAACTACTGGTCTACCTCACCGTGCACGACGGCGAAGCGACCCAGGAAGCGATCCTCGACGACCTGCTTCCCGACGCGCCTGCGGCAAGAGCACCTCACCGGCTGCACACCTACGTGTCCGCGCTGCGCAAGACCCTCTCCCGCACGAGCGGCCGGGGCACCTACCTCACCCACCCCGCCCGCCGCTACGTGCTCAACCGACAGGCGATCGACACGGACCTGTGGCGGATGCGCGCCGCGCTACGCGACGCCGACCACGCCACCAGCAGCGCCGATCGGCTCGCCCCGCTGCGTCGCGCCGTGGACGCCTATGGCGGCGGCCTCGCTGACGGCTTCGACTACGAGTGGATCGAGGCCCACCGCGAAGGCATCCGCCGGCAGGCCCGCGACGCCCACCTCGCACTGGCTACCACGACACCGGACCCGGACGAGGCCCTCGCGGTCTTGGAGGCTGCCATCAGACATGACCCCTACGCGGAGCCGCTGTACCAGCAGGCGATGCGGGCCCACGCCGCTCTGGGGCACCTAGACGAGATCCACGCCCTACACCAGATCCTCACTCGCCGTCTGGCCGAGATCGACGCGACCCCGAGCAAGGCCACCCTCGCTCTCGCCCACCAGCTGGTCGCCGGCCCACAACCTGGTCGGCCCGCCGGCCGACCGCGCCCCCGCGACAACGGACGCCGGCCATGACGGCGCCTCCGGTCCCCCCGCTCTGGACGGCGGGTGCCGATCAAGCAGGTCAACCCGCCACCACCTCGACCGGGTCCTCGGCCCCAGCCACCGAAGACCGCGCCGACCCGCGACCAACGCCGCTTCCCGGCGAGATACCTTCGCCGGAAACCGGTCACCAGCCGACCCACGCACTGCGGCGCAACACCGTCCCGGTAACCCACGAAAACCTCGACACCGAGGTACGCAAAGCGGTCAGGCATGCCACCCGAACCCGGCAGGCGTTCTATGTCCTGGTGCTCGCCGTAGCCCTCGTCGGTCAGGTGACCGGTGCCGCCCAGGCCCTCGACATTCCGCTGGCCGTCGCCATCCCCGCCGTCGCCACGCTGGAACTCGGCGGCGTGGTGGTAATGGCCGACGCGGACGTCAGACGTCGGCTCGGCGAGCGGGCACTCGCGTCCCGCCTGCTCTCCGCGGCGATCGCCGCCGGAGCGGTGACATTCAACTGGGCCGCCCACCCCGAGCACCTCCTCGGCGGGTTCTACGCCGGCATGTCCGCCCTCGGCTACCTCGTCTGGCTCATCCACGCCGGCAACCAGCGCCGCGACCGCCTACGCGCCACCGGCAACCTTCCACCCGCACCACCCGCCTACGAACTGGTCGGGCACTGGATCCGACATCCCGCCGTCACCCTTCGCGCCCGGACGATCGCCAAGGCAGACGGACTCGACCTCTACGAGTCCCAAAGGCGAGCCCGCGCCGCACTCGCCCGAGAGAACCGCAACGCCGCGATCGCCAGAGTGCTGCACCGCAGGATCCGAGCAGCCCTGGACACCACCACCGCCGACATCGCCGTGCAGGTGTACGACCTCGACGAGATCGCCGCACGCCTCTCGGCCACCGCCGACTACAACGGCCTGACCACGCTGCTCGCTGCGGACCTGGCCCCAGAACGGATCATCACCGCCAACAATGCCGGCCGCCGCCGTCGCTGGTGCAGGCGGGAAGGCTACGCCGAGACGCCTCGGGCAGCCGAGCCCACCGCGTCTTCGCCACCGCCGCCCGCACAGTCCGCAGCAGCCGATGGCTGGCGGGCACGGATGTCAGAGCCGACGCGGGACCAGGAGATCACCTGCGGCGATCAGCACCTGCCTGCCGAGAGCCACGACGGTGTTTCGCCGCTGGACGAACCGACCGCCGCGAACCCAGCCGCCGAAAGCGCCAGCGGCAAAGACAACGCTGACAACGGCGGGAAGTCGGAAGTTCCCCAGGGAACCGCGGAGGCGGTGGCCTACTGGCTGCGCAAAGAACCGAACATGGACCCTGAGCTGCTTGCCGAGAAAGTCGGCAGATCCTTACGTTCGGTCTACCGATACCTGCCGGCGGACTACCCCCGGCGACCGGGAATCGCTAGGGAACGGACACGCCGACACACCGGTCCCGCGTGACGCACCAGCCAGCGCGAGTAGTACCCCTGAACGCGACAACACCAACAGACAACACATGTGATCAACCCGATGGGCCGTCCGATCACCTGGAGACACTGTGTGGAGAAGCGGTCTGCGAGCCTCGTGCGGTACGGCACAACGCCCGGAGGTTTCCCTCCGGGCCGTCTGCCCGGCGTTGGCCGGGATCCCGCGACGGGGTGGACTCAGGCCACAGCGAATAGCGTCAGACCCGCCGATCAACGAGAAAGGGGACTGGATTTCATGCTCGTCAGGCCGAGGGTGGGCTGAGCGACTACCGCCCAGCCCACCCTCGTGCCGCAGATCTACCCCGCCGAGCCGGGCTGGGCCGTACCGCTAGTGCTGTCGTGCGTCGGCGCGGTGTCGTCGGTCCCGCACGCGTCCTCGCCGGGTGGGTCGACCTCTATGAACCCGAAGAGTCGCCCGATGACCTGGAGCCTCTGGGTCGAGTAGCGGTCGGCGAATCCCCGACAGATGGCCGGCTTGGCCTCCGGAAACTGGGAGTAGGGAAGGGTGTCGTGACAGATGATGAAGCTTTCGTCCCGCCGCGCCTCGGCTACCAAGTCCCGGAGACGGCCCTGACCCAGGTGCATGAGGTTGCCGGGCCGGAAGATGCACGTGCGGCACTGCCGGGACAGCATTCGTGATTTCCGCAGCACCGGATCGCCGACGCTGAGGTCGTACTTCTCGTCTCCTGACGTGTCCTCTCCATCAGGTGTGGCCGGCCCGATGGCGGTGTCGCCTGGCACATGCGGCTCTTGCGCGTCGGCGGCGAGTTGGTTGAGCCAGCGGATGATCCGATTGATGTGGCCTCGTTGTAGGCCGGTGGCGCTGTCGACGGGGATCAGCAGGGTTGCGCCGCCACGCGTGGTGCGGTCGGTGGCCTCCGCGGGATCCCGGCCGCCGAACTCGTCGTCGAGAACGGCCACCGGCCGTCCGCCGATGGCGCGGTACAGCGGGGCGAGCTTGAGCTGGCGTCCGAACCGCACGCCGCCATCGCCTACTGCGATGACCGGCAGGTCGGCCGGCCGGCCGAGCCGGGGTGCGACCCAGGTCGCGGCGACCGCACCCCAGCTTGTGCACCAGACAAGGTCGGCGTCGCGGGAGAGTTCTCTGAGCCAGGCGCCGTGGTCGGGGTGCAGCCATACCTCGCCGGAGACGTGCTGGCCGGTGGGATCGGGACCGTCGTAGTGGTGCCGGCGGTAGCCGAGCTGGCGGGCGGTGGGCCGGTGGTCGGGGTTGAGGACGCCGTCGACGTCTCGATCGCGACCACAGGCCGTGCCCGATGTGCTGCGGCGGTCCCGGTCCGGCGTTGGTGCTGCTGGAGCGGTAGTGCCGGCTCGCGCGGCTCAGGGATGGCGGCCAGACGCTCCTCGACGCCCTGGTAGCACTTCTTGCAATAGAGGACGCCGTCATCGATGAAGATGGTGACGGCCGCGAGGCAGCAGGGTGAGAGGTACATCGGCCCCCAGGGACGCTCGGCGTACGGCAGGTCGTAGCGGTCGACGAAGATTGGTTCGGCCGGCGGCGGGGTGGGTTCAGCGACAGGCATGCCTGTTTCCCTCAGTTGTGGGTGGGGTCGCCCTGGTGTCAGGCGCGACGTCTGGTCCGGAGGTATCGGGCGAATTGACGCTCGATGCGGCGACGGAGACAAGTCGTGCGCGGGGGTTCGTCTGCGCGCTCGCGTGGCGGGCCGCAGGTCATGGACCTGCGGGTGGACAGCGGGGACGGTCCTGACGATGTGTGGCTGGGATCCGTCCCCGCTGTGTCCTGTGCCGACGACGCCCGGCGACGGGGCGCAGGTTCAGGCCCTGGTCAGGGCGTCGATGGCTGCTTGGCCGATGAGGTTGACGCAGGTGGTGGGGTCATCGACGGTGATGGTGGTGGTGTTGTCGTAGACCCTGGAGGGCCAGCCCTTGTTGTCGGGTGCGAGCCAGAGGACGCCGCATCCGGTGTGGTGGAGGCGGGTGATGGCGGCCTGGCTTTCGTCGGGGTTGACGTAGTGGCCGTCGGAGACGACGACGAGCAGCCGCGCGGTGCCGGGGGTCGACAGGCGCAGGAGCCGGTCGGCTTCGGCGCAGGCCTCGACGAACCGTTCCGTGCCGGCGTCGGCGCGCATGTCGCGGACCTTGGCCGGGCGGCGGCCGGGCGGGATGAGCACGGTGACCCGGTCGCCGTAGGCGAGGGTCGCGGTGGTGGCTCCGGCGCGGGTGGCGGCCTGGGCGACGATCCACGCGGCGGAGGACATGGGTTTCGCGAAGTCCTCCATCGAGCCGGAGGCGTCGATGAGGATGCCGACTCTCAGCTCGGGGTCGGGGATGGGGCGGCGTACGGTGCGCTGCCACGGCTGGGCGGTGGGGATGGCGCCGCTGGCGCGTTGGGCGGCGAGGGTGACGGCGGCGCGGGTGAGCAGCCGTCCGGGCGGTGCGCTGCTGGGCTCGCGGGTGCGGGCGGGTTCGCGGTGGCGGGCGCGGCGCAGCAGGGCGGTGAGCCGGTTGGCAGCTTGGCGTTCGGCGTCGCGGGCTTCGCGTTCGGCCCAGGTGATCGGCGTGTCGGTGTCGACGTGGATGCCGGGTTCGTCGGGACGGGGGCTGTCGCTTGCGGGTTCCGGGGTGTCGGCGGGGTTGTGGAGGATGGTGTCGAGGGCACCGGCGATGGCTGCTGCGATCGCGCTGGTGGCCGCGTCGTCGGCGGGCAGACTCGGGGTGACGGTCGGGTCGATGCCGAGCAGGCGGCACCAGCGTTCTCCGAGTTCGATCATGCGGGTGGTGTCGGTGTCGCCGACGGTGTGGGCTTCCCGCCAGATGGCGCGTAGGCCCCGGATCAGCTTGCGGCCGAGGACCGTGGTGATGGCGCGTCGTGCCTCGCGGACGTCGGCGGGGTAGAGGATTCGGGCGTCGACTCGGGCGAGGAGCAGTCCGGCGGCGTAGGCGGCGCTCCAGAGGGTGTCGGTGGGTGTGTCGGCGGGGTCGATGATGCTGGTGACGGCGCGGCGGAGCCAGCGCCGGTCGCGGGGTCGGGTGTCGCGGTAGCGTCGTTCGATGCGTGATTCCTCGAGCAGGAGTGCGGCTTCCCGGACGACGGGCGGCGCTGACGGTGGTGGGTCCCACTGGGAGTGGATGACGTGGGCGCATTCGTGTAGTAGGACGCCGTAGGCGACGGGAACCTTCGACCGGTGCGCGGGCCGGCGGGGGTCGGCGATTGTCGGGTCGGCGATGAGGTCGGCGTCGATGTGGATCTGGGCGGTGGCGGGGTAGCTGAAGCCGGGTGGGCCACCGGCCGCCGGGGTGACGGTCACGCTGGCGTCGGGTCGGCTGGTGAGTATCGCGGCCTGTTTGGTCCAGGCCGCTGACCATCGGTGCCAGGGTGAGGCGGCCGGGGCCGTGGAGGCGGGGCTGGTGCCGGAGGGGCGCAGGTGTGCGGAAACGCTGGTCATGGCGGCCTGCCTTACTTCTGCTTGCCGAGGGTGAGGGGGGTGATGGTGGCGCCGCGGTAGGCCCGTTGGAGGGCCTCGACGACGGCTTGCCGGTCGGGTTCGGGTGCGATCGCGGCGAGGTTGGCCACGGCGGCGGCGAGGCCGAGGCTCGCCGCGACGCGCTTGAACGCCAGCAACTCGCGCAGTTGCGGCGCCCAGTCGATCTCGTGCTTGCGCATCCGCGCGTTGAGGGCGATCGCCGCGTCGATGGCGCCGTTGGGTACGCCGAGGGAGCGGGCGAGCTGGAAGTCGGTGGTGACCTCGACGTGCACGGAGAACCGGGAGGCGAGGGCTTCGGTGAGGATGGCGCCGTGCACGCCGGGGTTGTGGCCGGCGCAGACGAAGAACCCGTCGGTGGCGGTCACGACTTCGTTGTGGTGGGCGGCGATGGTGATGGTGGCTCGGCCGTCCATCGCCGGATACAGGGCGGCGAGCACGCGGGGTGGGATGAGGGTGGCGTCGTCGATGAACAGGGCGCGTCCGGCGCGCATGGCGGTCACGAGCGGCCCGTAGGCGAATTCGAAGCCGCCGTCGGGCAGCGGCACATAGTTGCCGACGAGGTCCTCGACGGTGGTGTCGCCGTGACCGGCGACGGTGATCGCGTCCGGGTAGGCGGCCTCGATGAGGCTGGTCTTGCCGGTGCCGGGTGGCCCGTAGAGCAGAACGGCGATGGTGTCGCGGCGCAGCCGGCGCAGCACCTCGACGTCGGTGCTGTCGCCGAGCTGGCGGGGCAGGTACCAGACCCCGTTGGGACGCAGGACAGCGCCGGGACGCGGGGGAACCGGGCCGGTCGGGGCAGGTGCCGGCGTGGCGGGCGCCGTGGGCGTGGGGGCGGCGGCCGAGGGGGCGCGGCTGGTGCCGGCTCCCGCGGTGAACGCGTCGATGCCCTCGGCGGTGATGGTGTACCGGCGGGGCGATCCGGTGGACATGGTCGCCCATTTGCGGTCGACAAGGCGGTTCAGGACGGAGCCGATCGCCCCCGACGACCGGCCGGGCAACTCCTTGCCCAGGTCGCTGATGGAGAAGGCGCGGCGCGGTTCGGCCGCGAGCAGGGCCAGGACCGGCCCGAACATCGGGCGGGGCTTGGCCTTGGGCTTGGCGGGTCGAGCGGGCGAGGTCACCGGGCAC